>CALLCO010000255.1 GCA_937998695.1 Candidatus Ozemibacteraceae bacterium
GGCGAACCCGCCCTGCAGGCGGCCCAGTTCGAGCATCTGGTTTAACTTGTAATTTTTGTCATACTGGGTGGCCAGCTCGGAACGGATGGACTGGTTGAGGGGCCGATCCTGGGCGGCCTCGGCCGCTTCACACTGCTGCAACCATTCCTTGCGGGCGGCTTCCACCCGTTTGTTCCAGGCGGCGTACGCTCGGGCATACGCGGCCGGGTTACGAATCAGCAATGGGTTGGGGCCCCCGGCTTGCTCTTTCTGATACTTTTCGTAGAGTTTGGCGGCCTTTTGCCATTCGGGGTCTTGCTGCCGATAGGCCCGGTCGATGGCTTCCTTGCGGGCTTTGGGGCCGTCGTAGAGGTTGTACTTCAGGGCTTCGACCGACAACTGAGCGCTGCGCACCGCGAGCCTGTCGACCATGGTATCGACGCCCGCCCGACCCACCTTGATGGCGTCGCGCTTGGCTTCCATGCCGGCGATGACGCGGGTGTAATACTCGTAGGGGGCGCTGCCGGGGGCGAAGCGGGCCTGTTCAGCCCGGATGGCCTTGATGTCGTCGTTGATGAAGCCCTTGTTCAGCCACGCATTGGCGGCCCCGCCGGCGAAGTTGGTGGGCATGGTCGAGACCAGGCTCGACAAGGCCTTCCCCTTCGCGGTCGAGCCGAAGATGCGCACCGACAGACGATCGGCCCAACGCCCTGAATCGTAGGTGTAGAGGCGGTCGGAGAGCACCGACCCGGCGAACCCGGAGATGGCGGACGACAGGGCGGCCCGCTTCATGTCCTTGAGGAAGTCTTCGTGGGAGTAGCTCTCGCCCTTCATCTCGTCGATCAAGGCCCGCAGCCTATCGAGCTCCTTGATGTCGGCCTCGGTAAGAGGGGTACCGGCGGCGAGATGGCCTTCGAGGATATCGTCGATGCGCTTCTCGGCGGCGGCGATCTTTTCGGGGTAGTGGAAGTAGTATTTCGCCCACAGGTTTTTCACCCCGCCGCCCACGGTCGAGGAGAGGGCACTGCCGGCGAAACTGAGGGCGGCCTGGGTGGCGGCGACGCGGTAGATGGCGTTGCCCATGGTGGGGCCGACCATGCCGAACAACCCGCCTGTGGCCAGGTTGAAGGGGGCCATGACCGCTTCGATGGTGGCGCTGACCGAGACGTCGCGCCAGATCTTGGCGTCGTCTTTCGGCTTGTCGCGGTATTTGGCGTTCATCCGCTTCTCGTAGGCATAGGTCATGGCGCCGCCGAGGGCCGCGCCGACCAGGATGCCGCCGGCGATCATGGCGACCGGCGAGAGCGGGGCGAGCAGGGCGGTGGCCAGCATGACGCCCATCGAGGGGACGAGCGAGCGGCCGACGTTCCAGAGGATTTTTTCCCACAGGGGCATGTCTTTGGAGCCCGGCTTGCCGAGCAGGGCGGCTTTGGCCTTCTGGAACATCCGGCCGAACCAGCTCTGCTTCTCTTGGGTCGTGGGGGCGGGAAGCGTGGGAGCGACGGTGGCCGTGGGGCCGGTCGCGGTCGACTGGCTTTTCGGGGTCACGGTGGCGGTCTCACCGTGGGCGGTGGTCGCACCGGTGCTGCCAGCGGGTTTGCCCTTTGCGGAGAGGAGTATTTCTTCGTAGGATTGCTTGGCGGCGAGATACGCCTGCAAGTGGGCATTCTTTTGCTCGAGGGGAGCTCCGGATAGGATGGCGTTGGTATAAGCCTCGTAGGCCATGACATAGGCCCGGTGGCGGGCCTGGATGGCATCGCCTTCCTGGCCGAAGGCCGGCACCAGCGTCTGGCCGAGCAGCGACAGGACGAGGATCCAGATGAGGGGCAGGCGTGATCGAGGTTTCGTCATGTCAACATTGTACCCACCAGGGGGGGGGAGCGTCAACCTTCTCGGGGGGGGCCTGCCGGGGGTTACCTGAGGGGCGGGGCCGCGACCGGGGCAGGCGGCCGGGGGCGGGTTCTCCAACCTGGCCAGAGTTCCCGCTGGAAGAGGGCCAGCAGGGTCACGACCTCGAGCCGCCCCGCCCACATCAGGAAGAAATAGATGGCCTTGGTGGCGGTGGTCAGGCCTGCGAAAGAGCCCATGGGTCCGATGACCCCGAACCCCGGTCCGATGTTGCCCAGCGTGACGATGCTTCCTGAAAATCCCACGATGAGATCGTTCTCGAGGAGGGCGGTCACGATGCCGCCGCACAGGAACAGCGAAAAGTACAAGCCGATGAACCCCAGGATGGGTTGGAACTCATGGTCCATGAAGATCCGGCGGCCAAGACGGATCGGGATCACGGCTCGCAAGTGGATTGCCCGGATCATCTGGCGGGCGAGGAACTTCACCAGGAAGAGCGCCCGGATGACCTTGATGCCGCCCCCTGCCGACCCGGAACACCCGCCGATCAGCATCAGAAAGGCCAATACCACCTTGGCCCGGTCGGTCCAGAGCTGGAAATCAACCGAGGCGAACCCGGTGGTGGTGAGGATGCTGATGTTCTGGAACAGGGAGGTGCGCAGGGTGGTCAGGGACCATCCGGATGCCGGATCGGCCCCGAGCACGAAGAACAGAACGAGAGAGCTGACCACAACGATGGCGACATACCCTTGCAGTTCGACATTTTCCCACAGGGCCCGGAGGTTCCCTCGCAAAGCGCGCACCTGGAGAGTGAAATTGGCGCCGGCCAGGAACATGAAGACGATGATGATCCATTCCGCGGCCGGGTTGGCGTAACCCATGATGCTCTGCCCGTGCGGGGAAAACCCCCCGGCCGCCAGGGTGGCCATGGAATTGCAAATGGCGTCGTTGCCGGGCATGCCAAAGAAGATCAACAGCAGGGTTTCGAGGAGGGTCAGGAAGATGTACCAACCCCAGAGATGGCGGGCGGTATCGCGGATGCGCGGGGTGAGCTTCTCCTTCGAGGCGGCCGAGGTTTCGGCGAAGAAGAGCTGGCGGCCGGCCACCGACAGCATCGGCAGGATGGCCACGAACAGCACCAGGATGCCCATGCCCCCGAGCCATTGGGTGAATCCTCGGAAGAAAAAGAGGGATCGGCTGTAGACCGAGAAATCGGTGAAGATGGTGGCGCCCGTCGTCGTGAACCCGCTCATCGACTCGAACAGGCTGTCGATGAGCGACAGGCCGAGGCACAGATAGGGAATGGCCCCACAGACGGCCACCAGAAACCAGCCGAAGGCGACGACCGCCATGCCCTCGACCCGGTCGAGATCGTCGAAGGTGCGGCTGGGGACCAGCCCGCTCATCAGGTGGCCGATCCCGGCGGCCAGCCCGCCGGTCAGGGCGAAATGGCCGGCCGAGGGCCATTCCCGATACAGGGCGGCGATGGCCAGGGGCAGCACCATCAGGGCGCCGAACGCGCGCACGATCAGGCCCAGCGTGGCCAGGACGAGGCGAAGTCGGATCATGGCGGCGGGGGATCAGGCCTCAGACGCCTGGCCGGTCAGCAGCTGGCGCAGTTCGGGGCCCCGGCCGGTCTTGCAGAAGACCCGCAGGAAATCCCCCGGCTTGATCTTGTCGTCACCGCGCGGGACGATCAAATGGGCCTTGCGACGGATGGCCCCGATGATCACCCCTTCCGGCAGGGGGAGGTCCTTGAGGAGCACCGGTTCGAACGAGTCGGGGACCGCCAGTTCGAGAACCTCGGCCTTCCCTTCCTCGATCACGTTCAGGACGCTCATCCCCTGGGTGTTGACCATCAGGGCGATGCTGCGCACGGCGGCCAGGCGGGCACTGAGCGCCACGTCGACGCCCACCCGCTCGAATAGGGGCAGGTTGTTCGGGGCGACCACGCGGGAAATGAGCTTGCGCACGTTGAGGTGGCGGGCGAGGAGAGAGATCAGGAGGTTGCGCTCGTCGTTGGTGGTGAGGGCGATCAAGCAGTCGCATTCCGGCAGGTTCTGGGTGGCGAGGAATTCCAGGTCGGTGCCGTCGGCCTGGAGGACCAGGGTATAGGGAAGCCGCTGGGAGAGGAGTTCGGCTCGCTCGGGCCGCTGCTCGATCAGGCGGACGCCCACATTGTCCATTTCCTCGAGGATCTCGGCCAGCAGCATGCCCGAGTTGCCGCCGCCGACGATGACGACTTGCTGTTTGCCGCGGTGCGGCGGGTCGTAGCGGTGAACCAGCTTGCGCATGCCGGCCTCGGTGCCGAAGAAGACGGCTTTATCCCAGGGAGACATGGTGGTGTTGCCATGGGGGATGAACACTTCCCGGTCGCGTACCAGAGCTACCATCAGGGTGCCCTTGGGCAATTCGAGGTCGCGGATCGGCTTGCCCACGTCGGGGTGATCGGGGCTGACCTTGAACTCGATCAGCTTGAGCATGTCCTTCTCGACCACTTCGACGTCGATCGCACCCGGGACGGTGATGATGCGGGCGATGTCTTCGGCCAGGAGCTTCTCGGGCCAGATCAGGCGGTCGATGATCAGCTGGTTGCCGAGTTCGCCCTGAAAGGTCTCGAAGTAGTGTTCCTTGTTGACGAAGCAGATGGTGCGGGCTTTGCCGAGTTGCTTGGCGGCCAGGCAACTGATGATGTTGACCTCATCAGAATAGGCGCAGCCGATGAAATAGTCAGCCTCGGCCACCTGGGCCTGCCGCAAGATTTCCAGGTTGGTGGGGTTCCCCTGGATGACCTGGACGTCGAACTCCTCGAACTGGGCCACCCGCTCGGGATAGGGCTCCACCACGAAGATGTCGTGCTGGCTGAACAGTTCGCGGGCGAGGAGGAGACCGATCTCCCCGCCGCCGCACAGGACGATTTTCACGGCATTCGACTCCTGGGCACTTGGCCGGAGGGTGTGCCCAAGGATACCAGCCTCACTTGGTTCTCTCAACTGGCGACCTGGGGGATGCCCGTGGATCAGTCGTCGGTGCGTGCTGGGGCGAACCGGGAGCGACGGCGGAGCCGGGGCAACCCTTGGTCGGGAGAGCGGGCCAGCCAGTCTTGGAGGGCCGAGGGGGCGTGAGAAGCGGTGAGGAGAGGTGTGGCCAAGCCAGGTCGATTGGGCTATACTACCGGTGAACCCTGCATGCGTAAGCGACTCAGGAGGAGGATGCATGAGCGAACCACGTTTTTCCCACCATCCCGGGCGGAAGGCGCCATGGGTGCGCCACTCTCTCCTGCTGGCGCTGATCTTGGGGGGAATCCTGAATCTGGGGATGACTCCCCGTACCTGGGGCGAAACCCCGCGACCGACGTTGGCCTCGGCACCCGGGGGCCAAGGGGGGCAAGACGGGGTGGTTGCCCGGCGGATCGACGAGATCTGCCTTCGGGTCGCCACGCTGGTGCAGCAACAGCTTCCCGTCTTTGCCCGCCATCTCGACCGGCAGGGGATGGTCCGCCTCCAGATCCGAAACCAGTTCTACGACCCGGCCTACCGGCGGGTCTTCATCGAGTTCGCCGGGACGGTGCGGTTCACGGGCAAATGGCCGGGAAAAATCAGGCGCGAGGAGCTCTTCCTGACCTCCGACGGCGATATCGCTGTGGACCTGTTCGTCGAAAAGGTCACCCCCGCCGGTCAGGGGGTTGACTTCGCTTTCCGGGGCGATCTGGTCATCTTTTTCGACAAGATCCTCTACGATCTGGCCAAGACCATCCCCCACCTCGTGGGGGCGTTCGCCTTCTCGGCGGCGGGCGACCTGCTGGTGACCTTCCTGCAGGGGCTCAACCTGGAAATCCTAGGGCGGGCGATTTCCGATACCTGCGCCAAATTCTCGCTCGACTACCTCTCGGTGATGGGCGCGGAAATGCTCACCACCATTGGCGGGCGGGGATCCCCCGGGTTGCGGGAACATCTGAAGCGCTCCATCAAGAACGGAGGGGTCCTCGATTTCTTCGTCATGACGTTGCTGAAAAGTCTCGCCAAGGGGGCGGCGACGTTCACCGGAGCCACCCTGGGAGCCACCCTCGGCAATCTGCTAGTGCCGGGGCCAGGTGGCGTGGTCGGGGCGTACCTCGGCAGCAAGGCCACCTCGATGGTCGCCAAGACGGCCATCTATTATGTGGCGGTCGATCTGCCCATCACCGTGTTCCTGAAAAAAATGGTGAAGTTCCAGGACCGCCTGACCCGCGACCCCGGCGACCCCACCGCGGCCCAGAAATTGGCCGGATACGGAGCGACCATCTTCCGCAAGGTGAAGCGCGAAGTGGACCAGGGCACCTACCAGACCTTCGACGTGCTGCTCGAGAAGATCGACGGCTTTCCCGCCGCCGAGCGGCCGACCTTCCTCGGTCTGCTCAAAGATGTCCGTGAGTTGTTGCGGTTCCGGGTGATCGATCTGAAGGACTGGTACGCCGCCAAGAAGATGAACCAGATGCGGCTGCTCCTGGAGAAATGGGGCCTCTTCGGGCAGTTCGGGTTCTGATGCGGGAGCGTTTGACAGGGCCCTGCCCCCCCCTTATAATGAGGGCGGCCGGCCGGACCGGCCGTCATTCCGCCGAGGAGCCTCCGTCATGCGCAGCCCCGTACATCCCGAGGGATTCCCCTTCATCGCCCTATTCGGGATGTTGAGCCTCGTCTCCTATCGCCTCTGCCGCTGGATCGGCTCGATCTTCGCCCTGCTGGCGGGGTTCTCCGCCTACTTCTTCCGGGATCCCGAGCGGGCCATCCCCGAGGGAGAAGGGCTCATCGTCTCGCCGGCCGATGGACGGGTGGTTGGCATCGAGACGGTTGACCGGGTGCCCTTCCTCGACGGGCCCGCCCAGAGAATCAGCATCTTCCTGTCGATCTTCGACGTGCACCTCAACCGGGCGCCGATCGAGGGGAAGGTGACCTGGCGTCAGTACAACCCCGGTCGATTCCTGCCCGCCAACGTGCCCAAGGCCTCGCTTGACAACGAACAGAACTCGATCGGCATCGATGATGGCGGCTATAAGGTGATGGTGCGGCAGATCGCCGGCATCATCGCCCGCCGGATCGTCTGTTGGACCGACCCCGGCCAGCAGGTCGCCCGCGGCGAGCGGTTCGGTCTGATCCGGTTCGGGTCGCGGACCGACCTGTTCCTGCCGCTCACCGCCAAGGTGGCGGTCACCGTCGGACAGAAGGTGCAAGGTGGAGCAACCATCATCGCCCATCGTTCCTGAAGCCGGGCGCCCGGGGTCTGACGCGGCCCCCCCTTCGCCCCCGCCCCGGACGGGGTTCCGGCGACATCTGTCGATCCTTCCCAATATTTTCACCTCGCTCAACCTTTTTTGCGGCTATCTCTCGATCATCTTCACCTCGCAGGACGAGTTCCTGGCCGCCGGCTGGATTCTTGTGGTGGCGGTCATCTGCGACATCCTCGACGGCCGGATTGCCCGGTTGACCTCGGTGACCTCGAAGTTCGGGGCGGAGCTCGACTCGTTGGCCGACCTCGTCAGCTTCGGGGTGGCGCCCGCTTTTCTGGTCTTCCGGCGGTACCTTGCCGATTTCGCCCTGGTCGGATTGCTCTGCACCGGGCTGTTCGTGCTGTGCGGGGCCTTGCGGCTGGCCCGGTTCAACATCACGCCGCCCTCCGACCAGGACGTCTTCACCGGTTTGCCGATCCCGGCAGGGGCGGGCATCCTGTGCACCCTGACCATCTTCGAGATGCAGTTTTTCACCTTCTTTCGGATTCCCGATGCCGTCATTCCGGCGATCGTCCTCTTCACCTCGTTTCTGATGGTGAGCACGATCGAATACCCCGCCATGAAAAAAACCAAACGGACCACTGGGCAGCGCCGATTGCTGGTCCTGCTCTTTTTGGTCTTTCTGGTCGTGTTTCCCCCGCTGTGTCTTTTCCTGATCTCCTGGGGATTCGCCATCTACGGGCCGTTCATGTACCTCTTCCGGAAGACGGCGGGGTTGTTCCGACGTCACAAACCCGAGAAGATCCAGCCGTCCGTCTGAAGCCGTCCCGTCCGGGTGGCCACCCGAGAACCGCGTCGGGGGGCCTGGAAAACGCGACCCACCCCGAGCCGTCGGGCCCGGGGTGGGAAAAAGGTCGGCGGGAAACGGGCGGGTCAGGGCTTGGCGGAAACGATCTCCACATCCTTGACCAGGGGCAGGCCGTTGGAGTCGGTCCCCACCACGCCGCGCAGGCGCAGGATGGTGCCCTTGGGATACAGTTTGGGCAGCCGTTCGAGGGTAATGGCCCCCGTGGGATCGGCCAACAGGTAGAGGCGGTTGCCGCGCGGACCATACCCCTTGGCCAGGACGCCGAGCAGACCGATGGTGCGCCCTTGCATGCCCAGTGGATCGAACAGGATCTGGGAAACCGAGACCATCCGTTCGAGGGCCGGCTGCATTGGGGTGACCTGGGAGACCTGCAGATACGGCTGGCCGGCGGCGGATATCATGACCTGCCCGAGGACGGTCACCTGGCGGCCGAGGGCGGCGGGGTCGTCCGGGCGCAGCTGGTCGGGATACTGGCCGGTGCAATAGATGGAGGGGCCGCCGGGGGCCTGGATGACCCAATCGGAGCGGGTCACCGGAGGGCTGCCCGGGGCATTCCGCCAGCCCTGGTAGGTGGCCTGCACCGAAACCAGGTGGCCGGCAAACGCGTCGGGGTGGGCCACGATGTCCGCCAGCGGGGTGAAGATATCGGCGTCGGGGTTGGCGGAGGCGATTGCCGGGACGAAGAACCACACAGCCACGAAGACGAGCAGGACCAGGACACGAGGTTTCATGTTTCTCCCCTCCCAAGATGGGAATATTTGTCGGTGATCTGGCGACACAGATCGGCGAGCTGATCGACGGCTTCGCGCCCCTTCTGGCGAATGCCGTCGATCGAGGGGTCGACCCGGGTGAACAACATGCCCTTGTTCTTCTCGACGAAGGCCAGCTCCTGCTCGAGCTCGGCCCGGTCGAGGACGGGATTGGTCTGGCCCTCGGGGGTCAGCTTCTGGGCGACGGCCAGAAACACCATCAGGTCGTCGAGGAAGCCGATGTTGGGGACCTGGTCGGGGACGAGATCATCCTCGTCGAGCAGGTAGACGAAGGTGCCGGCCAGCAGTTCCCGGTCCGCGGGCAGGTGGGCGACGGCGGCGTAGGCGGTGAACCGGTCGATGAGACGGCGGAGGGAGGCTTCGACCTGGCGTTGCAGTCGGCTCTTGTCGGGCATGGGGACTCCTTTTCAGCGGCAGTCAGGGGGTTGGGGGCAGTTTGGCGAAGTTCAGCCGCAGGTTGGTCAACTGGGTCTGCAATTCCTGCTCGAGGTCGGGGTGGCCCCATTTGCCCTGCATGTGTCCGGCGATCAGGCTGATCAGATCGATGAGGCGCCGGGCTTCGGCGGGGTCGCGCTCGAGGCGTCCGGTGGCAGGATTGCCGACCAGGCCGAGGGCGATCCAGGCTTTCTGGATCAGCAGGCCCAGGCAGAAGTTGGTGATCTCGAAGAAATTCAGCTCGAGCAGGGACAACGGTTGCTCGTCTTCCGGGCCGAAGGCGGCCTCGCCCTCGGGGACGGGCGCTTCCGGGGAGTCGGAGGGGTGGGGGGGGGCACCGGCCTGGGTGGGTGCGCTTCCAGGAACGCTCTTCCCGGGCTCACGGGCGGAGGGGCGATCCTCATCGTCATCGTGGGTGGCCCGCTTGTCGGAGATCTTGATCCCATCGTTGGTGGCCATACGCTCCCCTTTCCGGCATGATCGTGCCCACTCTAGCATAATCCCGGGAAGGGTGACAACGGGTCGATGGAGAAGCTTGGGAGGCTTCGCTGATCCGAAGGAGGGAGGCTGAGGCTCCCGCCATCGGAGTGGCCGCGGATGGAGGGGTGGGCGAGGGGAACCTCGAAGACGGGGCGAATGGTCGGGTTGTCGGGGAGGCCGGTTTTCATGCCCTTTGACATGGCACGGGGGGGGTGCTAGAATGGGGCCTGTCGCCTCCAGTCAGTCGCGCCGAATCGAGGTTTCCATGACCGACAGCCCTTCCCGCCCTGCCGGTTCCCCGCTCGTTCGTTCGACCGGTCCCGGCGCTCAAGCGCCCCCCGGACCCGCCGCCGCCGGGGCTGGCGCCCCTGCCGCCACGCCCCCGCGCCCCGGTGCGGGTGACCAGAAGCCCCGCCCGGGCCCCACCTCCTCGTTCCTCCAGGAGATCGATGTCCTGGTGCGGGCCAAGTACCCCGTGTTGTACTTGGTGACCCACGAAGAGGAGCGGGCCGAGAAGATCGTTTCGGAAGTCGCCAGATTACAGAACAAGCGGTGCTACTGCTGGTCGTACACCCGTGGCCTGCTCGAGGCCGGCACCGACCTGCAGATGAAGAAAAAGATCTCGGAAGGGACCACCGACCCCTACGAGGCCATGAACGCGGTCATCGACAATGTCGAGAATGCCATCTTCATTTTCAAGGATCTCCACCCCTTCCTGAAAGACCCGCGCATCGTGCGCCGACTGCGGGAATTGGCCACCTTCCTGCGGGACAGCCCGCGCACGCTGTTCCTGGTTTCCCCCAGTCTGGTGATTCCCTGCGAGCTGGAAAAGGAGATCACCGTCATCGAGTTCGGTTACCCCACCGCCGAAGAGATCAACCAGAAGATCGACGAGATGGTCGATCTGGTCCGCAATAATCCCCGGGTCCGCATCAACCTGCCCCAGGCCGACCGCGAACGGCTGATCAAGGCCTGTTCCGGGCTGACCTTGCGCGAGATCGAGAACGTGCTGTCGAAGACGCTGATCTCGCAACTCAAGCTCGACGGCGAGGACTTCCGGGCCATTCTGCAGGAAAAAGAGCAGATCATCCGCAAGAGCGGCATCCTCGAGTTCTACGCCGCCACCGAGGCGTTCAAGAACGTCGGTGGCCTCGAGCACCTCAAGGAGTGGCTCGACAAGCGACGGCAGGCCTTTTCCGAGAAAGCCCGGGCCTTCGGGTGCACCCCTCCCAAGGGCCTCATGCTACTGGGGGTGCAGGGATGCGGCAAGAGCCTGGTGGCCAAAGCGGTCAGCAGCCTGTGGAACGTTCCCCTGTTGCGACTCGATATGGGTCGCATCTTTTCGAGCCTGGTCGGATCGAGCGAGGAGAACGTGCGCCGCGCCATCCGCACCGCCGAGTCGGTGGCTCCCGCCATCCTGTGGGTCGATGAGGTCGAGAAGGCCTTCGCGGGCGTGCAGTCGTCGGGGGCCTCTGACAGCGGCGTCACCAGCCGTGTCTTTGGCACCTTTTTGACCTGGCTCCAGGAAAAGACCTCACCGGTGTTCGTCATCGCCACCTCGAACAAGATCCGTGACCTGCCGCCCGAGCTGTTCCGCAAGGGGCGTTTCGACGAGATCTTCTTCGTCGACCTGCCCTTGCCGGCCGAACGGAAGGCCATCTTCACCATCCACCTGCAGAAGAAGGGGCGGGATCCCCAGACCTTCGATCTCGGCCAGCTGGCCGCGGCCAGCGAAGGCTACTCGGGCGCCGAAATCGAAGAGGCGATCGGGTCGGCCATCTACGAGGCGTTCGCCCTCGATACGCCATTGTCGACCGAACTGATCGTCAAGGCTCTGACCGAGACCTATCCCTTGTCGAAGACGATGAAGGAGGAGATCGACGATCTCCGGCGGTGGGCCTCGGAGCGGGCCCGCCCGGCCTCGGCGCTGCCGGTGGCCCAGGAACCCTTCAAGACCCACCGGGCCCTCGAAATCGGCTGAGGCCCGGTCACCAGAACGGAGGAGCGAGATGTCGGCATTCGTCGTGTTGGTTCCGGCGGTCATGGGGGGCCCGGCTTTCGCCGCGGCCGTGGCGGTGGCGGGGGCGGCCTTGGGTCTGAAAATGATCCAGGGGGCGGCGGCGCTCGAGCAGGGCCTGCAGGGGGAAGAGGACGCGACGACGGTCGAGGTCGACCTGCCCAAGAACTACGCGCTGGCCGAAACCGTCGATGAGGGAGACAGCACGGTTCTCGAGGGGAACGGGTTCAAGGTCACCTTCGAGAAGACCGGCCGGGGCGATGTCCAGATGCGGGTCGAGGGCCACGGGAAATCGGAGCGCGAACTCGAAAAGCTGGGGCGTGACCTGTTGAGCCGGGTGGCCCAGCAGTATGCCTACCAGAAATTGACCAAGGAACTGAAGAAACGCGGATTCAATCTGGTCCAGGAGCAGGTGGAGACCGACCAGACCATCCGCCTGACCGTGCGCCGCTGATTCCGACCCGGAGGACCCCGTGAGCCGCTTCCAGTGGCTGGAGTTCGAGAATCCCACCCCCACGGAGGGCGATGGGGGCCGTGCCGGCGGGGCAGGGGACGGCGAAGGGAACGACCCCACCGATCCGCAGTACATCCTGCGCCTGGCTGACGAGGCCTACCGGAAGATGGACTGGGAAAAGGCACTCAAGCTGTATTCCCGCACCCTGGGCCTGGACAACATGCTCGAGGCGGCCTGGGTCGGGCAGCTGCGGTGCCTCCTCGACCTGCAGGAAAACCCCGAAGCGCTGACCTGGGCCATCAAGGCCCAGAAGACGTTCGGCAAGAGCCCCGACGTGCAGGCGGCCCGGGCCCTGGCCCTGGTGCGCAACGGCAGCCTGCAGGAGGCCCTGGCCTTTTCGGACGGCAGCATGAAGGCCGACCGGGTGGGCTGGTTCCCCTGGGTGGTCCGGGGCGAGATCCTGGCCCGGACGGGGGCGAGCAGCGCGGATTTCTGCATGGGAAAAGCCCGCGAGATGGCGCCCCACGACTGGCTCGTCCAGCTCAAGGTGGCGCAAGGGTACAAGTATGCCGGCTTGTACGAAAAAGCGGTTCCTGTCTTCAAGAAGGTGCTGGCCGTCCAGTCCGACCTGGCCGAGGCCTGGTACGAACTGGGGGAGTGCCACCTGGCGATGGGGTTGACCGGCGAGGCGGCCGACGCCTTCGCACGCGCCGCCAAACTGGTGCCGCACCGCAAGAAGTATTCCGATGCCCAGGCCCGCATGCTGGGTACCGGCCCGATCGATTACCTCCTCGGATGGCTCCGGGGACTGTGGAAAGGAGTGTCCGGCCGATGACGAAGAAGGAACAGATCTCGGTCACCATCAAGCCCGACGGCCAGGTGGAGGTCCACCTCGAGGGCTTTGGCAAGAAATGCGACGAGTATGTCAAGATCCTCAAGGAAGTACTGAATGCCCAGGTCAAGGACCAGAAGTTCACCAGCGAGTATTACAGCTCAACGGTCGAGACCGACACCCACACCCGCACCAAGGGTTGAAGCCCAGATCCTGATCGAACCCGACGGCACGATTGTCGTCACCGATCTGTACGAGGACCTGGTCGAGGTGGTCGAGGCGATGCGGGCGGTCCCTGAAGCGCCCTGCCCTGGGTTGCCGGGGCGCGGGGCCGAGCCAACCGGGACCATGCTCTGCCGGGAACCCGAACCGTCCATCCAGCCCCGAGCGCGGCGGCAGAGGGCGCGGGGAGACGGGCCGCCCCGAGGGACACCCGCGGAACTGGCGGGGAAGGAGTGACACGATGCTGGACACCATGACGCTCGACCGGTTGCTGCGGGTCTGCCTGGACCGGCAGGCGTCCGATCTCCACCTGACGGTCGGGCTGCCGCCGGCCGCCCGCGTCCACGGGGAAATCGTCACCTTGCCGTTCGATAACCTGGACGGGGAAACCTGTCAGCACCTGGTCTATTCGATTCTCAACGCCGACCAGATCGCCAAGTTCGAGGAGGAATGGGAGCTCGATTTCTCGCTGTCGATGCCCGGGCTCGGCCGGTTCCGGGTCAACATCTTCAAGGAGAAGGGCTACGTCGAGGCGTCGATCCGCATTGTCGCCCCCCAGATCAAGAGCCTGGAAGAACTGGGCCTGCCCGAAGCGGCGGTCGAGTTGTCTCGGCGCCCCAATGGCCTGGTGCTGGTGACAGGGCCAACCGGGGTCGGCAAGACCACGACCTTCAACTCGCTGATCGACCAGATCAACCGCGAGCGGCGCTGCCGGGTGCTGACCATCGAAGATCCGATCGAGTACATCCACAAACACAAGAAGTCGATCATCCTGCAGCGCGAGGTGCACTGCGACACCCGGTCGTTCGCCATCGCCCTGCGGCACGTCCTGCGCCAGGACCCTGACATCATCGGCATCGGCGAGATGCGTGATCTCGAAACCATCTCGACCGCCATCACCGCCGCCGAAACCGGCCACCTCGTCATCGCCACCCTCCATACCAGCGACGCCCAGCAGACCATCGACCGCATCGTCGACGTCTTTCCCCCCCACCAGCAGGAGCAGGTCCGCATCCAGCTGGCCAACTCGCTGCAGGGCATCATCTCGCAACAACTGCTGCCGACCGTCGAGAAGAACGGGCGGGTGCTGGCCTTCGAACTGCTGATCGCCACCCCGGCCATCCGGCGGTTGATCCGGGAAAACAAGATCACCCAGCTCGACACCTTCATCCAGACCGGCAGCGAGTTCGGCATGACCTCGATGGACCGCTCGTTGAAGGCCCTCTACCAACAGGGGCGTATTTCCTACGACGTGGCCATCTCCAAGGTCAAGAATCCCCAGGGCTTCAAGGAGCTGTGATGACCAAGGCCCCCTTCCCTCTCCAGGACCAGTTGCGCGGCTTCTCGCGGGCCCTGTTCTCGACCTGGCTGTACCATCGCCGATTCAACCTGCTGTTCGATGCGGGGGAAGGCCTCTCCACGTCGCTGCTGAACCGGGTCTTCGGCATCCGCAAGGTCTTCCTGTCGCATGGACATGCCGATCACATCGCCGGCTTGATCAACCTGGTCAACATCCGCAATCTGGGGGCGGGCGACCAGACGACCGAACTGGAAATCCATTACCCCCAGGGCAACGCCCTCGTCGAGGTGGTAAAGAACTATCTCGCGCAGACCCAGAGCGAACTGTCGTTCTCGCTCGCCTGGCGGCCCCTCGAACCGGGACAGACCGTGGCCCTCGACGACCGGCGCGGCAAGACCTTCCTGCGCACCTTCCGCACCCAGCATTCCCAGAAGCAATTGAGCCTTGGCTACAACATCGTGGAGGCCCGCTCCCGCTTGCGACCGGAGTTCGCCGCGCTCGGCCAGGCCGAGATCAACCAGGCCATCTGGACCCACGGCAAGGGCAAAGTGGTCGAGCCGTTCGAACAGATCATCTTCACCTATGGGGGCGATTCCCGCCCGCTTCCCGTCGGTGCCATCACCGAGAGCCTCTTTCTCTGCCACGAATGCACCTACCTAAAACGGGAGGACGACGAGCGGAACTTCCACCAGCATTCCATTCTCGACGAGGTGCTCGACGTGGCGGAAGCCGCCAGGGTCAAAACCCTTTTGCTGTTCCACCTCTCTCTGCGGTATACGCAGGAGGAGGTGCGGTCCCTGGTCGGGCAGGCCCTTCGTCGGCGAGGGGCCGCTTTCCAGGTGGTCTTTCTGTTCGGAGACCGCTTCTACCCCCTGGCCGACCTTGCCGGGCGCCCAGGGACCCTCGATCCGTCGGGGGTCTCGGCCCTGGACGAGGATGACCGCGACACCGCGGGAGAGGAGAAGCCCTGATGGTCCAGGCAGCCAAGATCCTGGTCGTCGATGACGAACCCAGCGTCCGCTGGGCGTTCGAAAAAACCCTGAAGAAGGCCGGCTACGAGGTGGCCCTGGCCGAGACGGGCACCAAGGGCCTCGCCCTGTTCGAATCCTTCCAGCCCGATCTGACCCTGCTCGACATCCGGATGCCGGAAATGGACGGCTTGCAGGTTCTCGAGCGGGTGCGGGGGCTCCGACCTGATGCCCAGGTCATCGTCATGACCGCCTACAGCGACATGGACACGACCGTCGCCGCCATGAAACTCGGTGCCTACGATTTCCTGACCAAACCCTTCAACATCGACGAATGCCTGTTGCTGATCGCCCGGGGCCTGGCGGCTCGCCGCGCCGCGGCCGACCTGCCCGTCCAGGCGGCGGTGTCGACCACGGGAGGGCTCAAGGGCAACAGCCCCCCCATGCAGGAAGTGTACAAGCTGATCGGCCGCGTCTCGGCCGAGGACGTCACCGTGCTCGTCACGGGAGAATCGGGTTCGGGCAAGGAACTGGTGGCCCAAGCCATCCACTACAATTCCGATCGGTCGGCGAAGCCGTTCTGGGCGATCAACTGCACCGCCATCTCCGAAAGCCTGATGGAATCGGAACTGTTCGGCTACGAGAAGGGCGCCTTCACCGGCGCGGTGGGGGCCAAACCCGGCGTCTTCGAACTGGCCCAGGGCGGCACCCTGTTCCTCGACGAGATCGGCGACATGAGCCTGGAAATGCAGGCGCAACTCCTGCGTGTCCTCGAGGAGAGGCAGATCGTTCGGGTGGGCGGCAACAAGCGGATCAAGGTCAATGTCCGCATCATCGCCGCCACCAATAAGGACCTGCGGAAGGCCATCCAGGAGGGGCGGTTCCGGGAGGATCTGTACCACCGCATCAAAGTCATCGAGATCAGCCTGCCTCCCTTGCGGCAGCGGCGCGAGGACATTCCGTTGCTG
>CALLCO010000256.1 GCA_937998695.1 Candidatus Ozemibacteraceae bacterium
CTTCCAGGTGACCCGTTGGGCATCATTCCCGCGGTACAGGAAACGAATGTCGGGGTTGTCCGCGGAAGAGATGCAGAAAATCAGGTCTTTCTTGCGAACTCGGCTGATCGAGTCGGCCACCTCGACCTTGACCTCGAATCCCTGGCCGGCCTTGCCGGCAGGCCGGTCGCTGGGCGGTGACTTCACCTTGACCACCGGCGGATCGGGGTCGTAGCGCAGCTTGAAGGCCTGCTCGACGACGTTGGAGGCATGCCCGGCCCGATCCCTGATCCAGCCTTTGACGGTATGCTCGATCACGCCTTCGCGGGGTGGCGGCGGGGGCAGGATGACCTGGACCATGCCCTGTTTGTGTTTGGTCTCGAGGAAGGAGAACTCCTCGAAGACCTGCGGCACGAACTTGAAGGCGGGAACCCGGGGATCGTTCACCAACCGCTTGCCGTCGAGGGCGAACCACCACATCAGGGGGTCGGGGTTGAGGCCGGCATTGGCATCGGAAGCGATGAAGTTCAAGACCACTGGCCGGTCATGGAAGAAAATCAGGTCGGAGGGACCCGGGGAAGCCCAGGCCAGTTCGGGGTCGTCGAGGTCCCATTTGCTGATGATGCGGGCGATGCTCTTGCAGATGCGGCCGAGCCGGCCCAGGTTCTTCTTTCCGATCTTCTTTTCGAGCCACTTGAAGGGCTTGTTGATCCACTCCTCGTATTTCTCGTTGATCGAGTATTTCTTGATGAATTTCTGCATCTTCTCGCCGCCCCACATCTCCTCGAGTTTGTCGAACTTCTTCTGGATCGTCTTGACGAATCCGTTGAACTGGTCGAAGTCGACGAGGTCGCGGGTGAAGTTGGCGCCCATCGCGGTGAGGGTTTCCTGCAGCTCTTTCAGCTGGCGGTCATCGGGAGAGGGAAGGACGAAGCTGCCGCCCATCTTGGCGCGGAAGATGGTGTCCAGCCGGGCGATGTCCAATCCCTTGATGGTCGAGATGGCGGCGGCGCAGCGGGCCTGCATGTTGCCGAACCCGCCGGTCAGGAAGTTGGTGATCGAGACCTTGAGGTTGTCGATCTCCTCGACCGAGACCCCGCCCGTGGTGATCAGTTTGCGGATGGTGGCGATATCGCCCATGCGCGCTTCGAGGGCCTTCTTCAGTTCCATGAACCCGTCGGCCACTTGATCGAGCTTCTTCGCCTCCTCGAGGAGGCCTTCGAACTGCTGCTTTTTCTCCTCGTAGTAGTCGCACATTTTCTCGGCATCCTCGTAGGCCTTCTCGACTTTATCGATCCACTCGGATGCCTTCTCGGGAGTGAGCTCGATCTCGCCGAACACCTTGCTGCCCAGTTCCCGGCCCCTTTT
The DNA here is from genome assembly GCA_937998695.1 of Candidatus Ozemibacteraceae bacterium. Classification (GTDB taxonomy): domain Bacteria; phylum Muiribacteriota; class Ozemobacteria; order Ozemobacterales; family Ozemobacteraceae; genus Ozemobacter. Next base: position 1,348 of record CALLCO010000256.1, read on the forward strand.
GATCAGGTCAGAGATGTCCTGGGCGGTTTCGGCCCGCTGGATCATTTGGTTGCGGGCATCGTAGCTCTCGCTCACTTCCTGTTTCAGGGCCGCGATCTCCTGGTCGAGGTCCTGGATCTGCATCGACAGCTCGTCGCGCTTCCGGTTTTCCCCTTCCAGATCGTGTGAGGATTCGTCGGCGGCGTCGGATTTTCGTTCGAGCTTCTCGATGTCGCCACGCACCGCGGCCATCTCCGCTTCGATCTCCTTGATGGCGGCTTGGACTTGCCGCAACCCAAACGTCTCTTCGTCGACCTGGCGTTTTTCCCGCTGGGCCAGCGCGAGATCGGCTTCAAGCTTCTTTCGGGCTTCGGTATCCCGGGCGATTTCCTCGGGAGTCCGAGCCGTCATCGGCCGGTTGTTCAGGTCGTCGAGTTTGGCCTGCACGGCGGCGAGGCGATCCATCGCCGCGGCCTGCCGGGCCTGCACGTCCGCCACCCCTTGGAGGGGCTCCCACATCTTCTGGCGTTGCGCTTCCAGAGCCTCGAGTCGCTTTTTCTTCTGGGCGAGGAGTTTGTTGACATCCCGCCCCTTCTTCACCGCCAGGCGGTGGCTGTCCCCGAAGGCGGCATGCTGCTCGAGTTGCTGCTCGAGCCGGGCCCTTTTCTTCAGCAGCTCCTCGATCTTCTTGCGGAGAACCCGGATGTCCTTGTGCTGTCGGTCGATCTTCTTGCCGAGCTTGTCCTGGGTGGCCGCATCCTTGACGGCGGAACGCAGCGAGGTGGCCATCTCCTTGAGTTTGTTGCGCACCTCCTTCTGCTTGGCCAGTTCGAGAAGGGTCTTGGCGATCGACTGCTCGCCCTTGGTGCGGTAGATCTTGGCCACCTGTTTGAATGAGGTGCCGAACGTTCCGAAGAACTGGTCGGCGTGCTTGACGATCATCTTCTCGGCCGGCTGGTTCAGCGCTTTGGCCATCTCGTCGAGCCGAACCTGCATCATCGTCGAGGCCCGGTCGATCCAGTCGACCGGGTCCTTGTCCTTGGGCATGTTCAGGAAATCCTGGATCAGCCCCGCTTCAGAAGTGAACATGATCCCCTGGATCGGCGAGGCTGCAGCCAGGGCTTCCTGCGCGGCCGAGATCAGCGGCTCCCGCAGGATCTCGCCCCAATACCCGCGAGTGGCGTAGATGAGATCGTGGGTTGCCTTGGCCATGACGTAGGCGTCTTTGGCGAAGGCGGTGGCGCTGGCCAGGCGGTCTTCCATCTCCTGCAGCTTGGTCTCGTAGTCGAAGATGGCCCGGCCGAAGGAAGCGATGTTCTCCCCGACCTGCTCCTTCAGTTCCTTGACTTTGGCCTTGACCTTGTCGCGGGCCTGAAAGACAGTCTGGCGCGCGCCTTCCACCATGCCCTGGGCCAAGGCTTGCCCCAGTTTGCCGCCCGCCCCGAGAAGGGCGTCGGGGATGGCCGCCGAAGGCGCGACAGAGCCAGCCCCGACCGGGCTCGGACCAGCAGCGGAATCAGGCGAGCCGGCCGGCGGCGGTGTCCCCCTGCCGGAAGGGTTCAGCCGGACGGCCCCGCGTCCCTGGGCCCAGGCGGCGGGCAGCCCGCCGAACCCTGGGCCGACCGCCTCACCGGCCGCCTCACCCGCCTCACCGGCCGCTCCACCCGCCCCGCCCGCCGCTCTACCGGCCGCCCGGCGCCAGCCTCCCGCATGATGGGGGCCGGAAACGACCCCGGTGAACGGCAACAGATCGACGCCGAACAGCACCAGCAGCACGAGCCAGACCACCGCCCGGCGCCGCCGCCAAACACCCCGCCACCTGGAGGATGAACGCGGTCGAGACGACCAAGCGAGCCCGGAATCGCTGACCGGCACGGTCGAACGGGCCTGGGCCGCCACCTCCTCCGGGGTGCCGATGGCCCGGTCGCCCGATCTCTCCTGCCGCGGTCGGCTCGGGCTCATCGTCGTCGGCATCTTCGTCCGGGGTTTGGCCAGGATCATGGCCGGAGATCTGACCGTCGTCTTCCTCTCTCTCCCGGTCAGGTTTTTCGTCTGGCGCATCTGCGGGTTCATCGCCCACCCTCCTGGTCACCGGCGGCCGCCCGCCGGCTGAGGCGTTGCCAGAGATGGCGCGCCAGGGCCGCGGTGTTGGTCGTATACTCCCGCCGGAACAACCGTTCGAACAGCTCGCGAGCCTTGGCGTAATCGCCCTTGTCGAGGGCGAAGCGAGCGTTGACGAACAGCACGGTCGGATCTTCCGCCTTGCGGGCCAAAGCCCGCTGCCAGTGCCGTCGCGCCAGGTCGGGCTTCTTGAGGGAATCCTGGAGGCGGGCGCAGAGCACGTCGGGCAAGGGGTCGGGGAAACTTTCGGCCAGCGGGGTCAGCGCCGCCACCATCAGCCGCGCCTTGGCGTCGTCGAGCGAGCGCTGGGCATACTCCGCCTCGCGGAACCGCGCCAACTGGAGCAGCCATTCCACGGCAGGGCTCGCCCCCGCCCGCTCCTGGGCCTGCCGGGCGTAGCGGGCCGCCAACTCGAACTGGAAAAGACTGAAGGCCACCGCGGCGGCGGTGCGCAGCGGCGCCGGATCCTCCGGGTCGGCCGAGGCCATTTCGAGGGCGGAGTACAAGGAGCGGGCGAACAGTTCGGCCAGCGCCTGGAAGACGTCGGGCGCGGCGGCCCGCCAGCGAGCCACCGCATGGTAGCCCTGCGGCAGGGTGGTCCAGGCGGCCAGGGCCAGGAACTCGTCGAAGGCGGCACCGTGCCGCCCCTGCTCGAGTCTGGCCATCACGAGTTTCCAGCGGGCCGCCATCAAGAGGGGGTCGGCTTCCAGTGCTTGCCGATAGAGGTCGGCGGCCGCCGCCGGGCCAGCATTCCATTCAAGCGAGGATGATGCCGGGGCCGCCGGGTCGGCCGCATCGGCGGCGGTCATCCAGGCCAGGTCACCCAGGGCCTCCCGGGCCAGCCCTGTCCCCGGCCCGGTCACCCCGGTCAGCAAGCTCCTGGCGGCGGTCAGACGCAGGGGGCGATCGGCCCCGGCCCGCCGCACGATATCGGCGGGAGTGACCGCAAACCAGTCGTCCGGCCGTCCGTCTGGGGAATCGATCATCCCGCGGCCGCCGCCACTGGCGGACCCCGTTTCCGGCCCGCCTTCCAGCCAGCGCCGGGGCTCGTCGCTCCAGAGCACATCTGCCGCCACCTGTTCCCGATACGCTTCTTCCTGCCGGCCCAGGTTCTGGCAGACCGAAACGTAGGTTTGCGACACCCGGGGATGCTTCGCTCCCAGGTTGATGGCCAGCGCGAGGGCGCCGCGGGCCTGCTCCAGCCTGTCGAGGCGGATCAGCGTCAGGGCCAGGGGGAAGTAGAAACGCGGATCTTTCTCCATCTGCGGCAGGAACCGGTCGGCCTGACGCACAAGTTCACCATCTTCCTGGAGCAAATACAGCCCATGCAGCAGATCGACAGTCTTGTCAGGGGCCAGGGCCGCACCGCTGCCCACTCGTCTCAGCCGGGACGCCACGACGTCGCGCAAAGCCGTGTGGGCATGGTGCCAGGCCCGCACCTGGGCTCTTCCCGCCCACAGGCGGGCCAGGTTGCCCAGGTCGCCGGGCTGCGTGGTCAGGCCCCCGAACCGGGTGGCCGCCTCGTCGAACCGCTGATCGACAAAAGCGAGCATCCCCGCCTGCCACTCGGTCATCGGACCGGCCGGGGCCGCCGCCAACGCCTGGCGGGCCACGTCCCATTCGCCTTTCACCAAGGCCACCGACACCGGTTTCCCCGCGGGCTCGCCCGGCTCGCGATAGAGGCCGTCGAGAAAGAACAGGTGCCGTTGCAGCCAGCGGATTTCCTCGTCGGCCGTCACCGCGAACACCTTGTCGCGCATGCCGCGCAGCGCCGCCAGTACTTTGGCCGTCCCGGCCGGGGGCGCCTCGGACACCCACGCCTGCCCGAACGCCACTCCAGCCATCGCCCACACCACAACCAGCAGACCAACCACCCCTGCCCACAGGCGGCAAAAACCCTTGCCAGATCGCGCATCCCGTGCATTCCATGCATTCCGGGGACATGATACGGAATTCAACACCGCCTCCCCGGGTGGCGCATTTCGGGGACATGATACGGAATTCAAGACCGACTCCCCAAATTTCGTCGAACCGGGTAAAACCTGGATTTCCAAATCGCTGATGGCACGATCGCTGAGGCCACGCTCCGGAATCGGCCTGCCAATCGGCCGATACAGCGCGGTGTCAAGGACGATGGGAGAAGGCCCCGGGAAAGGAAGCCCCCTCGTGGCAAGGCTGCCATGGAGATACCTACCTCCATTGGTCCGGGGAAACATTCGTAGAGAGGATCCGGCTTCGGGAGCATTTCGTATCACGTCCCCGGAACTCCCGGCGCGTACCATGTCCCCGGAACAGACGGAACAGCAGAATTTCGTATCATGTCCCCGGAACACGCGGAACACGAACACGCGGAACACCGGCAGGCGGTGAGCATGGCAATGAGTCATGGGTGCAACCTCGCAGGAAAGGGCGGAAATGGCGGGCGCCACCACAGACAGTAGGCGGCGGCGACAAGCATGCCGAGCAGGGTGGCCCACCAGATCAGGGCCTGCCACCAGACGATGGGGCGGCCCCGCTTGACCCAAAACCGGCCGGAGGTTGGGTCGATCCGACTGAAGGCGGTGAATCCGGCGGCATCGACCAGGGTCACCTCGAGCGGCCCGGCGGCACTGGCCGGCGGCAGCAGAAGAAGCAGTCCCGACCAGGGATCGTAGCGGAAAGGCGTGGTCGTTTGGATCTGCAGTCCTGGACTCTCCTCGCGAACGTGCAGAGTGACCGCCCCGGGCGGCACCTTCCAGTCGGGGGTGGGGGTGCGCCAGGTCACCTGCGGCGGCGTGACGTCGACGGCGAAGGTGGCGACGGCAACGTGGGTGTGGCCGAACCGGTCCTCGGCGCTGAGCAGCACCCGGTGCGACCCCGGTCGGAAGCCGCCGGCTGGCCGCACGCTCACTTGGCCAAGCACCGGGTCGTAGGTGAAGACATCGGTCACCTCGAGATCGCGGGTCGGGCCCAGCAGGTGACCGTCGAGGTCGAGCAGCAGACGGGCCGGGTCGAGGCCGGTGCCCCGGTCCTGCACACCCAGGATCAGCGGCTGATCAGGCCGGTCAAGGGCGCGGCCGGGAGCGGGCTGCACCAACCCGATCATGGGCGGCTCGAGATCGGTGCGGAAGTCCCACGCGTGGGCGACTTTCTTCCCGCCGCGGTCCTCGAGCTGCACCTGGACCCGGTGCACCCCCGAGGGCAGGCGGCGCGGCGGGTGGGCCACCAGCCGCCCCGTCACCGGGTCGAACCGGGCGGTCAGGCTGGCGCCATCGATGGTCAGACGTGTCAGGTCGGGGTCGATGCCGCCTCCCTCGTCGACCGAGACCACGCTGATGACGGGCCTTCCCACCCCGATGGCCGTGCCGGAGGCGGGCAGCACCGAGGTGATGCGGGGGGGCTCGTTGTCGATGATGAACCGCCAGCGCCGCACGCTTTCGTTCTCAACCACATCCTGGGCCCGCAGCATGACGATATGGACGCCCGGCGTCAGGTCGGCGGGCGGAGTGTAGGTGAGGGTGACCTCGGTCGGATCCTCGGTCGAGAGCTTGAGATGGGCACGGTCGGCAGGCATGCCGTCGATGTGCAGGGCGACCGGGTTCTCGGCGCCCTGGGCGATGCCGGTGCCCTTGTCGATGAGCCGGGCCTGGATGACCGGCCGAAAGGTCTTGACGGTGCTGTCGGGGGCGGGTGACAGGTCGCAGATGGTGGGCGGCGTTCGTTCCGAGACGACGACGTACGTGGTGATGTCGCGGGCCGGGGCGATGATCTCGCCCGTGCCGGTGCTGATCTCGATGTCCTCGACAATCTCCCAGCGCCCCCGCTTGTCGGTCGCGGTCTTGCCTTCGGCCTCGTCGCGGGTGGTGGGCACCCACTTGACCACCTTGAGGCGCGAGGCGAGGTACTCGACGTCGGCCACCGCATCGGACCCCAGTTCGGGCACTTTCAGGCGCAGCTTGGGCGTGAGGGCCTGTAATTGGCTGAGATCGGCCTGGGTGCCTCCGGGCTTCAGCGACAGTGGTTTTTCGGTGTTGACGTTGAGCTCGATGCGGTACGGCGTGCCGATCACCTCGAGCGAGGGCGGCAACGGATCGGGTTGGCGCGGATCGGCAGCAGCCGTGGCGCCGGCCGGCCGCGGCTGGTCGGGAATGTTCTCGTAGCGGATGAAAAACAGGTTCTGGTACCCGCCGACGCGCTGGAATTCGCCTGGCCCCTTGGGCACCACCGGCACCATCCCGGCCGGGATCTCGAGCTGCACGAGCTGGTCGAAACTCTGAACGCTGCCGCCGGTCTCGACATCGACCTGCTTCGTCTCGATGCTGGTGATCTGCTCGACCACGTTGCCGGCCGGGTCGGGGGAATGGACGACGATCTCGACGGTGCCGTTGAACTGCTGCAGGATCTGCGGCAGCACCCGCCCCCGCCGCGGCGGCCCGCCGCCCGGCATCTGGATCTCCTGCAGCTCTCCGGAACTGCCCCCGAGATCGACCTCCATCGTCTTGCCGCCGGGGAAGCGCAATTCGACGCGCATCTCGGGGGGCGCATCGTCGTCGGCCAGGATGATGAAATCCTCGCCGCTCGGCACCGCCGTGACCTTCAGTTCGGGCTTGATGCTGTCGATGAAGATCGACTTCGTCTCGGACACCTCGCTCTCGTTGAGGGCCATGTCGAGCTGGGTCACCGCATAGAACCAGTTGCCGTCGACCGGCGGGTCGTCGACGATGACCGGGGCGTAGATGCCGGTCTTGACCGGGGTCAACCCTTCGCGCGAAGTAATAGGGGTCAAGGACCTGTACAAGTTGAAACTGCGCGGGTCGCCCGGCCCCGCGGTCCATTTGACGACGACGATGCCGAGTTTTTTCTGGTCGAGCTGCAGGCCGGTGGGCGGGCCGGGCGGCACGCTGTCGATGATGAAAACCCCGCCCGTGGTGGCGTAGGATTCGAGCGTGCGCGCGATCTCGCCCTCCTCGTCGAGTTGGCGTTCGTATCGGCGCGGTTCGATCGTGGTGCTGACGTTGCCGAGGCGGTCGACCCCGCGATAGCGGAACCGGGCACCGGCACTGGCGATGCCGGAGGGGATCTCCATCCACCCCGACCAGAACGCGCCGAAGCCCCGCAGGGTGATGGGCTGCCAGTCGTCACGGCCGTCGAGGGCCCAGGCCAATTCGGGAGGCTGGGCCAGTTCGCCGAGCGTCTCGACCGTCACCTCGACCGGCCCGCCGCGCACGGGGGCCACCACCACCTGATTGGCCAGGGCGTCGATGCGCATCGCATTGATGCTGGGAATGCGAATGCGCGCCGCGGGCCCGACGGTATCGATGTGGAAGGTCCGGCCGGCGGCGATGAAGGTGCCCACGATGCCATCCCGCCCCACCGCCCGCGCCTCGAAAGCGGCCTCGATCTCGCGGCCGGCAGCCCGGTCGATATTCATGCGACCTTCCCAGATCATGCCCGCCTCGGACGCCGGCCCCCCGGAACGCTCGGCCATCGCGACCGCGGTGCGACTGGCGACGACCCCCGCCAGCTTTTCCTCGCGGGTGACCTCATACCAGTGCAGGGTCAGCGAGGTCAGGGGCTGCGAGGACCGGACCTCGACCCGGCACGGGCCCGATCCGACCCGCTCGACCGGTACCGCCCCGCCCACGTCGGGGAACAACCGCACCACCAGCCGGGGCACCTTGGTCGAGGACACCACCTTCGACTCCGACGAGGGTGGGCTCTCGTTCCCGGCCAGATCACCAGAAGTCACGACATAGTACCAGGTGCCGTCGGTCGGCGGGACGTCGTGATGAATGTATTCATCCATGTTCTCGAATTTCACACGCACGATCTGCACCGGCACCCGTCCCGCCAGGCTGGTGATCGGCCGGTCGGAACGGTAGACCCGATAGATCTGCGGCACCTCGGTGGGGCGGTCGGGCAGTTTGGGCGAGTTCCAGGACAGGCGCACCGCCCCCGGGGTGTTGGCGTCGTCGGGCACGACCTTCAGATTGGCCGGCGGCAACGGGGCCGTGCGATCGACGTGGAAGAGCGGCCCGCGGGCGATCTCACGGCCGACCGTGTTGCCTTCCCCCTTGCCGGTGAACAGGAAGCCGCAGGTTCCGTCGGGGAGCTGGTCGTCGATGGTGAGCGAGGCCCGCCACCGGCTGCCCGCTCCGGCGAAGCGCACCGGGAAGACGATGCCCTTCTCGTGTTTGACCTCGACCAGTGGCGGCTCGACCAACGGCTTCGAGGTGGTCAGATCGACCTCGTAACGGCCGTTACGCAGCCAGATGTCGGGATGGATGGTGAAACTGGCGATCGGCAAGGTCCGCCGGTAGTCGACCTCGACGCTTTCCGAGGGGGCGCTCTCGTTGAGCGAGGCATCGACGGCGGTCACGGCGAAATAGGAGCGACCGTCGTCGTTGGGCGCGCCGAAGAGATGGGTGAACGGCACGCCGCGGGCGTTGGGAGTCAGCCCCGCCGTCGAGACGATGGGGAACGACTCGAGGTAGACGTTGTAACAGGTGGGAGCCGGGCCGGGCGGTGGTTCCCAACTGACCTTGACCACGCCGTTCTCGGTGATGGTGGCCTTCAGGTTCCGGGGCGGAGCGGGCGCGTCGCGGTCGATCGTGGTCATGACCGACCGGCTGACCGGGCCTTCGTTGCCGGCCTCGTCGACGGCGACGACGGCGTAGTGGACCTCGCGGGCCCCCTTGGGATCGTCAAACGTGCCGAGGGTGCGACTGACCACCTGGACCGGTGTCAGCCCGCGCGCGTCGAGGATCTCCTGCGTCGAGCGATAGAGGCGGAAGCGGTTGGCGCTGCCGTCGGGGCGCCCGTTGGCGGTCAGGGGTGGCGTCCAGTCGATCCGTACCCGGCCGCCGGGGAAGGCCACCGCCCGCAGCTTGGCCACACGCCCCGGCGGGGTGGTATCGACGAGGACGGTGCCGCCGTCGGCGAGGCTGGTGCCGGGATTCCCCGCCGCGTCGACCGCCTGCAAGAAGAACTGGCCCACCCCGTCGCCAGTGGCGCCGTCGATCAGCAGGACCCCTTCCCACCGGCGGTCGTTCTGGCGCGTCAGGGGCAGGGAAGCGCGCTTGCCGGCGGCGCTTTCGAAGGCCAGCGTGGGTGGCCGTGCCGGCGCTTCATCGAGCTCGAGGACGAACGGGTAGCGACCGGCCCGCAGGATGGCCTGACGGTCCCGCCGCGGGATGTCGGACCCCGTGAAGGAGATCCTGCCTTCGGGGCCGGCGCGATCGATGGCGAAACCGGCGGGGCCGAGGAACTCGGTGCCGGTGAAGGTCTGGCCGGCGGCGGTCACCTGGCCGCGCCAGGCGAATTCGATCCGGCGCAGGGACGGAGCCTCGGGCAGGACGAACCGCCCCTGCCAGGTGGCGCCGCTCCCCTGCAGCACGATGGCGGCAGCCGAGGCCCCGGGCTCGCCAAGATCGTCGAACCACTGCCAGGTAAGCTGCGGCGCGGCGGCCAGGGCACGGGTCGCTTCGAGGGTAACCGCGACCGACCCCGTGGCCCAGGGTGGCGGCGGCTGGAAGGCGAGGGTGGCGGCGGGCGCCTGCCGCTCGTAATGCACCACCGTCGGCGGCGAGAAGGCCGAGACGTGCTCGAGGTGGTCGAGGGCGCGCACCCGGTAGGAGAAGTCACCGCCGCGCAAGGGGCGATGCCACGCCCGGCTGCCGGTCGCGGGGCCCCAGACCTTCTCTTCGACGGTCTGCCGGGTCACCGGGTCATGCCAGGTCACCCACACCTCGTAGCGGTCGGGAAGGGTGCCCGAGGCGGGGGCCGGGTCGGTCCAGGTCAGGGTGATGCCGTCCTCGCCGGGAGCGGCCGCCGGGGCGGCGGGCACGGGCGGCGGCGTGCGGTCGGAGAGGCCCGCCGCCCAGGAGCTGGGAACGCTCTCCCAGCCGGCCTGGTCGACCGCGGCGACCGCGAAATACCAGGTGCCATCGCGCGGAATGGTGCCGTCGTCGAAGGCCGGCCCAATTGTCTCGCCGACCCGCGCCGCCGCCGCCGTGGCCACGTCGGGCCGATCGGCTCGGTAAATGCGCCAGAGCCGTACCTCATCGGGCCCGAACCGTGCTTGGAAGGGGGCTGGCCGCCAGGTCAGGAAGACCCGGCCGCCCGGCCGCGAGACCGTCCGCAGATCGACCGGCGGCTGGGGCGGATGGTTGTCGATGAAGACCCGATCTGGATCGACGCGGGTGCCGACATTCCCGGCCAAATCGCGGGCCGAGACGCGCAGGAAGGCCTGCCCATCGGGCAGAGTGGCCGGCAACGTGAACGACCCGACGTAGACAGTCAGCCCGGCCCCCTCGCCGGGCGCGGCGGGGAGCGGACTCAGGGCGACCGGCAGCGGGGCGCCGCCCTGCGGGGCGACCAGGACCTCGGGGGGATCGGCCAGCGGTTCGTTCGGGGTGACCCGCACCGCCACGGGCCCGGTGCGCAGGGGGGCGGGCGGATCGAAGGCCAGGGTCAGGGCGGGGGGCGTGGTATCGACGGTCAGGGTGGCCCCTTCGGTGATGACCGTTCCCGGCAACCCTTCCTCCGAGATAGCCCGGAACAGGAAGCGCCCGACCCCGTCGCCGGTCTGGTCGTCGACCGGCAGGGCACCGGTGAACCGGCTCTTGGAGCCTGCTTCCGGCGCCATCGCCACGACCAGGGGCGACCGCCCCACCGGCTCGAACCACATCCCCGGCGGCTCGCGCAGCGGCACGGTCGTTTCGACCAGCACCCGGCAAGCCCCGCGGGCCGGTCCGGGCGGCTCGACCCGCACCCGGGCGGCGGGAATCTTCGCGCCGATCGACAAGGGCGTGATGGCCGGCGAGCCGCTGACGTTCCCGGCCGCGTCGACCGCCACCACGGCCAGGTGGATGGCTGGCCACGGCGGCGGCACGAAGGAGCAGCGCGGCTCGGTCAGACCGTCGGCGATCTGGGTCACCCCAGGGGTCGAGGACCCGGCGCCGGCCGGAATCGGCTGTGGCGAGGCCAGCACCCGCCAGGTGACCGGTTCGCCCGCAGGCTGGGGGGCCACTGAGAGGACGGCCGCAGAGGGAGCGGCCCCCGGCTGGCCGGACGGAAGGGCAGCCGGCGCCATGCCGCCGATCGTGCCGCCGATCGTGCCGACAGTCGTGCCGCCAGTCGTGCCGCCAGTCGTGCCGACACCCGGCACCCAGGTCACCTCGACCGTCGCCCCGACCTTGACCTCGACCCCGGTCGGGGCGGCGGGTGGCACGGCGTCGGTCACCACCGCCACGGCGGGGGTCAACGAGCCGACGTGGCCGGCGCGGTCACGGGCGGTGGCGGCATAGTACCAAATGCCGTCGCGCGGCGGGGTATCGGCGAAGGCGGTCTCCTTCAGGTCGGCGGCCACGAGCTGGGCGTTTTCGGAAGCCGTGAACGGCCGGTCGCTCCGGAAGACAAGGTAGCGGGGTTCTCCTTCCGGTTCGCCCCCGGGCGCCGCCCACGTCACCCGCACGGTGCCGCCGGGGCCGGGCATGGCGGTCAACCGGTTGAGCGGCACGGGCGGGGTCGAGTCGAGCAACAGGTCGGCCTCCGCGCCCAGCGGACCGACGGCATTGCCGGCGAGGTCGGCGGCTTCCAGGCCAAACCGCACGTTGAGATCGGCTCCGGGATGCGGCGCCAGGTCGAAGTTTCCCTCGAAGGTGGTCGGCCCCCGCCGGGTCAGCGGGATGGGATGCGGCACTTCATCGGCCTCGCTGCGCCAGGTAAGCACCACCTGGTCGCGCACCGGTTCGTCGAACTCTAGCGCGATCCCGAGCCGGCCAGGGCGGACCACCTCGCCGAGGTCGCGCCAGGTCATGCTCAACAGCCCGTAGATGGGGATCATCCGCCGGCCGAACGAAGGAGTGAACCGAATCTTCGCGGTCGGCGGCGTCAAGTCATACGACAGCGTGGCGGTGCGGGCAGGCGGACTTTCGTTGGCAGCGGCGTCAAGAGCATACACGGCATAGGCGAGGTCGCCGCTCAGACGCGGCAGGTCGTCGACCTCCAGGCGCGGCCCCTCGTAGATCGGCTCGGCCTGAGCGCGGCCATCCCGCAGGCGGGCCTCGCGCACCACGCGGTAGCGGTCGACGTCCTCGAGGCGCGGTTTTTTCCAGGTGATGCGCACCTGTCCCCCCGGCAACATGGCGGCCCGCGCCTCCTCGGGGGGCGGCGGCGGGGTGGTATCGCTGAGGCCGGTGCGCGGCAAACAGGCCACCCCCTCGTTGCCGGCGAGATCGGTGGCGCTGACCCGGTAGGCGAACTCGCTTCCCGACGCTTCACGGTCGTGGTATTGCAGGGCGCGCACCTCGGTGGCGAGCCGGGCGGCGGGGGTCTGAGACACCGAGTCGGAAGCCCCGCGATAGACCGAATAGAAGGCGGGGCTCTCCTCGAGCGGCGGCTTCCAGCGCAACAGAATGCCGCCTCCGGGGCCGGGCACGGTGGTCAGGTCAAGGGGAGGGCCGGGCGGCACGCCGTCCTTGAAGAACCGCGCCCCCTCACGGATGCGCGTGCCTTCACGCCCGAACAGGTCGCGGCCCGTAACCGCGAAGGCCACCTCCCCGTCCGCCGTGCCGGTGGCCAGGAAGAACGTGCCGCGCCAGGCATTCTGCCAGCCGTCCCAGGTGAGGGAAGCCACCTCCTGGGGGGGGGCGCCGGCCAGCGTCCAGGTCAGGCGGGGGGGCTCGAGCAGCGGCTCGTCGGCTTGCACAAACACGGTGACCGTACCGATCGCACTGGCGTGGGGCGGGTCGCGCCAGATCCTCCAGGTGGGGGAAGCGGCATCGAGCACGTAGGGGGCATGGTTCAGCGCCAGGCCGACATTCCCCTCGAGGTCGACCGCCTCCCCCCGGAACCGGATGGAGCCGTCCGCCGCCCCTGCCGGCACCGCGAATGCGGCGGTGAAAAACGTGCCGGTGGCCCATTGCACCGTTCCGGTGGCGGTGGACCCATCGGCCAGCACCAGGGTCAACGACGGCGGGCCGGCCAGCGGCTCGCTCAGGGTGGCCAGCACGGTGAAGGCGCCGGGCGGCACCCGCCCCTCGACCGGGGCGGTGGCTGGCACCGGCGGGGGCGGCTCCGGGCGCAGATCGGCGATGACCAGCGCGGCCCGGGCGGGCGTGGTGTCGACGACGACCCGGACCGTGGCGAAGGGCCCGCGATTGCCGGCCCGGTCGCGGGCGGCCACCCGATAGTCGAAGACGCCGTCGCCGGGCCCATCGTCGGCGCGCCGCACCGTTCCGGGCACGGTGGTGATCGGGCGGGCCCCGACCGGAAGCTCCTGTCCGGCGGGGGTACGAAAGACATCGTAGCCCGCGACGTCGGCATCAGAAA
>CALLCO010000257.1 GCA_937998695.1 Candidatus Ozemibacteraceae bacterium
TCGGATTCCAGTGAACATGCCGCGTGAGATCGACATCCTGACCATCGAGGTCGGCAGCACCATCACCAAGGCCAATGCGTTCCGGCGCGACGCGGCCGCGGGCTGGCTGCGGCACGTCGGGCAGGGGTTCGCCCCCACCAGCATCGCCCAGGGTGACGTCGAGATCGGCGTGCGCGGGGCCCTGGCCGAATTGCAGCACACCTCGCGACGCAGCAAGGAAGGGGCCGAGATCTTCGTCAACAGTTCGGCGGCGGGCGGCCTTCGCATGACCGTCCATGGACTCACCTACAACATGACGGCGCGGGCCGCCCGCGAAGCCAGTCTGGGCGCAGGGGCCATCGTCAAGATGGTCACCGCCGGGCGGCTGACCGCCGCCGATCTCGACGAGATCAGGAAGATCAAACCCAACCTCATCCTGCTGGCCGGCGGCGTCGATTTCGGCGCCCGTGAGACGGTGCTCGACAATGCCGCCGACCTCGCCCGGGCCCGCTTCGGGGTGCCGGTCATCTACGCCGGCAATGCCGCCCTCGTCGACAGAGTGCGCGACCTGTTCGCCGGCACCGGCAGCGAGGTGCTGGTCGCCCCCAACGTCTTTCCGGACGTCGACGTGCTGAACGTTGACCCACTCCGCAAGCTGATTCAAGAGGCCTTCGCCCGGCACATCATCCACGCCCCGGGAATGGAGAAACTCCAGCAGTTGACTTCCCGCCCCGTGCTGCCCACTCCTGGCGCGGTGCTGAAGGCGGCCGAGATCTTCGCCGACGCCCTCGGCGACGTCGTGGTCTTGGACGTCGGCGGCGCCACGACCGACGTCCATTCGGTCACCGACGGCAGTCCGGAGTTCGCGGCGAAGCAGACCGACCCTGAACCCCGCGCCAAGCGCACCGTCGAGGGCGACCTCGGCGTCTTCGTCAACGCCCAGCACATCTTCGACCTGGTGGCCGACGCTCAGTGGCAGGCCCGGGCCGAGGAGGTGCGGGCCATGCCCGCCACCGCCCGCCAACGCGAGGTCACTCGCTGGCTGTGCGCCCGCGCCGTCGAGACTGGGGTTCGCCGCCACGCCGGGACCTTGCACGACCTCTACACGCCGACCGGCCGCCGCCAGATCGTGCGGGGAAAGGACCTGACCGCCGTGCGCTGGGTGATTGGCACCGGCGGCGCCCTGACCCGCGTCGAGGGCGGCGCCGACATTCTGCGCGGTATCTGCACCGGCCCCGGCAAGCACCTGCTCCCGAAGCCCGAGGTACAGATCCTGCTCGACCGCACCTACTTGTTCTCGGCCATGGGCACCATCGCCGACGCCGAGCCCGAAGCCGTCCGCACCGTCTTCACTGCCTGGGCCCGATCTTCCGGGGCCGGTGGCAGATGATGGTTGGATGGACGAATCTGCACCGGAGGTCGCCATGACCCTGAGTCGTACCCCCCGCCTAGAAATCTACCAAGACCGCATCCGCGACAACGCGCAGGCCATTGCCCGGTTGTGCCACGACCATGGGGCGCAGCTGGCCTGCGTCACCAAGGTGACGGCCGCCCACCCCTCGGTGGCCGAGGCCCTGATCGCCGCCGGTTCGGACATGTTGGCCGATTCCCGTGTGAGCAACCTGTGGGCCCTGCGTGGATTGGGGTTCCAGGTGCCCCTGATGCTGCTTCGCCTGCCCTCCCCGTCTGAGGCCTACGAGGTCGTCCAGTCGGCGGATTACAGCCTGAACTCGATGATCCCCACGCTGCGGGCGTTGTCCGAGGCGGCGCGCGCCCAGCGGGTCGTCCACAAAGTGATCATCATGGTCGATGTCGGCGACTTGCGCGAAGGTGTCTGGCCGGACCGAGCCGTCGAGGTGGTCAAGGCGGCCAAAGACCTTCCAGGTCTCGAAGTGGCAGGCCTGGGCTGCAATCTCGCCTGCTACGGGGGCGTCATTCCGTCTGTGGAGAACATGACGCGGCTGGTCGAGATCAGGGATCTGTGCCGCCGCGAGACCGGCCTTCCCCTGAACTTGATCTCGGGCGGCAACAGTTCGGGACTGCCCCTGCTCGCCTCGGGCCGCATGCCGAAGGAGATCAACCACTTTCGCGTGGGAGAAGCGATCCTGCTGGGCCGCAACGTCATCGACCGCTCCCCCTTCCCCGGCACCCGACAAGACACCCTGATCGGCGTCGGCCAGATCATCGAGCTCGAGCGCAAACCGTCGATCCCCATCGGCGAGCGCGGCCAAGATGCCTTCGGCGAAGTGGCCACCTTCACCGACCGCGGCGTGCGTTGGCGGGCCATCTGCAACCTCGGCCGCCAAGACGTCGTCGTCGACGGGATTACGCCGCTCGACCCGCGCATCATCGTGCTGGGCGGGTCGAGCGACCATCTGCTGGTCGATGTCGAGGAGGTCGATCCCCCCCTGCAGGTCGGCGGCGAGATCGCTTTCTATCCGGGCTACGGTGCCTTGCTGGCCCTGGCCACCTCGCCGTATGTCCACAAGTTCGTGATCCGGGGGAAATGACGCCATGGCCATGTTGTATCAGACGCATGCGCGGGTTCATCTGCAAAACATCCGGTTCAACATCGAGGGGATCCGCCAGGCCGTGGGCACCGAGCGCAAGATCCTGCTGGCGGTCAAGGCCAACGCCTACGGCCACGGCGCGGTCGAGGTGGCGCGCCTGGCCGAACGGATCGGCGTGGACTGGTTGGGAGTCGCTACCGTACCCGAGGGCATCCAGTTGCGGGAAGCCGGCATCCGGCTCCCCATTCTGAAGTTCAGTCCCGCCTTCCCGGAGGAGATGGAAGCCGCCCTTCGGCATGATCTCGCCCTGACCGTCTGCGACCCGGCGAACGTCGACACCCTCGAAGAGGTCGCGGCCGCTCTCGACAAATGGGTGCCGGTCCATCTGAAGGTCGACACCGGCATGGGCCGCATCGGGGTGACTCCCGAAGCCGCGCCCGACCTCGCGTACGACATCGAAAAGAACCGCCCGCACTTGTTCCTGCAGGGAACATTCACCCACCTGCCGGTCAGCGACGAATTGAACAAGATGTTCACCCAGCGACAGCTCGGTCTCTTCCGCAAGACGGTCGAGACGATCGAAAGCCGCATCGGCCGCAAGATCCTGCTCACCCACGCCGCCAATTCGGGAGGGATCCTCGCCCACCCCGATTCGTGGCTGTCGATGGTGCGCCCCGGGATCATGATCTACGGCTTCTACCCTTCCCCAGAGACCCCGCAGACCATTCCGCTGCGCCCGGGGCTGTCGTTCCTGACCCGCGTCTCCTTCCTCAAGAAAGTGACGGCTGGCACCTCCATTGGCTATGGCCGCACCTGGGTCGCCCCCGAAGATACTTGGATCGCCACCTTTCCTGCCGGCTACGCCGACGGCTTCAACCGGTTGTTTTCGAACAAGGGCCGGGTTTTGATCGGCGGACGCAGCTACCCGGTGGTGGGCCGCGTCTGCATGGACCAGAGCATGTGCACCCTGGGCCCCGAGACGAGCGTGCAAGTCGGCGACGAGGTCGTATTGATCGGCACCTCGGGGAAAGAGACCATCTCGGCCTACGAATGGGCGGAGGTGCTCAACACCATCACCTACGAGGTGACCTGCCAGATCAGCGCCCGCGTCCCCCGCATCTTCGATCCATACTGAAAGATCGAGCTTCCTCTCACTCCCATCATCCGCCGCTGCCTTGTGGAGAGGTTCTTGCAGCCCGAGGAGCGTATCACAGTGCTTCGAGCGACTTCCGGAGACCGGCCCCCTGGACATTCCGCCTCAATCCAATGAGGGGCAACCCCGCATTGGTTGGTGGCACTCGAGGAAAAGGCAGGCGGTTTTATCGAGGCCTCTGGAAAATGGCGTTTGACTCAGAATGGGGGGGGCTATACAATCCTCACAATTCATCATGGGGAAGGACATGAAAGAACAACTTTTCAAGATCGTCGATGCTGCCCGCACGCAGGGGGCACAGTATGCCGACGTCCGGTTCCTGCGCGAGGAGAACGAGATCCTGACCGTGAAGAACGGTCGGGTGGAAGGCCTTTCCAAGATCACCGACGAGGGGTTCGGAGTCCGGGTCCTGGTCGACGGGGCCTGGGGGTTCAGCTCCAGCCCCACCTTCGCGTTATGGGAACGCGTCGTGCGCGAGGCGGTGGAGGTGGCCCGCTGTTCAGGTCTGGCCCGCAAGGCCGGCGGCATCCGGTTCCCGGCCGGGCCGGCCGTCACTGACCAGTACCGCACCCCGTTCCTCGAAGATCCCTTCGCCATTTCGCTCGAACAGAAACTCGACCTGATGTTGAAAGCCGACGCCGCCATGCGCGAGGTGCCCGACATCAAGGTGGCCCGCACCTCGCTCGGCTTCCTGCGCATCGAGAAACACTTCGCCAGCACCGAAGGTTCCTACATCCGTCAAGATCTCTTGGAATCGGGCGGCGGCATCGAATGTACCGCCGTCGGCGCGGGCGATGTCCAGAAACGCAGCTATCCCAACTCGTTCGGCAGGCAGCAACTGACCGGCGGGTTCGAACACATCCGGGCCATGGACCTGCCCGGCAACGCCCGCCGCATTGCCGAGGAATGCCGCGCCCTGCTGACCGCCCCGACCTGCCCGAGCGGCGTGACGACGATCATCCTCGATCCGACCCAATTGGCGCTCCAGATCCACGAATCGTGCGGCCACGCCGTCGAGCTCGATCGCGCCCTCGGCATGGAGGCCAGCTACGCCGGCACTTCCTTCCTGACCCCCGACAAGGCGGGTTCGTTCCGCTACGGGTCCGAGATCGTCAACTTGTACCAGGACGGAACCGTCCGCAATGGGCTGGGCACCTACGGCTACGATGACGACGGGGTGGCGGCCTGCCGCACCGACATTGTCAAAAACGGCATCTTCGTCGGGTATCTCTCGAACCGGGAGACGGCCGCCGAGATCGGCCACACCAGCAGCGCGGCGAACCGGGCCTGCAGCTGGAACCGGATCCCGATCGTGCGCATGACCAACGTCAACCTTGCCCCCGGCACCTGGTCGTTCGAGGATCTGATCGCCGACACCCAGGACGGCCTCTACCTAATCACCAACAAATCGTGGTCGATCGACGACAAGCGGATCAATTTCCAGTTCGGCACCGAGGCCGCCTACGAGATCAAGAACGGACGCCTCGGCCGCCTGATCAAGAACGCGACGTACACCGGCCTGACTCCGGAATTCTGGGCCAACTGTGACGCGATCTGCAACGAGAAGCATTGGGGCTTGTGGGGAACGCCCAACTGCGGCAAGGGGGAACCGTCGCAGATCGCCCACGTCGGGCATGGGTGCGCCCCCGCCCGCTTCCGCAACGTGCGCGTGGGGGTAGCGTGATGCTCGGTCAACAGCAGTGTGAACGAATCCTGAAAGAAGTCCTGGAGTGCGCCAAGACCGCCGATGAGGCGGAAGTGTCGATCTCGACGAACGAGAGCGGGCTGACGCGGTTCGCCGAGAACTACATCCATCAAAACGTGGTCGAGCGCAACGCCCAGGCCAAGGTGCGGGTGGTGCTCGGCAAGAAGCTGGGCTTCGGCAGCACCAACCGCGTCGACGCGGACGGGTTGCGCGAGATGGTCGAGCGGGCCCTGCAGACCGCCCGCCTGTCGGAGGACAACCCCGACTTCGCCGGCCTCCCCGAAGACCGCGGCCCCGTGCCGACGATCGACGTCTTCCGCCCTTCGACCGAGCGGTTCACCCCGCGACGGCGCGCCGAGGCGGTGTCGCGTTTGATCGAGGCGTGCAAGGCCAAGGGCCTGCGGGCGTCCGGAGCGTTCGAGACCGGCCTGCGCGAATACGGCATCGCCAACTCCAAGGGGATCTTCCGCTACCAGCCGGCGACCGTGGCGGATTTCAACACGGTGGTGATGTCGGACGACAGTTCGGGGTTTGCCAACGCCAGCGCCATCGACGTCTACGATCTCGATGTCGATGCCCTGGCCCGGGAAGCCATCGACAAGGCCGAGCGCAGCCGGCACCCGATCGACTTGCCATCGGGTGAGTATCCGGTGGTCCTCGAGGAGTATGCCGTGGCCAACCTGGTCGGGTTCCTGGCGTATCTCGGCTTCAACGGCATGGCGTACCGCGAAGGCCGAACCTTCCTGAACGAGAAGCGGGGCCAGGCGGTCGCCGTGCCCGGCATCTCGATCTGGGACGACGGCCTCGATCCGCGCGGACTGGCCCAGCCATTTGACTTCGAGGGGGTACCCAAGCAGCGTGTCGACCTGGTCAAGGGCGGCATGGCGTGCGACCCGGTCTTCGACCACCAGACCGCCCGGGCGGCCGGCGTGGCCAATACCGGACACGCCTTGCCCGCGCCCAACTCCTACGGGCCGATTCCCCTCCACCTGTTCATGGCCCCGGGGTCCACGCCCAAGGCCGAGCTGGCGAACGGCATCACCCGCGGCATCTGGGTCACCCGCTTCCATTACGTCAATCCTGTGCAGCCCCGGCAGACGATCCTGACCGGTATGACCCGCGATGGCACTTTCCTCATCGAAGACGGGAAGCTCACCCGCGGCATCAAGAATCTCCGCTTCACCGCGTCGATCCTCGATGCCCTGCAGCGGGTGGAAGCCATCGGGGCGTCGACCCGCGCGTTCATAAGCACCTACGGCAGCACCGTCGTCCCTGCCCTGCGCATCGGCTCTTTCTCCTTCTCGGGCGCTACCACGTTTTGACCTGGACGATGGCAAACGTCCATTTCACCACCAACCCCTAGGAAGATCCATGGGAATCATCACCGTCACGCCGCAGATCCTCGAAGAGGTTCGCCAGGCCCTGAAATTGCCCAGTTTCTCCCGACCCTACGCCGTCCTGCTCGACCCGGGAGACTTCGGCACCGTCTTTACCTATCTTCCCCTCATGGAAGGCGAGTATGAAAAGCTCCCTCTCGAACTGAAGAAGGTCGCCTATTGCATCGACAAGGGGCGGTATGGTCTGATCGGCTATCTGCCCAAGAGTTTCGAGACCCCCCGCGACGGGAAGGTCGCGGCGGTCAGCGTCACCTACAACGAGTTCGGCACCATCGTCGACCTATCGTATACGCTCGACCAGAAACCCGAAACCGTCTACCACGTGCAGCATCCCCTGCGTCGCGAGAAGTTGCTGCAACTCGCCAAGAAGAAGAAACTGCCCATCCGTTCGGCAGTGAGATCGAGCCAGTAGCGGAACCCCTTCCGCGAAAGAGAGGTCGGAGATGAAGATCCATTTTCACGGCGCAGCCGGCATGGTGACCGGATCCTGCTACCGGGTCGAAGTCGGCAAAACGCAATTTCTCGTCGATTGCGGCATGTTCCAGGGCAACAAGACCCTCAAGGAATTGAACTACGGAGAGTTCGCCTTCGACCCGGCGGCCATCGATTTCGTGCTGGTCACGCACGCCCACATCGATCACACCGGCCTGCTGCCGAAGCTGGTCAAGAAGGGTTTCCGCGGCAAGATCTACGCCACCCCGCCGACCGCCGATCTGATGGGGTTCATGCTGCCCGATTCGGCTCGCATCCAGGAAAGCGAAGTCGAACTGAAGAACAAGCGCAACGAGCGCAAGGGACGCGACCCTCTCGAGCCGATCTATACGATCGAAGACGCCGAAGCCACCCTTCCCCTCATCGAGGGAGTGGGCGAGCGGCTTCTCCTCAGCGATCATGTCGAGGTCCATTTCCGCAACGCCGGGCACGTGCTGGGTTCGTCCTTCCTCGAGGTGATCCTGCGCGAGAACGGCACTTCCAAAAAAGTGGTCTTCTCGGGTGACCTGGGAGCCAAGGACCGACCCATCGTCGAAGACCCCGAACTCGTTTCCGAGACCGACTACCTGCTGGTGGAATCGACCTACGGCAATCGGCTCCGCACCGACGAAAAGAAAGAAGACCGCCTGAAGCAGCTCGGCCAGATCGTCAGCCAAGCCCTCCACCGCGGCGGCAACCTGATCATCCCCGCCTTCGCCGTCGAACGTACCCAGGATTTGATGCACGATCTGAGCATCCTGATGGACCGGGGGTCGATCCCGCGCACCGAGGTGGTCGTCGATTCCCCGCTGGCCATCAACGCCGCGAAAGTCTTCGCCAAGTACCCCGAACTCTACGACGACGACGCCACCGCCCTGATGAAGAAACAGGGCAGCATTTTCGAGCACCCCTCCATCCGATACACGGTCAGCGCCCAGGATTCGATGGCCCTGAACGGCAAGAAAGGCCTCATCATCATGTCGGCCAGCGGCATGTGCGATGCCGGCCGCATCAAGCACCACCTCAAGCACAACCTCTGGCGGCGCGATTCGACGGTGCTGTTCGTCGGCTACCAGGCCGAGGGGACCCTTGGCCGGCTGCTTCTGGACGGGACCAAGACGGTCCGCATCCATGGCGAGGAGGTGCGGGTGGAAGCCGCCATCGAGGAGTTGTCAGGGTATTCCGGACACGCCGACCAGCGCGGTCTCCTCGAATGGCTCGACGCCATCGAGACGGTGCGCGGCACCGTCTTCGTCGTCCACGGGGAAGAGGAGGCCCGCACGGAACTGGCCCGCCTGATCCGCGAGCGGAAGGGATTCCAGACGGTCATCCCCGCCCTCGGCGAGACCTTCGACCTGCAGGCCAACGTCGCCCAGGCGCCGACCGTCCCTACGCCGACCGTGACACCGGCCCGCGACTCGTTCAACCTTTACGCCGAGCTCACCATCCGCCTGGCCGAGTTCATGCGCCGCGAAAAGGACGAGGCCAATCGCCGGCAAATCCTGGAGGCCCTCCTCCAGAAAATCTGATCTGCCTCACCAGTCGCTCGGCAGGGGCAAAGGCCTTTCCCTCCCGCGGAATGATTCGGGCGAGGGCTTCGGGGCGAGGGTTTCGGGGCGAGGGTTTCGGGCGAGCACGCCGTCCTCCCCGGTCGCGAACTGCCCCAGGAAACGGTTTCGCGCACACACGTCCTTTCCCTGCCGCGAATTACCACCGGCGACGGTTTGGGGCAGGCTGGAGGCCCACCGACCGTGTATCACCACCGGCGAAGATTGCGGGCAGGCCCGAAACCCGCACCGGCCAGTGATCGCGGCGGACGAAGATTCCGGGGGCGACACGAACCGTCCACCCGGCTGACAGCCGGCTGTCAGGTCGTCAGGCAGAGCAGACGTGCCGTGGGACAGGCCGAGGTGTTCCTGAGTCGGGGAGACTTTTTCGTCAGCTCCGTCAGCGTCGTTTCTGGTCGGCGATGAAGGCGGCGATGCTGCGATCGTAGGTGCGCTCGCCCTGGGGCGAGAAGAAACAGCCCGGAATCTCGCCGTTCATCCGGTGGTAGTGCAGGCAGTCGCAGCAACTGCCTTTGCGCGAGCAGGGCTCATAGGTGCAGGTGCACCGCTTGTCGTTCTTGGCATGGCAATCAGGCATGGTCGTTCTCCTTGAGGAAGTGTTTGATTTAGACCCGCTGCTCGTTCTCGCAGGTGACGAACACCCCAGGCGAACCCGGCAGCGGACATTTGTGTTCACAGATGCCGCATCCGATGCAGCGCTCCCGCACGACATACGGGAATTTCACCACCGCCTTGCAGCCATCGGGCAGCTCCACCTCACGCTTGTGGATCTGGATGGCCTTCTCGGGCAGGGGGCAGTGCTCTTCACAGACGAGGCAGTCGGTGAGGCGGGCATAAGGAATGCAGAGGTTTTTGTTGAAATACGCCAGGCCGATCGGCCGCTTCTGCTTGTCGGCCTTCGGCAGCCGCCGGATCGCGCCGGTCGGGCAGACCTCCCCGCACAGGTTGCAATTATACTCGCAATAGCCGGTCTTCATGATGGCTCGGGGGGTCCAGAGGTTGGCCGGGCCAAGCTCCAGGCCCACCGGGTGCAGGCAGGCCCCGTTCGAGGCGCAGACTCGCACGCACGCCAGGCACCGTATACACCTATCGAGGAATGCCGGCTCGGGGCGGGCTCCCGGTGGGCGAATCAGGCGGGTCCGTGCTTCCGGGTCGGTGTGGGAAATCCGATGACCGGCGGCCATCAGCAGCCCCACCCCCACCGCCTGCAGGAAAGAGCGGCGCCCCGCCGCAACCGGCAACGGATTGGCGGTAGGAGCGCCCGGGCCGAAGGCAATGGCCCTGGTCCCGACCGGGCAGTGGTCGAGGCATTCCAGGCAGACGGTACATCCGAGCGGTGAGGTGGCGGTGACGTCCGCCAGGGGAATGGCCCCCATCGGGCAGCGGCGCGCGCACTGCCGGCATTGGACACAGGACTCGTCGACCCGCCGCCGCCACACCCGCAGCCGCGAGCAGAGCCCGAGCAAGGCCCCAGCCGGGCAAAGGGAGCGGCACCACCAGCGCTGGGCCATCCATTCCGAGGCCAGGACTCCGATGAAAAGCACGAGCGTCGGCCACACAAAGGCCAGGATCGCCTGGGGCTCGGGCATCACCCACCTCTTGAACCAGGTCCGCAAGGTGGCTGCCGCTCCCGCCCCCCCTGGAACCATCCCGATCAGTTCGATGCAGCCGAGGGCCAGCCAGGTTCCGATCGGGTACAGAACGGCGGTCGCCCCCCGATTGACCAGACCCAACGGGTCAAGCAGGGCCCAGACCTGCAGACCGGCCACCGCGGCTACCGTCAACGCCGCCAGGACCAGATATTTCCCCTGGGGCCAGGCGCGCGCCTGGATTCCCGTGCGGGTCGGCTCGCCAGGGGCAAGCCAGCGCCCGACCAGATCGAGCAGACTGCCCAGCGGGCAGATCCATCCGCAAAAGAACCGCCCGAGAAAAGGGGTCAAGACCAGCACCAGCAGCCCCGGCCACAGGCCCCAGGGTACCGCCCCCTCGCTCACCCCCACGAATGGGGATGCCAGTGGGCTGAGCCGCAGTACCAGATCAGGAGGCGGTTCCGGGTGAAGGGGGAATCGCGAGCGTAGGAACAGCAGGGCGAATCCGAGCAGGAACGCTCCTTGCACCGCCCGCCGCAGCCAGGTCATCGCGTCAGTTCAGGATGACCTTCTCAACCTTCAGGGCGGTCAGGTCGACCCGGTTCAGCTTCCGGGCCGCCGCCTCTTGCAGGTAGGGCAGCGCGTCAAATTGCAGCCCGAACAGGTCGAGGGCAGCCACGTCGGCGGCCACGGTGCAGGGGCTCATCAGAAGCGTGCGAGCCAGCTTGACATCGGCGGGGTTGCCGCCTGAAGGCCCGTTGTTGGTCAGGATGCGATAGGCGTCGATGACGGTCAGGGTCGGCAGGATTTCGGCGGTGACATCGATCAGCTTCTTCTGGAAATTGTTGTGCAGCTGGCCACGCGATCCGCCCATGACCCCCATCAGATTCTTCAATCCCAGCGTCACTTCCGCCAGCCGGTGATGCTTGGCGATCGGGACATTGATGATCTTGTCGGCTTCGAGGTAGTCTTGGTAGATAGGCCAGGTTTTCACCACCTCGCCTGATTTGAGAGAAATCTCTTTGAAGCGGCTTTCGTCGATCTGGATGACTTCAGCGCCTGC
>CALLCO010000258.1 GCA_937998695.1 Candidatus Ozemibacteraceae bacterium
CTGGTCGCCGATATCGACCAGCCCTCCACAGGTCACATCAACCGGGATATCGGAACCATCCCGGTGACGCAGGCGGACCTCATGGCCCCCCTGCATCACTGGTTTTGCAAGGGTTTGAAGGACTTCCTCGACGATCGCCCGGTCCTCGGGGGGGTGAAGGGCATGATGGACCATTCCCACCAGTTCATCCCGCGACCGACCGGCCAGTTGGACGGCGAGGGGGTTGGCATCGACAATCAGGCCAGATCCGGGGTCGATCGCCAGAATGGCCACGGGAGCGTTTTCGAAGAGCGCCCGATATTTCTGCTCGTTTCGTCGAACGCCCTCCTCCGCAACTTTCCGGTCGTGGATATCCAGAATGAGGGCTTGCTTGGAGATCCGGCCGTCGGCATGGCGGATCGGGGTGTTGACCACGTAGTACCAGCGGTTGTCGAGGGGGCTGAGGACCTCCCATCGGACCGTCTCGCCACGCTGGACCCGGTCGTTGACGCACCAGGGGCAGATACTCGACCGCTTGTGGAGGACTTCATAACAGGGGTCGCCCAGGGCCAGGCGGCCGGTGCGCTCGATCAGGCGCTGGTTCATGAACTCGACCCGGTAGTCGGCGGAACAAATATAGATCAGCCCGTCGAAAGCCTCGACCATGGCTTGATAGCGGCTTTCGCTGTCCTTCCAGGCAAAGTCGGACGGTTGCTCGGAGAGTGGCCCGGACAAAGAAGCGGAATCAACCATCTGGTTCCCTCACTCAGAGCCCCCCAAAAGATCCTGGGTTAGGGGCGGGCGACCCGGGTAACATCCTCAATGCTCGTTGCCGGGTCCGTTTTCAGAATGTACCAGAACCGCGCCGAAGTCAACCGGAGGAACGCCACGAGGTCTCCACCACCGAGGGCGAGTCACCGCCAGGGCCCCCCGCCTCCGAAGCCCTGAAGGGCATCTACGTCAGGCGGAACGTGCCCCTGCTGGTGGCCGGGCAGATCCAGGACAATGGCAAATACAAGCTGTTCCTCACCTTCGGGCTCCTCGTCCTGCTCCCCGCCGGGTCGGTCGGCCAGACAACCGATGACGACGACGACACGTCCGAGGCGGCCGCCCCGGCCGGGGAGACGGGCCCCGGCATCGACGTCGAGAAGACCCCCTGGCTGAAGGGGGTGAACATCCCCACCAAGCCCTCGTTCCCCGCTCCGGTGCTGCCGGCCGAGATCACCATGGCCGACGGCACGCCGGTGCCGACCACCCTGACCGAGGACGTGACGGTGCTGATGGCGGTCGACAGCGAGATCTTCGGCGAGAAGGCCCCACAGGAATGGAACGGCCAGACCCTGGCGAAAGCCGCGTGGGCAGGGCCCGCCGCCGTCACTTGGTTCTTCGACGACATCGGCCGGAACCAGAGCACGCTGGCCAGCTGCAGCGACCCGCTGCCGGCCAACCAGATGAAGGTGACCCCGCTCAACCCGGCCCGATTGGGCGGGGTGACCGTGAGCATCGCCCGGCCGATGACCTTCGAAGAGACGCCGGGGAAGACCCGCAAGGTGTTTGCCAATGCCAGTCGCGGGTTGAATCAAACTGCCCGCCAAGCCCTACCTGTTCATCGACGCCACCGACCTAAGCGGCAATCGGCAGGTGTTGTGCGTTCCCGTGCTGGTGAAGTGACCTGACCCGAAGCGGAGCGGGCGCCGCCAGCGCCCGGTTCCAGGAGGAGCGATGACCACCCGGTCGAGACGTCCCCGGTGCTCCAGACCCCGGCCCCTAGAGGGCCGGGGTTTTACCGTGGTGGAGGTGATGATCGCATTTTTGGTGCTGGGGGCGGTGCTCCTGCCGGTCAGCTACCCGTCCACGGTGGCCCGGGGAGGTGGCGAGGAGGTGGTTTTTTCCTACAAGGAGGCCCGCAGTTTCGATGGGTCGGGGCGTCTGCGCAAACTCGACGTGAAGGGCGAGACCGCCCTCGACATGAAACTGGTCTCAGGGTTCATCTCGCCCAGCGCCACCCCACAAAGGGTCATGGTCTTTCCCATCTGTACCCCTGAAATGGATGTGGGGAATCACATCCCAGGTCGCATCGTCTGGAACGAGCTGGTTCTGGAACCCGATCCCGCCTATTTTTCCCTGGCGGGTCTGGGTCGCCTGAAGCTGGTCGAGCGGGAGACCACCTACACCTCGCAGGGGCTGGCCTCGCGGGCCTTTTCCCTGAACCTGGAGTTTCCCGAAGGGAAGCCCCCGACGCGCGAAAAGGTTCTGGTCAGCAGCGTCGACAGCCTGTTCATCAGCTATTTCTCGGTCGACGAGCTGCGCGGCATTGCCGTCACCACCAAGGGCGAGATCGACCGCAAGCTGCGGCGACGGTTCCTGGTATCGGTACGCATCGATTGTTCCCATTTCCGGGACGAGCGGATGCGGATCGGCGACCAGTGCTCGGTCGTCAACAACGTCGATGTCAGCGAGCTGGTAGGCGGCGGAATGACCTTGGTGGTGCTGTCGGTGACTGGAACCCAGGCCAAGGTGCGGTTCAATGGGTCGGAAACGATGGTCGGAGTCGGCTCTGTTCTCGGCGGCCGGCTGAAGGTCACCCGCGTCAAAGCCGGGTCGGGAGCCGACCCGGGATTCATCGAGGTCAGCATCGACGGGTCGACCCGCACCCAGGTATTCCTCGAGCAGAAGTGAGATCTCGTCGAAACACACTTGGAAGGCTGCCCCGAAGACCTGCGGAATCCACAGATCAAACCATGGGTGTGTGTGGGTGGGGGGGGGAATAGTGAAGAAAGTGCAAAAGGCCCTTTGAAACCGGGCCGAAGATCCGCCAAGTCCCAGGGCTGAATATGCGGGTGGGAGCTGAGAGAAGATCGGAGGATGAGACCGTTGTGTTCGGCACCAGTTGGAGCGGCCCGGGCGGGCCTTTGCGCCGCAGGACGCTCCACCGCGCGGATGACGGCAAGGCAGGGGAAGCCGTTTTGTCGGGGCCCCACGAAGGGGGAGGTCCCGAACCCTCGCGGGCCATGCCGCCACCCCCACCCGTCAGCTCAGGGCGTATCTCCCGCGTGGATGCCGCTCACGCCGGCCCGGTCGTCCGCCGTCACCGGCCTTGATTCCCTCAGCCCCGAGGCCCACGTGGATGCCACTCACGCCAGCCCGGTCGTCCGACCAGGCCGGGATGGCATCGAGGGGCCACCCGGCGGCTATCGGGGCCGCCCCGGGGAAGCTCGGGGGTTCCCGCCCCGATCATCGCCCGGCGCCGTCCGCGATGCAACGCCACCCAGACCGAATGTCCCGCGGACTATCTGCGCTGGGGGCGTGGGTCAAGCCAGGGGAAGAGCGGAACGGCCTGTTGAACCTGGGGGCAAGGTTCCCTCTTTCCCTTCGGGCAAACCTTGTGTACACTTCTTCCATCCTTTGAAGGAGGTTCCACCCCAATGGCCGAGGTCAAACCCCGTTTCGAGTTCCGCACCTTCGCCCAGGAGTTCGGCCTGGTCGAAACCCGCATGCGCGCCTTGTCACCGGTCGACAAGATCCGCGAGAGTTCGGAAATCTACATCGTGTCGCGCGCCAACAACGAGAACAACACGAAGATCCGCGACGCCCTGATGGACATCAAGGTGTTCGTGCAGGAGCAGAAGGGGCTCGAACAGTGGAACCCCCGCATGAAGGGCGAGTTCCCGATGAAGACCGAGACGATCAAGAGCGAGGTCTTCCCCGCGTTCGGTGTCAAGATGCCTGAATTCAAGCGCGATACCTATACCCTTCCCCAGTTCATCGACGAGGTGATCCGGGCGCACCCCGACCTGACCGCGGTCCACGTCTTCAAGCGGCGGTTCGGGTTCATGATCAACGACTGCATCACCGAGGTGGCCGAGCTGTTGATCAACGGCGCGGCCATCAAGACGGTGGCGGTCGAGTCGACCGACGTCGAGGCCATCCTCAAGGCGAAGCAGATGCTGGGCCTTACGGACTACGAGAACGTCAACTACCTGGTGGCGATCAAGCGCATCATCGGCATGCTGCCCGCCCCCAAGGACTGGACGCGCTGAGCGCGAAGGAACCCGGAGATGGGCAAGGAAATCGAACGCAAGTATTTGGTCAAGGGCGATGACTGGCGCCGGCTCGCCAAGGGCGTGCCCTACCGGCAGGGCTACCTGTCGACCGTCAAAGAGCGCACGGTGCGGGTTCGCACCATCGGCGAGAAGGGGTACCTGACCATCAAGGGCGTCACGGTGGGCGCGACGCGGTCGGAATACGAGTATGAGATCCCCGTCGCCGAGGCCGACGAGATACTGACCAACCTGTGCGAAAAGCCTCTGATCGAGAAGAACCGCTACAAGATCGTGGCCGGCCCGGTGACCTGGGAAATCGACGAGTTCTTCGGCGACAACCAGGGCCTGATCGTGGCCGAAGTCGAGCTGAAGGACGAGGGGCAGAAGATCGATCTGCCGCCCTGGATCGGGGAAGAGGTCACCGGCAAGCCCGAGTATTTCAACTCGAACCTGACCAAACATCCGTTCACCACCTGGAAGAAGTGACCCGGTGACGCTGGCGGGGGCGGTCTGTCCCGCCGCCGGTCGACTGTTTTCGCCGGCAAGGAGGTTATGCCATGTCTCGCTCTTTTCGGAGGATTTCCGCACCCCTACGGCCCCGAACCAATCCGTTCGCCCTCCCCGCATCGCTTTCCTCGGTGGCCGCGCCGCCACAGTCTGCAACCCCGCAGTCTGGGCTCCCGCAGTCTGCGACCCCGCCATCTGCGCTCCCGCAGTCTGCGACCCCGCCATCTGCGCTCCCGCAGTCTGCAACCCAAAAGTTTTCGCCCCCGAAGTCTCCGGCCGCGGTGTCCGGGCTCTCGGAGTCCGCGCCCCCGGTAGGCAATGCGAAGAGCGGATGCCCGTCGGGTTGGCGCACCTTGGCGGAGGGGCTGATCTCGCTTGCCAGCGAAAGGGAAGTGGACCGCCGGCCCTCCAGACCCAGGTGGTGTTCAGCCGCCACCCTCTCTCGGAGGGGTGAAGAAGGGCCCCGCGGAGGCGATGGCCGGCCCTTCTTCACCACCCTTTCCCGGGCCGAATCTAGCCTGACGGGAAGAGGCGGCCGGTTTTCGTATCCGGCTTCCCGCGGGCGGGCGGTATGTGCCACCGCCCTCCTGGTCGGGGCCTTGGTGATTATTGCTGGCCTGTCGCGGGCCGACGCCCTCACGCTGCGCCGCGGGCCGGTCAGCAGTCGCGAGTGCAAGATATTGCTGAAAGTGGAGCGGTTCAACGACTTGGCCGCTGGCCTGCAGGAGTTTTGGGGCCTGGTCGAGGCGGCCGCCCGCCGCGCTGGTCTGGCGGTCAGCGCGAACGGGCCCTTCCCCGGCCCCGAGAAGACCCGGCATGTGGCCTTCTACGACACGCCCGGCTTCGACCTCTACCGGCTGGGGTATATCCTACGCCGGCGCGGCGACACGGCGAACGACGTCACTCCGGCCAGGAACGCGGACAGTCAGCGGTTCGACCTGACCCTCAAATACCGCAACCCAGAGTTGCAGTTGTCCCAGATGTCGACGATCCAGGCGGCCCATTCCTTCAACGGCGAGACCAAGGTCGAGGAGGACGTCGTCGCCGGGCCCGCCACCATTCGCAAGGTCTATTCCCTGTCGTCGAAGGTCAAGCTCAAGAAGGATCCCGGCCCGCGATTACGTGATTTCTTTGCCATCTACCCGGGTCTGCCCCGCCTCGGGCTCGATCAGACACTCGCGGTGCGGCCGGTTCGCGACACTTTGGTGCGGGAATACACGATCTCGCCCGGGCGCATCGACCTGGATGGCGCCACGGTGGCGGACGTCACGTTCTCGGTGTGGACGATCCCGCCCGCCAAGCAGCCCTCCGTGGTGGAGTTTTCGTTCGCCTACGACGTCGTGCAGGGGGGCTATCTCAACCAGAAGGTCTACCGGGCCCAAGAAGCCGCCGACCGGCTGCTCAAGGCGATTCAGGGCGCAGGGTCCGCCTGGATCGCCACCGGCCAGACCAAGACCGGGCTGATCTATCAAATCGAGGTACCCAACGGCGAGTG
Source organism: Candidatus Ozemibacteraceae bacterium (assembly GCA_937998695.1). Taxonomy (GTDB): domain Bacteria; phylum Muiribacteriota; class Ozemobacteria; order Ozemobacterales; family Ozemobacteraceae; genus Ozemobacter. Next base: position 6,025 of record CALLCO010000258.1, read on the forward strand.
ATCGACGGTCTCCGCTTCCGCTCCATACATGAGCCTGTGGCACAATGAGCCTGTGGCATGAATCGGTTTTTTGCTCGCCACGTACATAGC
>CALLCO010000259.1 GCA_937998695.1 Candidatus Ozemibacteraceae bacterium
CGGCGGGGGAGGCGGCGGCACCGGCCGCTACACGCTGCCCGGGGAGATCCCCGGGGGCGGCGGGGGCGGTGGGGGCGGCGGGACCGGCACGGGGGGTGGGGGCGAGACCGACCCCGACGCCCTGCTGGCCTCCGCCTGGGAGGACTTCAAGTTCGGGGCCTACAGCAGCGCCATCAGCAAGTTCAATCAGGTGCTGACCATCACCAACATCACCGACACCCACCGCACCGAGGCCTACAACGGTATCGGCTGGTCGCAGACCAAGTCGGCCGGGGTCGAGGCGGGCTACAGCGCCTTCACCCAGGCAGCTTCCACCAACAACGAGGCCCGCGTCGGTCTGGCGGCGGCCCTGATCCAGCGGGGGCAGCAGTCCGGCTTCAGCATGGCTATCTCGAACCTCGAGGCAGTCGGCCTGGGCAACCCCGCTTTCAAGTTCCAGTCGACCCATCCGATCGGGGTGAGCAACGCCGAGGCGCATGCCATGCTGGCCTTCTGCTACTTCTGGCGGAACAATCCGGGCGACCAGGACAAGGCCCGCGCCCAGATCAACATCGCCCGTACCGAGGATGCCTCAAACGACAGCGCGGTGGCCCATATCTACAAGACCCTCAAAGACCTGGGCCTCACAGGGATCTGAACCATGACCGGTCACGATACCCCGCGCCGGGCGGCCACTTGGGGCGACCTGCCGGTCGCCCCTACCGGGGGAATTGGGCGCGGGTGCCGGTCGCCCCTACCGGGTCACGGTCGATTTTTGACCGGGTGGAGACCACGATGATGAAGAAAAGTACTCAACAAAGCGGCGACAGGCGCCGAGAACTGGAGATGACCAACCGTATCGATCGTCGAAGGGGGATTCCCATGAAGACCACACTCAAACTCCTGCTCCCCATCATCCTGTGCGGACTGGTGCTGACCCCGGTCCACGCCGATTCGGCGGGCCGGGCGGGAGCCTACCTCAAGATGGGCGTGGGCGCCCGCGCCCTGGGCATGGGCAGCGCCTTCACGGCGGTGGCCGACGACGCCACGGCGGCCTTCTGGAACCCCGCCGGCCTGGCCCTGCTGAAGAAGCACGAGGCCTCGTTCATGCATGCCAACCTGACCCTCGACCGCAAGTACAACTTCTTCAACTACGCCCATCTGTTGAAGGACAAGCAAGGGAAGACGAAGGCTGTCGTCGCCCTATCGCACATCCGATTCGGTATCGACGGCATCCCCGAGACCCGCCTGGCCAACGGCCGCACGGACGGCGTTCCCTTCAATCCCGCCGACGGTCTGCCCGCCACCGATCCGGGCGGGACCTACACTCCCGGTCGCAACGTGTACATCTTCAGCTACTTCGATGACACCGAAACCTCGACCTTCGGCACCTACGCCAAGCAACTGGGCGACCGGTGGTACGGCGGCGTCAACCTCAAGTCCCTGCGTCAGGACCTGTTCACCAATTCGGCCGACTCCTGGGGCCTCGACCTGGGGTTCCTGTACAAGGCCAACGACCGCACCATGGCCGGCCTCTCTCTGCGCGACCTGGGCGAGAAGCTGACCTGGGACACCCCGTCCGGACACTCGGACCGCGTCCCCGTCACCACCACGGTGGGCGTTTCCCACAAACCCAACGACCGGCTCACCCTGGCCGCCGACATCAACAAGGTCCAGGACATGAACGCCAAGTTCCGGCTCGGTGCCGAGTGGTGGATGAAGGATTTCGCCGCCCTGCGGCTCGGCTCCCAGGCGGGTGACCTGACCTTGGGCGCCAGCTTCAAGGTGGAAACCTGGCGGTTCGATTACTCCTACGTCGACGAAACCCTCGGGGAAGCGCACCGGATCTCCGCTTCCAAGCAGTTCTGATCGCTTCCGCCGACCTCACCCTGCCCGCGGGCCCGGCCCCTTGAAATTCCCGTACCGGTAGGGTAATAGTAGTGAAACCTCGTATCACACGAGCGTCCCATGGGAGGAACCAATGGAGCTGAAGATCGAAGTCCGACAGGCTGCAGAAGGCATCACCCTGATCGTCCTGCGCGGGGAGATCGGCACCGAGACGGTCAACCAGTTCAAGGACCGGATCGACCAGATCGTCAACGACGGCCAGACCAAGCTGATCATGGATTTTAACGAAGTGAACTACCTCAACAGCATGGGACTGGGGGTGGTCGCCGCCACTCTCAAAAAAGTCAAGAAATCCAAGGGTGATCTGAAACTGATCAACCTCTCGCCCGCCGTGGCGGAACTGTTCGAACTGACCCGGCTGACCAAAGTGTTCGAGATCTGCGAAAGCCAGGAGGCGGCGATCACGAGCTTCAAGGGCGGCTGACCTCGGTCGGGGCCCGGCATGCCCGTCCATGGTCCGACGCGGCCACCGGCCATCGCCATCACCGGCCGTACGCACGTCTACGGGGTCCTCGGGGACCCCGTTTCCCATTCTCTGAGCCCGGTCTTCTGGAATGCCGCCTTGCGGGCGGTGGGCCTGGACGCCGTCTACGTGCCGTTCGCGGTCCCCGCCGGCCGGTTGCCGACCGCGCTTGCCGGGCTGCAAGCGCTGGGGGTGCGGGGGGTCAACGTCACCCTGCCCTACAAGGAAGCCGCCGCCGCCGCGTGTACCGTGCTCGAGCCTCCCGCGGCAGAGATCGGCGCGGTCAATACGCTCCGATTCGACGCCGACGGGGCCATTCACGGCAGCAATACCGATGCCCTGGGCATGGTCGATCTGCTGTCGACGTTCGACGACCCGCCCGGCAAGGTGGTCTTGCTCGGGGCGGGCGGGGCAGCCAAGGCGGTTTTATGGAGTCTTTTCCAAGCCGGGGCAACCATGGTATACTGGTCGAACCGGACGGCCTCCCGTCTGGTATCCCCCTGGGATTCGGAACGCACACGGGTACGGCCGGTTCCCTGGGCAAGCGAGTCCCTGAAGGACGCCATGGTCGATTCGACGTTGATCATCAATGCCACCTCCCTCGGCTGGGGAGCCGAGGATCATCTCCCCTGGCTAGCCCAGGGCCTCGGTCCCCGCCAGCGCTACCTCGACCTCACCTACAATCCCTCCTCCCCCCTGCTCCGGGATGCCCGCGCCAGCGGAGCCCGGGTGACCGACGGGCTCGATCTGTTGGTCCGGCAAGGGGCGGCTGCCTTCACCCGCCTGACCGGGCAGCCCGCCCCCCTGGCCGTCATGCGCCGCGCCCTGCGACGCCACCTGATGGGGGTTCAGGCGGCCAGTCCGGGCGCCACCCTGCAGTCCCGGGGTTCTTCGGCCCAACCCGCCCGACGCCGACAATAGGAGGAATGGCAAGTTCCTCATGAAGGAAAGGATCGCACGATGACGGATATTCAACAGGCTGCGAAAAAGATGCGTCTGGGCGATGCGCTCATCGCCGAAGGCCTCATCAATGAAGAGCAGCTGCAGCAGGCGCTCGCCCTGCAGAAGAAGAGCGGCAAGCGCCTGGGCGCCGTTCTCGTCGAGATGCACCTCGTCACCGAGCACGACATCGTCCAGATCCTGTCCAAGCAGCTCAAGATCCCCTTCATCGACCTTTCCAACTACCTGATCGACCCGGTCATCGCCAAGCTGGTCCCCGAGCATCTGGCCAAGCGGCACATGCTGATCCCGATCAACAAGGTCGGCAACAAGCTGACCGTGGCCATGGTCGATCCCCTGAACATCATCGCCATCGACGACATCCAGTTGCTGACCGGCCTGATGGTCAAGCCGGTCGTGGCGACCCAGACCGACATCAACAAGGCCCTGCAAGACGCCTACGGCGCGGTCGCCCAGCAGGACAAACTGATGGGCGAACTCGACGACATCGGCAAGGAAGAGGGCAGCGCCGACGACCTCGACCAGCTCGGCGAACTGGGCGAGAACGACGCGCCCATCATCCGGCTCTGCAACCTGGTCATTTCCCAGGCCGTCCAGAACGGGGTGTCGGACATCCACATCGAGCCCTTCGAGAAAGAGTTGCGCATCCGGTACCGCCAGGACGGCATGCTGTTCACCGCCATGACCCCCCCCAAGAAGGCGACGGCGGCGATCACCTCCCGCATCAAGATCATGTCCTCGCTGAACATCGCCGAAAAGCGCCTACCCCAAGACGGCCGCATCAAGATCAAGGTCGCCAACCGCATGATCGATCTGCGCGTCAGCGTCCTGCCGGTCATCTGGGGCGAGAAGATCGTCATGCGGATCCTCGACCAGAGCGCCCTCCGCGTCAACCTCGAAGACCTCGGGTTCGAACCCGAAACCCTGAAGCGGTTCAAGAACGGGATTTCCTCCCCCTACGGCATCATCCTGGTCACCGGGCCGACCGGGTCGGGCAAGACCACCACGTTGTATTCAGCCCTGACGAGCCTGAACCGCATCGAAGTCAACTGCATGACCGCCGAAGATCCGGTCGAATACATGCTGCAAGGCATCAACCAGGTCCACTGTAAACCGGAAATCGGCTTGAACTTCGCAGCCGCCCTGCGCTCCTTTCTCCGACAAGACCCGGACATCATCATGGTCGGGGAGATCCGCGACTTCGAAACAGCCGAGATCGCCATCAAGGCCTCGATGACCGGCCACCTTGTGCTGTCGACCCTGCACACCAACGACGCCCCCGGCACGATCGGCCGTATCGTCAACATGGGCATCGAACCCTTCATGGTCACCACCTCGGTCCTGTTGGTGCAGGCTCAGCGTCTGGTCCGCAAGATCTGCAAGGACTGCAAGTTCGAGATCAAACCCCGCGTCGAGCAGATCTCCCAGTTCGGTATCACGCCTGAACTGCTGCGGCGCCTCGAATTGCCGCACATCAACGAGAAGAACATGCTCTTCTACAAGGGCAAAGGCTGCGAAACCTGCAACAATTCAGGCAACAAGGGCCGTATCGGGGTATACGAGGTCATGGTGATGTCGGAACGTCTGCGCGAAATCATCCTGAATGGCGGCTCGACCGACGACATCCGCCGACAAGCCATTGAAGAAGGCATGTTGACCCTGCGCGAATCGGCCCTGCGCAAAGCCCTGACCGGAGTCACCTCCCTCGAGGAAGTCGTCCGCGTCACCATGGGTGAGCATTGATTCAGAGAGACTAGATACACGGCGATCCTGCCGCAAGGAGCTGGGAAATGTTCGTCCTCAACGACCTGTTGAATATCGTCATCGAAAACGAGGCCTCGGATCTGCACATCACGGTGGGAAGCCCTCCGGTCATCCGCGTCGACGGAGAACTGATCCCCACGGATCTCGACGTCCTCACCCCCATGGATACCCGATCGCTCGTGTACAATATGTTGACTGCGGAACAGCAAAAGGAGTTCGAGGAGAAGCTCGAACTCGACATTTCCTACTCGGTTCACGGGTTCGGGCGGTTCCGCGTCAACGTCTACAAGCAACGTGGCTGCATCGGGGCCGCCTTCCGGGTCATCCCGACCAAGATCCCCTCCCTGGAGGACCTCCGCCTGCCCAACAAGCTGCGCGAGTTCACCAAATGGAACAAGGGACTGGTCCTGTTCACCGGCCCCACCGGATCGGGCAAATCGACCTCCCTGGCCTCTCTGCTCAACATCATCAACGAAGAGCAGCGCTGCCATATCATCACCGTCGAAGACCCGATCGAATACCTGCATTATCACAAAAAATCGATCGTCAACCAGCGCGAGCTGCATATCGACACCAGCTCGTTCAGCGAAGCCCTGCGCCATATCCTGCGCCAAGACCCCGACGTCATCCTGGTCGGCGAAATGCGCGACTTCGAAACCGTCAGCGCCGCTCTGACCATGGCCGAAACTGGCCACCTGGTCTTTGGCACCCTGCACACCACCGACGCCGCGCAGACGATCAACCGCATCATCGATATCTTCCCCCCTCACCAGCAGCCCCAGATCCGATCCCAGTTGTCATTCGTCCTGCGGGCGGTCGTCGCACAACAACTCCTGCCCATGGCCAGCGGGAAGGGCCGGGTGGTGGCTACCGAGATCCTGTGCGGAAACCCTGCCGTTGCCAACTGCATTCGCGAACAGAAAATCTCAGGCCTCTACACCATCATGCAGACCAGCCAGAATGAGGGAATGATGACCTTCGAGCAATCCCTAAAAGACCTTTATCTGCGCGGCGACATCACCCTCGAGGAAGCAATCATGCACACACTCCATCCCAAAGAACTGGAGCGCATGCTGAAGGGTGGTTGATCGCCGAGCCGCCCACCGGGCGGGTGTACCCCGACTTCTTGACACCTGGCCGGTTTTTTCTTACGATGAAAGTGGAGATGAAAAAGAAAGGAGGTGAAAAACGAATGAACAAGCGCCGTGGGTTCACCCTGATCGAACTGATGATCGTTATCGCCATTATCGGTATTCTGGCCGCCATCGCCATCCCGAACTTCCGGAAAGCCCGTGAGCAAGCTCGTGAAAAGGCCTGCTACGCCAACATGCGCGTCATCCTGGGTGCCATCGAAATGTACAACATGGATCACTCCCATATGATGTCCACGGTTGACCTGGCTTCTCTGAAGTCGGGCCAGTATCTCAAGAGCGAGATCTCCTATCCCGAAACCGGCTGCACGTACAAGGCAGAGGGCGATCTGACCGGCTCTGGGCGCGTTATCTGCGATGTCCATGGTGGCGTCGAATAAACGTCGACCACTGGTCTGAGGGGCGGTTTTCCGCCCCTTTTTCATTTTTCCCGCTTTTCTTTGCAGGAAGGATGGCTCCCAATGAACCCTACGACTCCCATGGCCCCGGACTCCCCCTCCCCGGAGGCCACCCCGAGTCACGCGATGGCTGACCAGCCCCCCCGAATTCTCCACCCGGCCATCCGCTTGGCAATGGGAGGCCTGCTTGGGTTGATCGTAGGCCTTGGATGGTTCGTTCGCTTGGCTCCCCTGGCCGACGCCTGGGATGTCCCCTTCCACCTTTATTTCAGCCAGGAATTCGCCCAGACCCTGGCCGAGGAGGGAACCCGTCCCGATTGGGACGCCGCCATCTATGGGGGAAGAGGTACCGCCGCCTTCCGTTTCTATGCGCCGGGGGCCTACGTGGTAGCCAGCAGTTTCCAGTACCTGGGGTTTTCCGTGCCGGGAGCCTTGCGGGCCACCGTGATCGCCTTCCTCCTCGTCGGTGCATGGGGTCTGGTCCGTTGGATGGGCCGTCTGGGGCTCGATAACAGTATTCCGCTGGCCTTGGTGCTGTTTCTGGCCAATCCGGTGGTCAGTATTCACCTGTTCCGGGTGTTCCTGTTTCAAAATATCTGCGCCATGGCCCTGTTTCCATGGGTTCTCGATGCCCTGGCCCGCATTGGAAGCGAGGAGCGCACCGGCCTGGCCCAAGGAGCCCTCATGGGGGGGCTCATCGCCTGGACCCACCTGCCAGCCGCCCTGATGATGGGCTATCTGGCGATGGCTTGGGTGGTGCTGCAAGGGTGTGTCCCGGGGGGAAGGGGTATTCCTTGGCGAAGTGCTCTGTTGATGCCGCTTCTGGCCCTTGGCCTGGCCGGCCCCTACTTGCTGGAGGCCCTCCCCGAACTTGATTCTTTGCACGTTTCGTCGCATCTCGAGACCCAGCAGCCCTGGGTACATAAGAGTTTCCTCGATGATCCCCTGATACCGCCCACCCCAGCCATGACAGATGGACCCCCACCGACCTTCCTGGGGCTGGAACGGCCGAATTTCCGGCTCGCCATGAGACTGGCGGTGGCAGGAGCCCTCGGGTTGGTGCTGCTATCCGTGGCCAGCGGCGGGATCGGACTTCGTCACCCCGTCGTCCCCGCCGTGCTCACCGGCCTCGTGGGTCTGGCCATGGCGTTCCGTGGCAGTCTTCCCCTCTGGCATTGGCTGCCGGGCTGGGCCACCCTGCAATACCCCTGGCGGTGGGTCTGGCCAGGAACCATCCTGTTGATCCCGGCCATGGCCGGGTGGTGGTCATCCGGCGTTGCGGGCCCAGGCAGGCGGGGGTTGCCGATCACCCTGCTCGGCTGGATTGGCATCGCCCTATGGGTGTTCACCGCCCTGTGGGTCCAGGGAACGGCGGTTCCTTTGTCAAATGGCTTGCTGGAACGCTTCCTGGCGGGAGAGTTCCACTACCCCTGTGAATACGCGCCCGCCACCTGCCAGTTGGCCAACTGCCGGTTGCCACGCCCCATCCCGGCCAGGGTAGGGCCCTATCACCAGCTGGAGGTTCTGGCCAGCGGCGAAGCCCACCTCGAGCCCGTGCAAAATAGCCGCCACGAGGTGGTTTTCCGGGCCCACCTGCCCCCCTCGGGCGGGGTCCTGATCGGCCAGACCCACTTCGACCAGGGGTGGGCGCTCGAGCAGGTGGAGACCGGGCGGCGCCTCGCCTTGTCCCCGTTCGGTCCCTGCGGCCAGATCAGGGCTAACCTCCCCGCCGGAACGGGGACCTTCCGGCTCTTCCGCCATCATTCCTCACGCCGGACGGCAGGAATAGCGCTGGCCCTCCTCGCCCTGGGCGCCATAGGGTGGTTGTACCGGAAGCCCGGGTCGAGTATCATGCCTGATAGTCCGTCCCCCATTCCGACGTCCTGAGGTCGATCATGGGTTCCGGTTCCCGTGTTGCCTGATCCTCTTGCCGGTTCTTCCGCTCTTTCCTCCCACGTGGGGGCGATCGTGTTCGGGATCTTCGGCAGCCTGCTGGGAAGCTTCACCAATGTCGTCGTGCTGCGCATGGCCGAAGGGCGATCGGTGGTGTTTCCCCCGTCGGCCTGCCCCCACTGCCACCACCGCCTGTCGGCCCTCGACCTCATCCCGGTCTTCGGCTGGGTGTTGCTGCTGGGCAAATGCCGCTACTGCCGGGCCCCGATCGCGATCCAGTATCCACTGGTCGAACTGACAGCGGCCCTGATCTTGGGTTCGTCGTTCTGGTTCTGGGGCGGAGGCCCGCGCCTGGTCCCCACCGCGGCCTGGTCCATGATCTGGTTGATCCAGACCCTGCTCTTGATTCGGGAAGAGGTTGCCGCGCCAGGCCCATTCCTCTGGCCTTTGGGGGCGTTCGCCTTCCTGACCTGGTGGGTGGGGGGGGCCTGGGAATCGGCCTGGACCGTGGCCCCTCTGGTGGGGGCAGCGGCGGGAGGGCTCGCCACCTGGGGCCCTTCGCCGGGACGATTCTTCCCCTGGTTCGGAGTGGGCACGGCCGCCGCCCTGGCCATCCCGGCCTGGGGATGGGGCGGGCCCATCGTCCTGCTGGGGTTGGCTGGTGCGTTTCCCCATTGCCGAGGATCTTGGGCCGAGAAGGCTCTCAAAGGAGGGCTGCTCATCCACCTGGGAACCGGGCTGGCCCTGGCCATCCGGTTCGGCCTCTGGTCATGAGGGCGAACGCTGGTTCGCGTTCACCTTCCTGGCCAGACTTTGTCGTATTCGCCGGGCCATGGGAAGCAGAGGCTCCGGCAGGTGATCCAGGTGGCGGTCAAGCATGGCGAGAACTTCGGGTTCGACCATGCGGGACAGGTTGACCAGGACGATTTCCAGGACTTCCAGGGAACTCTCATCCTGCAGGACGCTCTCCAGGGTAGGGAGCGCCCCTCCTTTTTCTACCTCACACAAGGCATCGACGGCGCACCCCCGCACGTAATCGGATTCATCCCCCAGCAGGCGGCGGATCTGGAGCGTCGCTTCCCCGGTGGGATACCGACCCATGGCAACCACGGCGGCCCCCCGCAGATAGGGGTCGGCGGCCTGAAGCCCGTTCCGGATGAGGGCCGCCGTCTGTTCCTCCCGAACATCCGCTGGCAGATCCTTGAGATGCTGCAGGGCCATGAATAGTTCGTGGGGACCGGCGAATTCGGGAATGACTTCGCCGACTCTGATGGTGGAAGAGGTGGCGACGGCGGGTGGGGAGCCGGGAGGAGCAGGAGGGGCAGAAGGGGTAGGAGGGGTAGGAGGGGTAGGAGGTGTAGGAAGAGGTGGGGCGACCGGTCCGGCGGTCAACCCTTCCACCATGGCCTTCAGTCTGGGCGTCGGAGTGAAGGCTCCGGAGGCCACCAGGCGTCGGAACAGATCGAGAAAGCGACGGTCCTGCTCTTCCACCCAGCGCCAGATGAAGGGATGCTGGTCGGGATCGTCGGCCAGGATGGAAACGGCCTCCAACTGCAGGTCGGGGGAAGACTGAGACGCCAATTCGACCAGTTTTCCCTTTTCCGCTGCGGTCAGGATCCGTTTCCGAGACACCCTGTCGAGGAAGCGACGATCCCGGTCGGGAACTTCGGTCTCGACCTCGGACTCGCCAGGCAGGGTGCCGGGCGGGGACGCCGATGACGCCGGGGCAGTCGGGGCCAGACGGGATTGGCGGGCCTCATCTTTGCCACAGGAGGGGTCCGATCCCTCGCGCAGCCAGCGGGAAAGATCCCAGATCAGCCAGGCGATGACATCGAGAACGAGCAGGAAAGCCAACAGACGGTCCATCGCCAGTCTCATCGGCAGATGTTCGAGTTTCGTTTGCGTCTCCGGGATGGGGAATCTTGGAGGGATCGAAATCGTGAACGACGGCAGACCTCCTGGGACAGGCCGGATATCAGAAGGACCGAACGTCCCGTTTCTCAAGGAAAAACGTGGAAATCGATGAATATTGGAAGAAAGGAGCGCATGGGCGAAGGGGAACGCCTCAGCAATTCTCCATTGGGCCAACAAAGCGGGTTGGCCGGTCGAATCGCGATCCCTCGATGGCGTGGAGCCGAAACCCCGGGAGTCTGAGATCGAGCCTCATCGGAATCCGAGGGGGACGCCCAGTCTCGAACCGCACCTGGAGGGTGCGGTTCCCCGAAGGCGGCCATGGATGGCGGGGGCCGCCCAGGCTTCTGAGGGATTCGACGAGGATGTCCAGAGGAGGCGAAGATCGAAGGCGTCGTGCAACAGGCGACCAGGGGTTTCGAGGGCAACGCCTGGGGATCACGATCACCTGCCAAGCCGCGTGAACAGGTCAAAGGAGGATTTCTGGGGAACGCCTCCCCATTCGCCCAGGGACCATTGGAGAAGATGATGAGAAGAAAGGATGAACTGGCCGCAGAGCGGCTCCCCTGCCAGAAAGCCCGACGGAACCATGACAGAAAGGGCTTTTTCCGCCCCCGCCTCGCCTTGCCGTTCGCCAGTCTGGGCATCCCGGCCCGCTTCGCAGGGGGGAAGACCGCCCGGGAGGCGGGCCGGGGGCAGTCTGAACGAGGAGGTGGCCCGGGCTGACCGAACCGGAGCTCAGGCCGCCCGGGGGGCGTGGCGGAGGTAGTAGCTCGCTTCCTTGGCCTGCAGCGACCCGGGGGCCAGCTGGGTGATCTTGCGGAACCGGTCGAGGCTTCCCGGCAGACCCAGGGTCTTTTCGAGCTCCCCCAGGCGGAGCAACACGTCGACGTCGTCCGGGGCCAGGGCGGCCACCTTCTGGAGGGCAGCGAACTCCTCGGCCGCCTGCCCGGTCTGCCGGAAGACGGCCGCCACCCCCCGCCGCCCTGGCAGGTAGTTCTCGTTCATCAGCAAGGTGTTGCGATACTCGTCGAGGGCCGCCTTCCACTGACCTCGAGCGAAATGGAGATCGGCCTGCAGCCGGTGTCCCTCGATGTGGCCGGGGTGGTGGTGAAAGAGCCGACGCAGCACTTGCCCTGCCTCGTCGAACCGCTGTAGGTCGCGGCAGATGCCGGCCAGACGGATGAACGGCTCGGGGCGCTGGGGAAAGGTGTCGACCAAGCTGGCGAACACCTCGCGGGCGAGATCGAGCTCACCGGTCTGCTGGTAAAGGTCACCCAGGGCCAACTTGGCCTCGAACGAATCCGGCAGCAGGGCGGCAAACCGCTCCATGTGCACGATGGCCCGATCCCAGTCCTTGAGGTGGAACCAGCAGAGGGCGAGCTGATAGTGCAGCTGGGGATGGTCTTTCATGCCCTTCTGGGCGGCCACGAAAGAGGCGGTGGCCAGCTCCCATTTCTTCTGCCGGAACAGGCAGTGGCCGAGGTTGTAATGGGCATCGTGCGCGCTGGGATTCTGGCGGACGATGGCGCGCAGGTGTTCCATGGCCTCGTTGAGCCGGTTCTGCCGGATCAGGAGGGAGGCGAGGGCGAAGCGGGCCGTCTCGAGATGCGGATGGGTGGCCAGGGCGGCTTCATACTGGCGGATCGCCCCGGCGAAGTCGGCATGCCGCCGCAGGATCTCGCCCAGGGTGAGCCGGATCTCGGGACGGTGGGGAGCGGCATTGGCCGCCCGCATCAGGAAGGTGACCTGCCCCTCGGTGTCGTTGGCCAGCTCGCAGACCTGCGACAGGGCGACGAGCACGGGGGCCGAATGGGGATCGACTTCCAGGGCGCGCTCCAGGAGGAACCGGGCCTCCTCGATCTGGCCGAGCCGGGCCTGCCCGAGCGCCAGATCGACCGAGGTGGCCAGATCGTCAGGCACCTGGGCGAGGATGCGCTGGAAGACCCGCACGGCCGCGGCCACCGCCCCGTTGCGCAGGTGCAGGCGGCCCAGTTTGCGCAGCAGATTCAGGTCGGAAGGGGTCTGCTGGCTTTTTTCCTCGAGCCGGGACAGCAGCTCATGCAGGTTACGCGGACCTTCCACCATGTCGTTTGCCTCGTTGTCGTGCGTGGGTGGTCATCCCATGGACCCGGGCGACCAGGGCGGGCTTCTCCTCTTCCCGGAAAAATGCCGAGCCCATAACCAATACATCGGCACCGGCGGCCAGGATCCTTTGCGCATTGGTGGCATCGATGCCGCCATCGACCTCGATGAGCGTGGGAAGCCCCAGCCGGTCGATGAGACGGCGCAGGTCGGCGATCTTGCCGACCACCGGCTCGAGCAGCGACTGTCCCCCGAAACCGGGGTTGACGGTCATGATCAACACCTGGTCGCAGTCGGGAAGCAGATATTCGACTCCCGCCAGAGAGGTCTGGGGGTTGAGGCACAGTCCGGAGGCCGCCCCCAACTGCCGGATCTCGACCAGGTGCCGCTGCA
>CALLCO010000260.1 GCA_937998695.1 Candidatus Ozemibacteraceae bacterium
CCCAGGGTCCGAAAGCGCCGGCCGAAGACCTACCAACTCCTCATGGGCGATAGGCATGAATTCAGGGAAATCCGCCATCGCAACCGGTACAAGGCACCTCGGTTAACTTAGTGCCATTCGGGACGTGATACGGTTTCGAGGACGTGATACGAAACTTCCACCTTCCCCAGCGGGTCACCCCCCGGAGGCCGCACGCCCCCCCTCGCCGATGCCCGCGGCGGCGGGAGGTTGCTCTTTCTCGTGCCGTTGGGCTTGCTGCTGAACCTGCTGCTGGTGACGGGGTGTGGGCCGGCCCCGCGCCTGACCATCATGCTGGGCGGGGCTCCGTAGGAGATCACCGAATGGGAGAAAGTGCTCGCCGAGTTCACCGCCGAGACCGGGGTGCCGGTCGCGTACCTGCCGCGCCGGTTCGTCGGTTTGGCCAACTATCTGCGGCTGCTGGGCACCCCCGACGTCCGGCAGGGCTTGCAGTTCACCGTGCTGTTCGCGGTCACCGCGGTGGCCATCGAGACGGCCCTCGGCCTCGTTTTTGCCCTCCTGCTCAACGAGCGGTTCCCCGGAAGGGCCTGGCTGCGGGTGCTGGTGGTGCTGCTCTGCCAGCGCGCCATCGGGCAAGGATACTGGCCGGCGCGGTCAAGGAGTGAGGGAAGCTTCCCCCGGATTTTCCGCCCCTCAGGTGGCGGTCGGCCCTCCGCACGACCGGCCATCCCGGGGCGCGAGAGGCCGGGCAAGGCCCGGCCAGATCTGTTGCCACACCGACCGCCCCAGGCAGGTCGCCACGGCCTGCAGATCGAGGTTCGACAGCAGGGAGCGGTAGCGGGCGGGGTGATCCCACCACGGGGTGGTCAGGTCCAGCCAGCGCCCCGGCAGCTCGTCGAGCAGGAGACCGACGAGGTATCGCCCCAATTCCGCATCGGCATCGAAGTCGGGGTCGAGATCGGCCAGCACCCCTTCGAGCGTGAACAGGGATTTGCGAAACAAGAGCAGGTCGCGGGGGAAGGCCACGCCCCGGCGCAGCAACCCGTCGACCACATCGACCGCCCGCCCCAGCCATGACGACCGCCTTTTTTCCGGCGGCGCTGGGCCCCCCTCGACCGCGTCGTTCTTGCCCTCCGGCGACCCCGGGCCGCGGCTGGCTCGGCCCGGCCCGCTCTCGGCCAGCACTGCCGACACCAGCGCCACATCGAGCGTCGGGGCGGTCATCCGGCCATCCGCCGGGAAGATCGGCCCAACCCCCACCGGACCTGCCGTCCCAAGCCGCTCCCCCCCCCCTCTGCCCGCCACCGCTTCCCCCTCCCCGTCCGCCGGGGCAGGCTGGTCGAAGTTCTCCCCGGCCGCGGACGGAATCCCCTCCGGCGGGGCGGCCAGGCGGCGCAGAAAGGTCGTCGCCCGTCCCGGATCGTCGATCATCACCGCCATCGCCACCTGGACCAGCGCTTCGCGCTGCGGCCGGGTCAGTCGCCCCGTCTGGCTCCAATCGAGGAATCCCCATCGGTGCCCGCCCGGGCCTTGTGCGTCGCACAAGATATTACCCGCATGCGGATCGCCATGGAAGACCGTCACCTCGCCGCGATCGAACAGCGGTTCCAGGATCAAAAGTCGGAACAGGTGCGCAGCCAGGCCGGATTCTGCCGACCGGCTGCCGACCGCTGCCTGGAGTCGGGGAGGCCATCCGTCCGGCCGCCCCCCTGGGGACTCCGCGACGTGGCCGGCTCCACTCACCGGCGAGGGCAATCCCATCCGTTCGACCCCAGCCCTTTCCATTCCCTGGTTTCCCTCGTCCACTGGCGACTCCCCAGCCGCCGGGGGGAGCCGGACCTGGTCATCGCCATCCCCCCTCCGCGCCAGCTCAGGGTTCCCGGTGGCGGGCGGCGGTCGCCGGCCGGCCACTTTGCCTCCGGGCAGGCGGGTCATGACCGTCATTTCGGGGGTGGAGAACGGCAGCACGGCGGGCACCGCCCCGGGGGCACGCCCGGCGAAAAAGGCCGCCGCCTCGCGCAGGTGGCCCTGCTCGCCGGCCAGGTCGAGCTCCCGAGCCAGGCCGTCACGCACTTCGCGAAACAAACCCTCGAAATCCACCGTCCCGATGGCATATCCAGCCTGCCGGGCCTGCAGCTGGCGGGCCACCTCCCCGAGCCAGGCGATCTCTTCGGGCAGTCGGCGGGCCGCCTCGGGTTTGACCAGCTTGGCCACTGCTTCCTGCCAGGGCTCCCCACTCCCGCGCCGCCGCCACCGGACCGGCAGCACCACCCCGACCCTGCCCTCGGCCAGCACCGCCGCGGCGATCTCGAACTCGTACACGTCGGCCCAGGGACCGAGACCGTCCTCCACCCGACGTCGCACCACCGCCGCGTCGGTCTGCCGGATGCCGTCCTCGAGACGGCGCAGCAACTTGCCCAGGGCGGGGTCGAGCCCGGGCCGACGGGCGATCATCTGGCCCAGCTTCCACAGGGTGGGCAGCCCAGCCGCCAGGGCCACCAGCCTCTCGGCAGGGGAGCTGTCAGGGGGCAGGAGCCACTGCGCCACCAGGAGGTCGTGCAGCCGGGCCAACGGCAGCCGCTCGAGCAGGAACGTCACCCCATCCTCGACCACCGGCCGGAAGGCGGCGTGCCGCTCGGGAACGGCCTGCTCCAGCCGGCACTCCCGCACCAGCCCCGCGATGATCTTGCCGCGCCAGGGTTCGAGGTCGATCGCCGCCAGCTTCGCGCGCAGGCGGGACTCCTGCTCGCCCGGCGGCAGATCCCACAGACCGGGGATGGCGAGGGCCATCCAGGTGCGTTGCGTCGCCGGCGGCAGGCCGGCCATCATTTCCAGCAAAGCAGCATCCATAGGATATTCTCTTGGGTCAGCATAGCAGCCCGGCTCGGCGAACGCAAGCCAAATCTTGTGCATTGCAAAATTCTCGCCTCGAGGCGCGCGACAGCCCGCCTCCCCGCCCCCCCGTCCATCGGCCAACCTTCCGTTGCCCCGTCCTGTTCTGAGGCCGTGTTTGGCCACCGGGGATTCCCGGTCGTGCGACATGCGAGAATCACCGGGTGAGAGGGGCGAGATGGAATGAGGGTGGGCGGCCTATCCCCCCCAAAAAACGCATGGGTTCATGCCATGCCGTATCTGGCGGTGCTTCGCCAAGCCGGCTTGGCGCCCACCACTGAAACCCTGGCCCCGATGACCGTCGCCAAAAGCGGCCGGGGCGGGACAGACTCCGCAGACGGAAGTGGCCGGTAGGCCGGTCACCAGAACAGCAGCAGGCAGCCCAGGAAAATGAGACCCCCTCCCGCACCGGTCCGCCACCCGGCAGGCTCGCCGAGGACCGCCCAGGCCAGCACCATCGTCAGCACCGGCGCTCCGCCGAACAGGAAGGGAAACAGGGTCGAGACCGCGTGGTCACGCAAGGCCTGATAGTAGCAGTACTGCGCCAGCAAAAGCGAGAGGACCCCGCTGGCGCCGAAGGCCAACCACTCCCGGCGGTCGAGTCCGGCCAGGCTCTCCCGCACCTCGGAAGACAGTGCCAGCACAGGCAGCAGGACCCCAACCGCCACCAACAGGCGGGCCACCACCCCGGCGGGGGG
The DNA here is from genome assembly GCA_937998695.1 of Candidatus Ozemibacteraceae bacterium. Lineage (GTDB taxonomy): Bacteria > Muiribacteriota > Ozemobacteria > Ozemobacterales > Ozemobacteraceae > Ozemobacter. Next base: position 3,570 of record CALLCO010000260.1, read on the forward strand.
GGCCTTGCGCCCGGCCAGCGCCAGCTTGTCGACGATCGGAATGATGGCCCACAACACGAACGTCAACCCGACGGCGAGACGACCGCTCATCGGCTCACCAGACCTGGGAGAACAGGTGTTCGATCTCTTCCACCGCCGCCGTGGCCTGCTTCTGCCGGATGGCATCGCCGACGCAGTGATGGACGTGATCCATCACCACGATCCGCCGGGTGTTCTCGAGGGCCGCGAGCACTGCCTTCATCTGTTGCAGGATCTCGTGGCACGGCTTCTCCGCGGCCAGCATGCGCCGGATGGCCTCGACGTGCCCGGCGATCCTGGCCAGCCGCCGATCGACATCGGGATGGGACGGATGGGATGCCTTGGTCGGGTGCGACATGGGTCAACCTCCTTGCTCCGGATATCCTCCCCACCAGTCTCGTCACGGTCTTGGCCATGCCAGGAGAAAGCAAACCGTCGATCGACGTCAGATGTGCGGCAGGAAGGTCGGTTCGCCGCCAGGTCGGAGAGTATTATCCTATCCTCCAGGATAGCATAGTGAAGGTCGGTTCGCCAATCGTCGCGCCCCACCCAGTTCGAAGGATAGTCGGCATGAACGCTCCGGCCCCCGCGCAGCGGCCTCGCCGACTTGTGAACGCGCCAGGGTCCAGGGCCTTCGCCTGGTGAGGGGAAGGTCCCATCCTCCTCCTGCCAGGGAGAGTTCATCCACAGGTTCACCAGGCTTCCCGCGGTCGGTTCGTTCCCGAGAACGACCCATTCCTCCTGAACAGGGAAATTCTGGTATAGTACCAGGGAACGAGGTCGAAGGAGGGTGCCATGAAACCGTTGGAGCTGAGTTCCATCGCCGAGGTCTGGCGGTCCGCCCTGACCATCCTCGAGGACAGCCTGCGGGCCTATGGCGGCGACCTCCAGATCTGGTTCCCCTGGGGGAAGACCTGGCGCGGCCACGACCGCAAGGGCATGCTGCCGCCCACCGACCTCCCCCGCGACCTGAGCCAGGCCAAAGGGGCCCGCTTCGGCGGCCGCCTCTGGACTTGCCTGCCCGCCGGCCAGGTGACCTGGCTGCTGTGCGTGAAACCCCCCACGCCGCCAGGACCCGACCTGGCCGCCTGGGAGCCCGCCCCGCGCGACACCGCCCCCCTGGCCCTGCTCGCCGAATTCCTGCGCCTGGAAGGGCTGCTCGGCCTCACCATCAAGGTGCTGGAAAACCGGGCCAGCGAGCGCTCCGGCCACTGGGATCGCGTCCGCCACCTGGCGGTGGCCGTCGGCCGCCACCTGGGCCTCGCCCCGGCCGAACTGGTCGACCTCGAACTGACCGCCCTCCTGCACGACCTGGGCAAGGTGGCCCTGCCCACCGAGATCCTCGAGGAGGCCCGCCCCCTGACGCCCGCCGAGCGACGCCAGGTCGAGAGCCATTCCCTGGTCGGCGCCGGCATGATCCGGGAGATTCCGGGCCTGGAGCGGGTTGCCGATTATGTCCAGTCGCATCACGAGTCACCCGACGGGTCCGGATATCCCCGCGGCCTGGCCGGAACGGACATTCCCCTGATCTCGATGGTGGTGGGGGCGGTCGATGCGTTCGACGCCATGACCCACGATCGCCCTTACGCCACCGCACGCACCTACAAGGAATCGATCCAGGAAATGATCGCCCAAACCGGGAAGTTCGACGACCGCGTGCTCTGGGCTCTCCAGGATGTTCTGCGACGCCTCGGCATCCTCGATTCCCACCCGATGGTCAATCCCCCGCCACCCGACCAGGACGTTCATCCATGACCGTCCTTTTTTCCCGCGCGGCCTCCCGACCCCCCCGAGGCCACGCCAGGGGAGATTCTCCCCGTCACCGTCTCTCCGCCCTCCCCACCCCGGGGACGCCCTGCTCCGGAGCCCACGGGGCGGATCCGTTGAGGACCGACATCCCTGGCGCCCGCGGCCGAGGTCTCTCCCACGGAGCGAGACACCGCTTGGCTCCTCGATATCACTCCCGGAGGTTTTCCCCCATGGTTCCTCGCTCGCGCCCTTCGCCTCTCCTTGCCGTCTTCGCCGTCGTCGTGGCCCTTTCTTTGAGCGGGCCCGTCTCCGGGACCGACTCGCGCTCCCCCCTCCGGATCGGGGTCGTCCTGTCGATCGGTGGCCTGCAGGACCACTCGTACAACGATGCCACGTACGCGGGCATCCAGAACCTCCGCCAGCGTCCGGGCTGCCTGGTCGACATGGTCGAACCCGGGGATGCCTCGGCCATCGAGCCCGCCCTTGAGCATTTCGCCCGCCAGGGCCACGATCTCATCGTCGGCGTGGGCATCTTCGCCAACGCCCCCCTCCGCCGGGTCGCCGAGCGACACCCCGACAAGGCGTTCGCCCTCTTCGACTCGGTCGTCACCCTGCCCAACGTGCTGTCGATCCTGTTCAATGAAGAAGAGGGATCGTTCTACGCGGGGGCGGTCGCCGGGCTGCTCACCCGCAGCAACACCGTGGGGTTCCTCGGCGGCATGGTTTCACCCGTCATCAAGGGCTTCGAGAATGGCTTCCAGAAAGGCGTGGCCTTCGTCAACCCTCAAGCCACCGTGCTCGTACGGTATGCCGGCGACACCCCTGCCGCCTTCAACTCCCCGGAGTCCGGCACCCGCCTGGGCCGCGAGCTGGCCGAAGCCGGCGCCGACCTGATCTATCACGCCGCCGGACGCACCGGCCTGGGGTTGATCCAGGCCGCCCGCCAGGGCCGGTTCCTGGTCATCGGGGTCGATGCCGACCAGTCGGCGCTGGCGCCCGGAAAAGTGGCCGCCAGCATGGTCAAACGGCTCGACGTCGCCCTCGACCGGGCCTTCCGGGCAGTCGCCGACGGGCGCTTCAAGGGCGGGGTCCTGACCCTCGGGCTGGCAGACGCGGGCGTCGAACTGGTTTTTTCCCGGTTCAACAAAGACCGGTTCACCCCCCTGGTGCAAGACCGCCTCCGCGAGGTGGAGGCCTTCCTGCTCCACAAATGAAGACCAGCCCACTGCAGGCTTTGATCCGCGGAGACATGCCAGCCCGTGGAGGGGCGCCAACCGCGGAGGGATGCCAGCCCTGGCCGTCACGTGGAATGCCTCCCTTCGCGTTCGCCGGGAGCTGCAGGGTACCGCCCCTTGCGGGGGGGGCGGGGCGATTCGTATAATTGAAGTACTGCAATCGATGCGAGCGCCTTGGCGCAGGGGAGGGAACGACCATGATGACGTTGACAATCCGCCGCCGACGGGAGCTTTCCGTGTTCCTCGTTCTGGGCATGATTTTGTCGTTGTCGACCATATCCGTACCCAAGGTCCAGGCCGGCCTCCTGCAGTCGGTTGGCTCGTTGCTCAAGACGGTCGTCATCAACGGCGGCGCCCTGGCCGCCGGCTACATGGGCGGCGTGCTCGGCATCGCCCTCGGCGGCGGGCCCATCGGCATGGTGGCTGGCGCCGTCGGTGGGTTCATCATCGGCAAGAAGGTCCTGACCTGGACGACCGCCAGTGTCGCCAACGCCGCCACCGTGGGCGGCGCCATCGCGGGCGGCCTCCTGTGCGCGGGTATGGGCTTCCCCCTGCTGGCTGCGGGGGTGGTCGGTGGAGCGCTGGTCGCTCGGTTCGGCGCCCAGCTCATCGGCAAGCTGTTCAAGAAGGTCACCGGAAAACCCGCTCCCTACGTCGATCTCAAAGCCCAGGACGCGAAAGCCCAGGAGTTCATCAACCAGTTGACCCAGCCGTCACCCACCCCGGCCGCCGCCACCCCGGCCCCGGCCGCCAAGGCCATCGAACCCGACAAGGCCGACCCCTCCCAGGGAGCGTATGAGAAGTATCTGGCTGCCTACAAGGCCTATATGAACGCCACCCAGAACGGCAACGCCGCCGAGGCCCAGAAGGCCTACGCCGAATACAAGAAAAACCTCGATCTCTACAACGCCTCCCTCGGCAAGAAGTAACCCTCCCCCGGTCCTCCCGCTTCCCCATCCCCCGCCGGCCTGGCGGGGGATTTCCTTTCTGGCAGGCGCGGCTGGCTTGGCGCCCAGGGGTGGCCTGCCTATTCCGGCCAGGGGCGAGTTCTCGATGGCAATGCCCTGCCCGTTCACCCCAGGGCAGCCCCCCCTCGCCACGACAGGGCGAACCCGCCAGATTGGCCTGCCGGGCCAACCGGCCATGCCGGTCGGCCGCGTTGTCCCGCCGCGCCTTCCGGAAATGCCATCCGCTTTCCTCGGCGGGAGGCAATCGGGTAGAATGAGCCTGACACCACCCAGGAGGCACCCATGCACCAGACCACCCACCGGGCCGACATCGGCGTGTTCGGCGGCAGCGGCTTCTACTCGTTCGTCACCAAGACCGAAGAGGTCAAGATCGACACCCCCTACGGCCCTCCCAGCGACAGCGTCTCGATCGGCGAGATCGGCGGAGTGCGGGTCGCCTTCATCCCCCGCCATGGGAGAGGACACGTGCTTCCTCCCCATCGCATCAACTATCGGGCCAACCTCTGGGCCATGCACGCCCTCGGGGTCACTCGCATCGTTTCGCCATGCGCCTGCGGGTCGTTGCAGGCGCATATCAAGCCCGGCGATTTCGTCGTCTCGGACCAGTTCGTCGACCGCACCCACGGCCGCCCCGACACCTTCTTCGACGGGCCCTCGGTCGCCCACATCTCGGCCGCCGACCCCTACTGCCCCGAGCTGCGCCAACTGGCCTGCGAGGTCATCCGCGAGAACGGCATCACCGCGCATGACGGTGGCACCATCGTAGTCATCCAGGGCCCCCGCTTCTCGAGCCGCTCCGAGAGCCAGTGGTTCACCAAGATGGGCTGGGACACCATCAACATGACCCAGTATCCCGAGGTCGTGCTGGCTCAGGAACTGGGCATCTGCATCGTCAACATCGCCCTGGTCACCGATTTCGATTGCGGCTTGGTCGGCAACGTACCAGAGGTGACCGCCGCCGAGGTCATCGCCACCTTCGGCAAGAACGCCGAGAACCTGCGGCGCATCATGCAACCGCTCCTGACCCGCATTCCGCGCGAGCGGCAGGCCTGCCGCTGCGCCGCCAAGATCAAAGAAGCCATCATCAGCTGAATTCCCCGTGAAAGGCAGGTAACCGCATGCTGCTCGCCCGTTGGCGCGTTCCCGTCATGTTCGGCGTCTACGTCCTGTTCTTCCTCCACGTTGCGCTGTGGCATGCCTGGGGCGACCAGCGCATCGGTCACCTCGGGTTCGGCGAGTTCTTCGGCACCCTGCGTTCGGGGGTCGTCACCGCCGGCACCATCTTCACCGTCGTCGTCTTCCTGCACGCCCTCTGCTTCGGGGGGCTGTTCTGCGGCTGGGCCTGCCACTGGGGCATCATCCAGGACCTGATCGCCGCCATCTACCGCCGGCTGGGCATCGTTCCGCGCATGATCCGGGTGGAATCGCCGTGGGTGCCGTGGGCCTGGTTCCTGGTCATTCTCGGCCAGGTCGGGCTGACCTGGTGGCACGCCGGCCTGCCCACCAGCCTCACCGTGAACCTGGGCGCCACCCCGGTCTGGAGCGGGGTGCCCCGCTCGCTTGTGCTGATCTGCCTGACCACGATCATCAGTGGGTTTCTGCTGGTCTTCCTGTTCGGGGAACGGGCCTTCTGCCGCCTGATCTGCACCTTCCGGCTGTGGTTCGCCTGGTTCGAGCGGGCCGCCCCCCACACCCTCGTAGCCCGCGGCGACTGCCCCTCCTGCCGCCGCGAATGCAGCGCCGTCTGCCCGATGGGCCTCGACGTCGCCGGCGAGATCCTGGCCCGGCGCGAGCTGCGGGACCCCGCCTGCATCAAGTGCGGGGAATGCGTGATCGCCTGCCCCGCCACCACCCTCCAGACCACCCTGCGCCGGCCCTGGAAGGGGCCCCAGGCCGATGCCGCGTATTCCCCCCCCGCCCCCGACCTCGACCGCTGGACGCTTTTGTTCCCCAGCCTGGTCTCGATCTGGATGCTGGTCTCGTGGTGCTTCGAACTGGGCGGCAACGTCAGCATGTCGCTCGGGTTCGTCATCGGCTTTTTTGCCTGGCGAACCTGGACCCAGCGGCGCCCCAGCCCGTTCGAACTCGTCGTGCTGGTCTTCCTGCTGACCGGGCTGTACTTCCGCATCGACCTGGACGATGGCTCCTCGCTGGTCAAAGGCCTGGCCGCCCTCGGCATCTTCCTGGGCCTGGTGCGCCTGGTCGCCTACCCCGAAGGCTCGGCCTTCCTCGCCGGGGAGGCGGCGACCCGTCGCATGCCGGCCTGGGCGGTGGTGTTGGTGCTGGCGCCGTTGCTGTTCGTCTCCTTCCGGGAAGCCCGACTCGCCTACCACGTGCGCGGGGTGCGGGCGGCACGCGACAGCCACGACCTGGGCGCCCTCAGCTGTACCCTCGAGCAGCTGGCGGCGGTCATCCCCGAGCAGGCCGCCACCCTGCGCGAGGCCGGGGCGGTGCACCTGCAGGCCCGGCGCTGGGCCGAGGCGGAAGAGGCTTTCCGGCGCAGCCACCAGCAGGAAGCCCACCCTGGGGCGGTCTGGGGCCTCTACCGGGCAGCGCGGGGCCAGCACCGGGATCGGGAAGCCGAACGCCTTCTCGAGGAGGGTCTGGCCTCCTTCCCCGCCTTCGTGCCACTGCTCTGGGAAAAGGCCCGCCTGCTCGAGAAGCCGGAAGACCTGCCCGCCCTCGAGCAGATCTGCATCCGGATCCTGACCGAGGATCCCGACGACCAGGCCGCCCACCTCGTGCTCGGGAAGGTGCTGGTCCAGCAGAACCGCCTGGCGGAGGCCGAGAACGAGTTCGACCAGGCCGTCGCCTCGTTCCCCCGCGAGGCCTCCGCCCTCAAGGCCCGCCTTCTCGCCAGGATGGGCCGCCACGCCGAGGCGGCCGAGATCTTCGAGTGGGCGGTCCGGTTCGCCCCGACCGACCCGACCCTGCGCTTCGACCAGGGGCTCAATCTCGCGGCCACCGATCACCTGGAGGAGGCGATCGCGGCCTGGGAGGCCGTGTTGCAGATCGACCCGACCCAGGTCGAGGCCCGCCATAACATCGAGGCCGCCCGCCAACGCCTGCTCTCCCGGTCGGTCGGGGGGGCGCCCCCCCCTGCCCCAGCCGCCACGGCCTCCTCCACTGACCTCCGGTAGCATCCAAGGGAAGCCGGCCACGCCTCGGAGAACCCCTTTTTCCCTGGGCCAAATGGGGAGGTGCGGCCATCGGGTGGGCCACGTCTTCCTCCTGGGGGGCACCGACCAGCCGGCGCCCCTATTATGACTACCGTATTTGAAACATCCGCCCTGGGGCCGGATTCGCCGGAAGACACACATGAAGCAGGCCGGATCGGTCCGAGGGAGAGGCCGCTTCGACGTCCCGCGAGGCCTGGATGACCTCGCGCCTCGCAGATCGCCATGGATGGCGATTCTGCGAGGTTCGGACGACGAATCGAGCCGAACCCGAGGCCACCGATCCGAGCCTGCGGAATGGTGTCTGGCGGTGAACCCGGCCCCAGGGGTTGAGAAACTGCGGGAGTCATCCTATCCTCGAACCGCCCGTTGGGACCTCAGACCATCATCCCCGGAGACGCCCTCAGCCAGCCCTCGAACCTCCGGGCGGAAAGGATCATGAATGCGGTGTGCACTTTCGGTGATGGTAAAGATCCGTGGAATGTCCACTGCAGGGGTTCTCCTTCCAGGTGTCGCGGGTTTCTGTCGCAACCCAACGAGGAAACCGGCGGCTCACCCCCACCGAAAGGCAAGGACGAGCCGCCAGGGCAGGCGTCAAACCCGATCAGGCGACCTTCAGCATCCCCTTGAGAGCTTTGAACCGGGCTTCGATCTGGGGTTTGGTCAGGGTCTTGTAGGTGTCGAGGCTGAACTTCTCGCAGGTGAAGGCGCCCATCGCACTGCCGTAGAGCATGGCGCGCCGGAAGCCGTTCTCGGTGAGGTCACCCTTCCGAGCCAGGGAGCCCATGAAGCCGCCCGCGAAGCTGTCGCCGGCCCCGGTCGGATCGGTGATCGAGGACAACGGGAAAGCGGGGGTGTAGAAGCGGGTCTTGGCGGTGGCGGTCAGGGCGCCCAATTCCCCCATCTTGATGACGAGCCGCTTCGGCCCCAACTTCAGCAGCGCCGGGATGGCGGTATTGAGCTTCTTCTCGCCGCTCAGCATCAGCGCTTCCTGGTGGTTGAGGAACAACACATCGACCTTCTTGAGCACTTTTTTCAAATCGGCGAGGGCGCTGGTGATCCAGAAGTTCATGGTGTCGAGGCCGATCAGGCGCGGCTTCTTGACCCGCTCGATGACCTTCAGCTGCAGCGACGGATGGATGTTGGCCAGGAACAGGAACTCGACCTTCTGGTAGGCGGGCGGCAGCTTGGGATCGAACTTTTCGAAGACGTTGAGACAGGTGCTGTGGGTGGTGGCGTCGCCGAAATCCTCGCCGTACGAGCCGCTCCAGTGGAAGGTCTGCCCGGGAACCTGCTCGAAGCCGGCCAGATCGACCCCGTGCTTCTTCAGGAAGGTGATGTGCGCGGGCGCGAAATCCTGCCCGGCCACGCCGACGAGTCCGACCTGGGTGAAGTAGCTGGCCACCGTCGAGAAATAGGTCGCCGAACCCCCGAGAGCCCGTTCCCGGGTGCCTTTCGGGGTCTTGAGGGTATCGTAGGCCACCGAACCAACCACGATCATCTTGACGGTCATCGTCGTGCGTGTCTCCTTGCGGATGCATGTCTCGGGTCACCGACCCGACAGCATGATAGCAGGGAATTCCGGGGACGTGATAGGCAATTCTTCGAATTGCCTATCACGTCCCTGGAATTCCCTGCCGGTCCCATCCTTAGCCGCGATTGGCGGGCGCTCGGAAGGCATGGAGCGGCCTGACGTGAAAGCGCCAAAAGGCCGGCCCAGGGCGAGAAACGTGGGCCTTGGCCCTGCCCCAGGCCCTGAGAGGGTGGCACGTCCGCCCGGGGTTGATGGTATCATGGGCCCATGGCCAAGGGACTCGCCGAGTTGCTGGGTTCGCCGCTCGAACAGGAGCGGCGCGAGGGGCTGTTGTTCGCCTCGCGCGATCCCACCCGCGAAACCCTGCGGCGGGTGGCCGAACTCGCCGATGCCGACGAATCGCTGGAGATCCGCTTCCTGGCCCGGAAATGCCTCCACCGGATGAAGCGGGAACAAGGCGAGCACGCCGCGTCCCCCGTCGGCCCGGGGAAGGTCTCGGCCGAGCAGATCCGGGCCTATTTCGACGGCGCCGACGAGAACAAGACGGCCATCATCGAGTTTGCGGTCAGCAGCCAGTGCCTGGTGGCGCTTCCCGTCTTCGTCGAACAGGTCGCCCGCGAGACCGAGCCCTCGGTCACCGCCTCGCTCCTGGTGGCCATCGGCCGCCTGGGTGGTGAGGCCGAGATCCGCACCCTCGTCCCCTTTCTGAGCCACGAGTCGCCCCGGGTCCGCGCCAACGCCGTCGAAGCCCTCGAGCACCTCGGCACCGTCAAGGCCTACCCCTTCATCCTGTCGATGCTCAAGGATGCCGACAACCGGGTCAAGGCCAACGCGGTCAAGGCCGTCCGCGCCCTCAGCCCGTCCAGCACCATCCGCATCCTGCGACAGATGGTGGCGTCGAACTACCACAGCATGCAGGCGTCGGCGGCCTTTGCGCTGGCCTACTTTCCCGCCGAGGAAAACGTCGATCTGCTGGCCGGGTTGCTCGCCTCCCCCGAAGAGGCGGTCCGCGACAATGCCGTCAAGACGCTGGCCCTCTACGCCCAGAAACAGGTCCCGGGCGCCCGCGAGCGGCTCGCCGAGCTGGCCCCCCAGGTCCTCGCCCACCTCGACGGCATGGCCCGCGCTGCCCCCGCCTCGGAAGCCCCCGCCAAGCTATCACCACTGGCCGATGCGTTGGCCAACGCGGACCCGCTGCATCGCCTGGCGGGAGTCCAGGCGGCGGTGGCGACCGGCGACCAGTCGGTGGCCCGCCTGCTGTTGCGCCATTTGCAGCAGGGCGAACCCGACAAGCGGGTGGTCGCCACCATCCTGCTCGGCTTCGGCCGCCTGCAGATCCGGTCGGCCGCCCCGCTGCTGGTCAAGGGGCTGGGCTCGGCCGACGCCCGCACCCGCGCCAACTGTGTCGAAGCCCTCCGCCTGCTGAATCTGCCCGAGACCCTCGACCCGATCGTGCCGCTCCTGGAAGACCCGAGCAATCGGGTGCGGGCCAACGCCATCATCGCCCTCAAAGACCGGCCCGATGTCGATGTGCTGGCGCCGCTCCGTTCCCTGCTGGCCGACCCCGGCCCCCACTCCCAGAAATCGGCCATCTACGCCATCATGGAGTTGAAGAGCGTTGCCGCCTGGCGCCTCCTCCACGAAGCCGCCGCCTCCCCCCTGCCGGAAGTGGCCGACCTGGCCCGCCACTGCTTGGCCGACCTGGCCGCGCAAGGGCACAAAGTCCCCCCGCCGCGCGTCCAAGCCCCGGCTCCGACCTCGCCCTCGGCCGACCCCGACGCGCCGATGCCTCAGTCCCTGGACTCGCTCTCGGCCGACCCCGTTGCGCCGGGTCCTCGGCCCTCGGCTTCGCCTCCTCCAGGCCTCCCCCCGGAGCCTCCGCCAGGCTCACCTCTTCCCATCCGCCCCCCGGCAACGCCGGCCCCGCCCCCGTCCGGCACGGCTGCCCCGCCCGGTCCCCTCACTTCCCCGTGTGCCCCGACCCCCGATCTCTTGGCCACCCTGCTGGCCGATCCCGCCTTGCAAGGCTGGCAGGCGGTCGCGGTCGAGCACCTGATCCTGCCCTTGCCGCCCGGCTGGGTGGCCCGGCCGGGCAAACCCTCCCTGCAGTTCCTGCCACCGGGGGCGGGTGAGGTCCGATTGAAGCCCTCCCAGCGGGCTGTCCCCGACGCCGGACTGACCGTCACCTTCGGCACCACCCCCAATGCCACCGTCGATGCCACGGCGGTCCTCGACCGCCGACTGCAGGATATTCCCCGGTTCTTCGAGGGATTCACCCTCCTCGGCCAGCGCACCGGCCCGCTGCCCGGCGCCGGGCGCTTCCTGGCGCTCACCTTCGACCACCGCCTCGAAGGCGAACCGTTCACCACCACCGCCGTGGCCCTCCTCGCCGGCAACACCCTGATCGCCCTCGACGCCACCGTCGCCCGGAGCCGGCTCGAAGCCATGCGCCCCCTCCTGCAGACCGCCCTGGGAAGGCTCCACATGGGCCCCCTCCCTTGCGATCCCGGGCTGGCTCAGCTCACCCTGGCCCCCGGTGAAGCCGCGCCAGCGCCAACCGTGTCATCCACCGACGGCCCAATCCTGGCGAAGGTCGGCCCCGCCTCCACGGCCCCCACCCAGGCAAGCCCCACCAGTGCCAAAGCCTGCCAGGGAAGCAGCCAGGGCCAGGGCCACGCCCCCGACTCCCCCTCGCCCCAGACCGGTTCACGCCCCACCCCCGCCGGCCCTGAGGTCAGCCACCCCGACCGGCCCGAAAGCGGCACCGGCCCGGTCCCCGAGCCCTTCGTTCAGGACGGACGCTGGGGGAACACACAGGTGATCTCCAGAGAGTGGGTGCACGCCAGCACCCGCGCC
>CALLCO010000261.1 GCA_937998695.1 Candidatus Ozemibacteraceae bacterium
ACCGCTCAGGCACCAACATGTTCCTGTCAGGAAGCTGGAAGCTCAACAAACAAAAAGAATCGGAGCGCTTCATGTCGGTCCTGAAGAGCCGCCTCGAGCAGGCCACCAACTTGACCCGCATCGACCCCGACCTGGAAGCCTCCCAACAGATTATCACTGCGGCCGCCCCGATCTACACCCTTACCAGCGGGGTTTCTTTCACCCCCCCGGCCAAAGCCGAAAAGGTCATTGCCTTCACCGTCTGCAAGACCGATCTTTCCCACCCCAAGATCAACGGTCCCAAGGGGCTGCGACTGCCCCATGTCTTGTGGTTCGTCCCCCGACGGAATGGCACCGGCGAACTCCAGCTCCATGCCACCACCCGGGCCTCGGCGAGCATGACCACCACCGTCAACTTCCCTCCCGACGCTTCGTCCCTCGGCGGCGATTTTTCCGCCCTCCCGGCCGCCCATCAGCTTGGCCCCGAGGAATACCAGATCGAACTGGCCGACGTTGCCTCCATCACTATCAACTGGGCTACCGCCTCCGGCACCGGTCTAGAGGCGGGTGGCAAGACCATGGGCCTGACCATCGCCTTCCGCAATCCCGACCACCCCCTGACCACCTTCGTCCAAACCGTCGAAGCCCGCATCTCCCCGGATGTCGAGATCCATTCCTATTCCAAACCGGGAGATTTCTGAAATGTCGATCACCCCATCAACCCTGCCGCAGAGCCGCCACCGACCACCCCGGGGGTTCACCCTGACGGAAATCGTCCTGGCGGTGGGCCTGCTGGCTCTCGCGTTCCTGCCGATCATCGGGGTCATGGGAGCTTCCGTCGAGGGGACCCAGAAAGATGAAGAGATCATCACCGCCGTCCACCTTGCCCAAACCCTGCTCAACACAGCCCTCCAATTCCCTTTCAACGAACTTCCCACCAAAGCCGGCGGCGCCGGCCCCACCTGGACCTTCGGCGGAGCGACGGCCTTCACCTACAAAAGTTCGGTCGGCAACCTCACCCTGAACCTGGGGCCCCTGACCGTGGGCCGCCTGAACTGCACCGCCGAACTCCAGATCACCGATCTTCCGGTACAGTTTCGGGTGCCCTTGTATACGCCTGCCATGAAGGCCTCCGATTCCACCGATCCCACCAAGTGGGGGTGGTCTGGGTCACTCAACCTGCCCAAGGTCCAACTGCCCAACCACTACCATCGCTACCTGGTGATCGTCCGGTGGGCCGATCCCCGGCGTGGCCCCCGGTTCTACAGTTTGGCCTCCTTCAAGGCCCGTTTGGTGGACTGACCATGAACAAACGAGGAACCGCCCTGGTCATGGCCCTGATCTTTTCGGTGCTCCTGCTGCAGATGGCCATCGCCTACAGCGGCATGCTGCGCGCGAGCAAACCCCAGACCATGCAGCTCGAGGAGGCGGCCAAATATGACCTTCTGGCCCAGGGTCTGATCGACAAGGCCATTCTCAAGTTCCAGCTGTACCCCGGCGAGTTCTACGCCGCCTGGCAGGCCCTGAAACTCGGCCACCCCGAATATCTCACCGAATACGTCCTCAACGACCCCAACCTTCGCCTGCCCGATTTCGACCTGGCCAGCTCGACGTTCACCGGCCAGAAGATCTCCGTGGCCATCGCCAGCATGGCCCTGCTCACCGACTCGCACTGGAACCAGGAAGCCCTGCGCATTGCAGCCAACGTCTCCTACGTGACCCAGACCGGCAAAAACGTCGACAAGACCATCGTCAAGATCATCTCGGTCAAACGCGAGGTGGTCAAATGACCAGGAGGAACCTCATGATCCCCCATCCCCCTCGGCTGCTCGCTTATCCCCTCGTGCCGATCCTGCTGCTGCTCACGGTTGCCGTTCCGACCGCCGCCGCGCCGGCCCCCGCCAAATCCGCCCCCCCCGTGATCGGAACGGTCGATTTGTTGACCCTGCTCGCCTTCCATCCCGCCATGGCCACCTACGACCCATTCAACCGGGCTTTCTTGAAAACCTCAACGGCCCTTCCCACCGAGCCTCCCCGGCGGCTAGAGGGAAACAAGGCCCGCCTCAAAGACCTGCAGGAAAAGATGCAGGCGCTCGAGACCCGCATGGGCGAGCTCCGGGCCCGCTTCGACGCCGAAAGCCGCGAGGCTCAGGCCGCCTTCGATGCCAAACTCCCCGGCCTCGCCACCGGCCCCGCCCACCTCGAGACCCATCGCCACAACATTCGCATGAACGCCCTGTCCGCCCGCTTCACCAGCCAGATGCGGGCGCTGCAGATCCAGAGCTCCCAACTCCAGGAAGCCATCAACAAAGAGATGGGCGCCGGGCTCCCCTCCCGCTATACCTCGCCCGAAGAAACCCAGCAGCGGTTCGCAGCCGTGTTCGCCGAGGTCCAGCGCTTCACCCAGCAGGTGGCCGCCGCCCGGGGCGTGGCCGCCGTCCTCGACTCCGGAGTGATCCGCCTCGCCCTTCCCCCCGGCCTCGACCGCACCCCCGACCTGTCGTCCACCTTCGAATACGGCGAGGTCCTCGCCCAGAAACCTCCCGCCAGCCTCGAAGACGACCCCCCGGCCGTCGCCGGCTTCTTCGACCTGCAGAAGAGTCGGGCCGAGGGCTGGTTCCGCAACCGGGTGGCCATCCTGCAGCCATTCCAGACCACGTTCGGCCAGGCCTTCGTCGTCACCGGCGGCATCGACCTCACCGACGAGGTGATGAAGGCCATTCTCGACCAGTACAAGATCGACACCCGCATCCAAGGCGTCATTCTCGACGCCATCCACGCCGCAAATTGATCGCCGGCCCGGCAAGAGGAGGAAGGGTATGATTACGACACGCCTGCTCCGGAGACTCCTTCCCATGGTCGCGGTGGGGTGCTTCCTCGGCATCACCCCACACCTGTTCGGACTCGCCCTCGAGTACAACCGCAACGGCGAGGCTTACCTCTTGTTGGGAGACGGTCTCTACAAAGGGGTCTACCGCCTCAGCGATCCCGCTGGCGAAGGCCTGAAGCTGGGCTACCTCTACAACCCCGGCTCCAGCGCAGGCATTTCCGTCGACCTCTTCCGGACGGTCTACACCTTCTCGGAAAAGGTCGGGGCGGGGTATTCCCTGCTCAATGTCTCCTTCCCCCGACAAGTTTTGGACAATGCTGTCACCCCGGCCCAGGCCGACTGGGGATACCACGCCTACATCCACTACGATCACCGCGGCCCCGGCGAGACCACCAAACCCATCTACCGCACTGGCCCCCCGGGACGGAGCATCATTTCTTATCGCGGCACTTGGCCATCCTTCACCTCCGGCGGCCCCGGCGTGGAAATCGCTTCCCCACCTTCCAATCCCCTGCCGACCATCAATGGGGTCCCAGATCCTGTCTTCCCTGGACGGAAGTGGTACAATATTCCCAACGGGTCCTGGTATTCTTCCTGGCAAACGGCGAGGGCAGTAGGCAGGTTTCCTGTATCCTATAAAGTCTTCAAAGATTCCATGGAAGGGCGCCCCCACGAATGGAAACTTAACACTTGGAAAGACGGCATGGCCGCCCCCATCGAAGCCAACACCGTGGGTACCAGCTATGATGTCAAGTGGGCCCGCAAGATCCTGAACGGGTGTCTCGACGGCTGCGGCGGCGCCAGCGGCAGTGGCTCCGGCGATGCGAAACCCATGTTCACCAGTCTCGCCTTCATGCCTCCCGTCGGCGGCAGCCCCTCCCGCACCTATTTCTATTCTCGCGAAGAAAATTCCACCTTCTATACCATCACCCTGGCCGTCGGGGCGGGCAGCCCGGCCAACTACTCGCCCACTGCAGGCAATCCGCTGATCGGTTACCCCGCCGACGTTGCCACCCCGACCTCCAAGGGTACTCGGTGGCTGGGTGTCTCCCTCCGCGACAACACCACCGACTACGTCTATTGTCTCGGCACCAAGATCATCGGGGAATGGTACAAGCAATGCACCTCAAAAGACCCGCCCCCCGGGTTCGCCGTCGAAGCCGTCACCGTCTCCAACCAATGGAACCAGAAGGGCGGCATCGTGTTCGCCTACGACAAGAACCAGGGCCTGGTCTACAAGTTCATTCGTAAGGAGACCCAGTCCCCTCCGATTTCCAGCCTCGATTTCGAAACCCTCGACCTGGGCAGCGACATCGACGACATCAAGGCCGACGGGTTCGGCAGTCTCTATTTCGCCAAGACGATCCGCACCCCCGCCCCGGTCGATCCCAAGCCAGCCTTCAACCCCGATGCCGACGTCATCGACGTCATCGGCGACAGCATCTACCCCAACGTGGTGTTCGGTCGGGCCATCTTCGCCCAAAAGCTGTCCAAGACCGTGTTCGAGCGCCGTATCACTGATGGCAAAACCCTCCCCGTCGGCGAAAAGCCGATCGGCTACAAGTACTTTGCCCGGGCGTTTTCCATGCCGGGGAAAGCCTGGCCCATTCTCTCCAAGGCACCATTCACCGGCTTCGGGTCGAACCTGATCGCCACAGGCGGCGCCTGGCTCGGCTGGAGCTTCGCCGGCCCCCAATATGTCGACAACGTCAGCCCCCCCCAACTCACCCAGCTTGCCGTCATCAACGTCCCCACCCCCCCCAAGGTTCTGGCCTTCCCGGGGTATGTTTCGCATCTTGACCTCATCGGCCCCTACCTGAAAGACGCCCCCAAAGAAAAACCCGATGAATTTCACACCAACCAGGGGGAAGGGCTTTTGCCCGAAACGACCGAACTCGAGCCCTCGACCGACTATTGGTACATGGTCGAAAACTACCCCCTGTCACCTACCCAGCAAAACCCCCTCGAACAGCAGGA
>CALLCO010000262.1 GCA_937998695.1 Candidatus Ozemibacteraceae bacterium
AAGGCCCGGATGCTCACCATCATCCGGGATGTCACCCTGGCGCGCCAACAACAGGCCAAGATCCTTCGGGCAAAAGAGGAATGGGAGCGCACCTTCGACGCGGTGCCTGACCTAATCGCCCTTTTATCTCCCGATCGGAAGATCATCCGGATGAATCGGGCCATGGCCGAGCGGCTGGGGGTTCCCCCCCACGAACGCCAGGGTCGTTTCTGCTACGAACTGATACACGAACCGGCCGAACCGCCACGCACCTGCCCTCACCAACTCCTGATGAAGGATGGTCTCGTACACACAACAGAGGGGTGGGAACCCCGACTGAAAGGGCATTTTCTGATCTCGGTCTCCCCCATTCGCGATGCGGACGGGACGCTGCTCGGCAGCGTCCACGTCGCCCGTGACGTGACCGAAATGCGGCAGGCCCAGGCCGCCCTCGAGGAGTCGGAGAAGCGCTTCCGCACCTTCATCGAGAAGGCCGGTGACGCGATCTTCATCCATGACGACCGGATGGTCTTCTTCGAGGTGAATCCGGCGGCCTGCCGCCGGTTGGGCTATACCCGCGAGGAGCTGCTGACCATGGGCCCCCTTGACATCGACGCGCCCGAGTTCGCTGCCCTCATTTCCAAGCGTCTCGCGGCAATTCACACCGAGGGAGGAGCCGTCTTCGAGACAGTGCACATCTGCAAGAACGGCACCAGAATTCCCACCGAGATCTCGGCCTCCATGGTCATGTTCGAGGGGCGGCCGACGATCATCAGCATCGCCCGCGACATCTCGGAGCGCAAACGCGCAGAACTGGCCCTCGAGGAGAGCCGGGAAAAATACCGTCTGCTCTTCACCAGAATGGTTAACGGGTTCGCCCTCTATGAAATGCTCTTCGATGACCAGGGCCGGCCCGTCGACTACCGGTTCCTCGAGGTCAACCCCGCGTTCGAGCAGATGACGGGCCTCAAAGCGAGCGACATCATCGGGCGTACCGTGCGGGACATCCTGCCCAACCTCGAGCCCTTCTGGACCGAAACATACGCGCGGGTCGTCCAGACCGGTGAGACCTTGTCTTTCGAGCACTACACGGCGGCCTTCGACCGCTATTTCGAGGTCTCGGCCTTCCGCCCCCGGCCCGGCCAGTTCGCCGTCATGATCGCCGACGTGACCTCCCGCAAGCTGATCGAAAGCGCCCTCGAGGAAAGCGAGGAGAAGTTTCGCTCCCTGGTCGAGAACCTCGACGATGCCGTCGGCCGCCTGGACCGCAGAGGGCGCGTTCTCTACGTCAGCCCAGCCGTCTCCCGCCTCCTGGGACATCCACCGGAGTTTTTCCTCGAAGGTTCCCTGGCCGACCTCGCCGAGCTCTCCCCCTCGATCATCGGGCCCTGGCAAAGAGCATTCGACCGGGTTCTGGCTACGGGGGAGCGGGGTGAAATCCAGTTCACCATCGAGAGTCCGGCCGGCCCCCGTGTGTTGGAATGCCGGTTGTTCCCGGAGCGAAACGAGCGGCAGAAGATCGTCACCATCCTGGCCATCATCCGCGACATCTCGACATTACGCCAAGCCCAGGCCGATCTGCGGGAGAGCGAAGCGCGGTTCCGGGCCCTGGTGGAGGCCGCCGAAGAGGCGGTCGTCGTCCTCGACCGGGAGGGCCGGATCATCGACGGCAACGGACAGTTCGCCGCCCTGGTCGGCGCGGCCCACCTGGAGGAGGTCCAGGGCGGGGAGATGTTCGCCTTCTTCCGGGAGCCTTGGGCATCCCTCGTACGAGATCGCCTCAAGACCAGGGCAGAGCAGCCCTACGAGGCCGAATTGACCAAGACCACCGGGGAGAAACGCTGGGTCAGGATTTCCCCCAAGGAGACCAGGTTTCGGGGCAACCCCGCCCGGGTGTCCACCATCCAGGATCTCACCCCCCAGAAGCAGGCCGCCGAGAGGCTGCGCGAGTCGAACGACCGCCTGCATGCCCTGGCTTCCAAGCTCGAAACCATCCGCGAAGAGGAAAAAGCCCGCGTTTCGCGCGTGGTCCACGACGACCTGGGGCAACTGCTGACCGGCCTGAAGATGGAGATCAACCGGGTGGTTCAGTGGCTGGACAAACCGCTCGGGGCGGTCGAAACCCGCCGTTTCCGGGCCAAGATCGCCGAGATGGGGGCACTAACCGATCAAGCCCTGAAGGCGGTCCGCCGCATCGCCCGCGAGCTGCGGCCCAGCCTGATCGACGATTTGGGGCTGATCGCAGCCATCGATTGGCAGGTGGCCAACTTCCACGAGCGCTCGGGGCTCGAATGCGACCTGAAGATCACCGTGAAGGAGGCCGCCTTCCCCAAAGACGTGTCGGTCGCCGTCTTCCGCATCCTCCAGGAAGCCCTGACCAACGTGCTGCGGCACGCCCGGGCGCGGCAGGTCGCCATCAGACTGTTCCAACAGGACGAGCGCATGATCTTCGAAGTGGAGGACGACGGGGTCGGGATGAAAGAAACAATTCCCGATTCCTCCCGGTCGCTTGGTATAATTGGGATGAAAGAGCGTGCCCTGCACATCGGTGGTACCCTGATCGTAGAAAGCAGACCTGGCACCGGCACCCTCATCCGCCTGGAGATCCCCACGGTGAGGCAAAAGGAATGATCCGCGTCCTCGTCGTCGACGACCACCCGATCGTCCGCAAAGGCATCCGCGAAACCGCCGCCGAAACCTCTGATATCCAGGTCGTGGGTGAGGCCTCGGACGGCTTGACCGCCCTCGAGTGGTTGACGAAGAATCCCTGCGACGTGGTCACGCTCGACCTGTCGCTACCTGGGTTACACGGCCTCGACGTGCTCGAGCAGATCCGGGCCCGCCACCAAGCCGTGGGAGTGCTGGTGATGACCATGCACGCCGAGGAGCATTACGCCGTCCGGGCTTTCAAGATGGGGGCGGCCGGGTACCTGCCCAAGGATGCCCCGCCCGCCATGGTCATCGACGCCTTGCGCAAGATCGCCGGAGGCGGACGCTACATCCCCCCCGACCTGGCCGAGCGGTTGTTGTTCCGCGGCGACGGCGCCGACCGGCCGCCGCACGAGATCTTGTCGAACCGCGAGTTCATGGTGTTGAAGTTGATCGGGGCCGGCAAAGCCCCGCGCGAGATCGGGGAAGCGCTGTCGATCAGCGTCAAGACGGTCAGCACCTACCGGGCCCGCATCCTCGAGAAGCTGCACAAAAAGACCGGGGCCGACCTGGTCAAATACTGCATCAAACACAATCTGCTCGAAGAGCAGGGCTGAACCGGCCTCAGGAACCCTTCGGAAAGGAGGGGGCCTTTCCCGATGGGTGACCGGCAAGCCTGGCCCCCGCCCGGTGGTTGGCTTCCCCCCTGGTGCTCTGCCCTCGCTCGTGAATCCCCCAGGATCACGACACCGCAGGGCGAGTTTCCCCAGGTGCAACAGGTGATCTCGGGCATCGCCATGGTGCGCGGCATTGTTTCCAAGGCGGAGAAGATCTGGGTCGGCCGCTGATCTGAACTGGCCATGCAGGAGTGCGAGCTGGTGGCTGAATTCATCGGCCGCTGGGGGTTCGACGTGTGCCTGCTGCGCCTGGCGCAGACCCTGGCCGCGGACCCCTACGTCATCCTGCCGGTGGGAGCCATCGAATCGAGCGACCCTGCCGCCGTTCCTCGATAGGCCCGCCGTACCGTGGCCATTCCAAAGACGTGCTCCCGCATTCTCCGGGAAAAGGCCGTCGTCGCCGCGCACGGTCTCTTGTAGGCCTTTTCCCGACATTGTCGTCGGGGGTTTTCCCCGACAACTGGAGTCGGCGGGTACCGACGTTCTCCAGATCAAGGGTACCGACACGCAAGGTCAGAAGGGGACGGACCCGGGGATCAGGAATCTGCGGATAAACAGAACTGCGCCTGCTCGCTAAGCTGAGGATAGATGCCGCAATCTGCAACAAACCGTCGAGCGAGGCAGCATGAGCCAGTTGTGTGAATTCCGCCGCAGCCCTGAACAGACAACCGCTTCGACCTTTCGCGTCACTGGCGAGGTCGGCCTGGGGCAGGCCGCTGCGGTACACGCCGCCTTGGTTCAGGCCCTGGGCCAAACGTCGCGACTGGTTATCGACCTGACTGAAGTGACGGCAGCCGACCTGACCTTCTTCCAGATCCTGCTGGCCGCCCGCCGGTCGGCCCGTGAACAGGGCAAGACTCTGAGCCTGGCCGCGCCCGGCCCTGGTCAGGCGGTACGGGAAACCGCCGCGGCAGCCGGGTTCCCGGCGACCGCCACCGAATGGCTGGGCCTGCCCATCGTCGAGGCGACCCGATGAGCCACCGGGTGTTGATCGCGGACGATTCGGTCAGTGTCCGGACGATGGTGGCCGCCACTCTGCGGGGAGCAGGGTACGAGGTAGTCGAGGCCATCGACGGCTCGGACGCTCTCGAAAAGGCCACCGGCTGCCCTCCGACCCTGGTCATCACCGACCTGAACATGCCCAAGATCGACGGTATCGAGCTGATCCGTCGTCTGCGGGCCGAGCCGGGGTTCAGGGCGACCCCGATCCTGATGCTGACCACCGAATCGCAGGAAGCGCGCAAGCAGGAAGGGCGGAAAGCCGGAGCAACCGGCTGGATCGTCAAACCCTTCCGACCTGACCAGCTCCTGTCGGTGATCAAGCGAGTGCTGGGGTGAACGACATGGGCAATCCCTATCTGCGCAAGACGGTCCCCGTGCTGATCGCCCGGTTGAAGCGGGCCCTCGACAAGCACGACGACCATCCCGACAACCCGGTGTTGAACCGCACGATCTTTCTGCTGATCGACGCCCTGATCCAGAAGGGGCACATCCAGAAGGTGCCGATCCTCGACCTGCGTATCGGCCGCCGCCCGGAGGCCAGCGATGGCATCTAACGGCTTCGCGGGCACCTTCCGCGAAGAGGCCCACGAGTTGCTGGCCAACCTCGAGTCCCTGTTGCTCGATCTCGAGAAATCGCCCCGCGACCGTGACCTGATCGACCAGGTGTTCCGTACCATGCACACGATCAAGGGGTCGGGCAGCATGTTCGGCTTCGACGACGTCGTGGCCGTGGTCCACGAGATCGAGACGGTGTTCGACCTGGTGCGCGCCGGACGCCTCGAGGTGAGCGCCGACCTGATCAACCGCACGCTGCAGGCCCGCGACCAGATCCGGCTGCTGATCGACCCCGAACGGTCCGGGGAAGCCCCGAACATGGCGCTGATCGGACAACTGATCGAAGAATTCCGCGCCTTTGCAGGTCAGCAGCCCCCTCAAAAAACGCCTCTTTCTGCCACCACCCCGGCCTCACCCACCCATCCTGCCCCAGAATCCCCCGATGGCTCTCCGGCCCGGCGGCAGGAATTAGCCGTAGAGTTCCTTGCGGGTTCGGTTCCAGAAGACCGATCAACTCAGGGACAAAAACCCCCGCAGGTGTTCTCCCAGCCTCCCTCTATAGAAGAATCTCTGTCTAGGCTGCCAGGTAATGGCCCATCTGTTGCTCCCCCAGAAGTTGGCCCCCCAGACCAGTCTGCCGAACCGAAATCCTCGTTGGCCACTCCCAGCAGTGAACCGGCGATTTGGTCGATCCGGTTTGCGCCCGGCCCCGAGCTCTTCATGACCGGCAACAACCCTGTGGGCATTCTTAAGGAACTGGCGGGACTGGGCGAGTGCGAGATACGCCCCGACCTGCGTTCTCTTCCCGCGCTCGAGAGCCTCGCGCCTGAGTCCTGCCACCTCGCCTGGGACATCCTCCTGCGCACCACGGTCGATCTGAACGGCATCCGCGACGTGTTCCTGTTCGTCGAGGACCACGCCCGCGTCGAGATCACCCCCACCGATGCGGCCTTCCAGGAGAACACGGAATTCCGGAATTCTCGGAATTCGCCCCGGAATTCGCCGGAAGCAGCCGCCGCCCCACGACGGCAGGCCGAGGGGCGGCGCGACCTGCGCATCTCCGCCGAGAAGCTCGACCGGCTGGTCGAGCTGATCGGGGAGCTGGTCACCGTTCAGGCCCGGCTCAGCCAGGTGGCCGCCCAGCGGAGCGACGCCGAATTGACCTCCCTGGCCGAGGAACTGGACCGGCTGAGCGGCGACCTGCGTGACAGCGCCTTGAAGATCCGCATGTTGCCGATCGGGGCGACGTTCGAAGCGCTGCGGGAACGAATCGACGAAACCGCCCGCCATCACCACAAAGACCTGCGGGTGGTGATCCACGGTACCGACACCGAGCTAGACAAAGACGTCATCGAGCGCCTCAGCGCGCCGCTCGGCCAGCTGGTGCGGCTCGCGGTCGTCCACAGCCTTGAACCCCGGGCGACCCGCCAGAGTCGTGGCAAGCCCGAGCGGGCGACCTTGAGCCTGACCGCCAAGCATTTCGGCGGCAACCTCTGCATCGAGGTGCGGGACGACGGGCAGGGATTCGATCCCGCCGCCCTGCGCGCACGCGCCAAGGAACTCGGGCTGGCCTCACCAGGGGAAGACCCCACCGGCCAGGAGCTGCTGCGACTGCTCTGCCAGCCCGGGTTCTTCGCGGAGGGCGGCCTGGGCGTGGTCAAAGCGGTGATCGACGACCTGCGCGGCACCCTGGAGATCGAGAACCGGCCGGGGCTGGGCCTGGCCTTTTCGCTGCGGCTGCCCCTGACCCTGGCCATCATCGAAGGGCTGGTGGTCGCCCTGGGCACCTGGCATTTCGTGCTGCCCCTGGCCGCGGTCGAGGAGTGCATCGAGCTGACCCGCCAAGAGGAAGCCCGCACCTACCGCAAGAATGTGGTGATGGTACGCGACCAGATCGTGCCGTACATCCCGCTGCGCGAGAAGTTCGCCGTCGACGGCACTCCGCCAGCCATCCAGCAGATCGTCATCGCCAGCGTCGGGCAGCACCGGGTCGGCTTCGTCGTCGACCAGGTGATCGGCGAGTTCCAGACCGTCATCAAGCCCCTGGGCAACTTCTACAAGAACGTGAAGGGCATCTCGGGGGCGACCATCCTGGGCGACGGCAGCGTAGCCCTGATCGTCGACCTGACCAAGATCGTGCAGGAGGAGAACCATCTCCTCGATCCAGCGCAGCAAGGAGGTTGACCATGGCGTTCAGCTTCTTTTTCCGCGACCTGCCCACGCTCGAGACCGCCGTCCAGCACATGGTGGCACAGACGATGGGCCGCAGCCGGATCCGGGTCTGGGTAGCAGGCAGCGCCAAGGGCCAGGAGGTCTACACGCTGGCCATGCTTCTGGCCGAGAAGATGGGCTACTTCAGCTTTCAAAACCTGCGCATCGACGCCACCGACATCGAAGCGGAGTTCGGCGAGATCATCCAGCGGGGCATTTATCCCAAAGGTGACCTGGAGCGCATTCCCAAGCACTTTTTCGACCGCTACTTCCAGCCCGCCGAGCAGGAAGGACATTTCCAGGTGATCGAGCCGATCCGGCGCCGGATCACGTTCACGCACCACGACCTGCTCACCCTGAAGCCGATCGGGGAAGGCATCAGCCTGATCGTCTGCAAGAACGTGCTGCTGCACTTCCAGCCGGCCGAGCGGGTCCAGGTGTTCAAGATGTTCCACCACAGCCTGTCGGCCGACTCGATCCTGGCCAACGAGAACACCCAGAAACTGCCGGGCGAGATCGTGCCGCTGTTCCACCAGGTGGCGAGCGACACCCAAGTCTACCGGAAGGCGCAGCCGAACGCATGAAGATCGTTCCCCTCGCCCGCACGCCGCGCACCTACAGCGCGATGGCCTACCTCGTGCTGGGCACCTGGAACCGGCTCGACGACGTCAACACCCTGGTCGACGTCGGCATCGACGACTTCATCGCCGAAGAGATTTCCCACATCAACACCGGGGTGGGCAAGCGGCCGGTCGACCGCATCATCCTCACCCACAACCACTTCGACCACGCCGGCGGGGCCGCGACGCTCAAGGAGAGATACAAGGCCGAACTGCTGGCCTGGGCGCCCGGGCCCGGCGTCGACCGTTTGCTGCAAGACGGCGAGGAACTCCGCCTGGGCGACCAGTGGTTCGAGGTCATCCACATGCCCGGGCATTCGCACGATTCGATCTGTTTGTTCAATTATAGCGAGGGGGTTTTGTTCTCAGGCGATTCTCCGTTGCGTATCACCACTCCCCACGGCACCTATCTCGCGGCATTCACCGAGGTCTTGCACCGGCTGGCCTCACTTCCGGTTCAGGCCATCTATTCAAGCCATGATCCTCCGCTCATGCAGGGGGCGACCGCCCTCCTTCAGAAAAGTGCGGCGCTGGCAACGGCAGGGCACCAGGTCAACTTCAATCCGTCCCGCGAAGGTTTCGCCACCTAGCACACGACACATGGCCACAGCTCAAGCTTTGCGCTCGGGCAACCCACATGCGAAAGGAGTGCTCACGTGTTTGAACGATTGACTTTAGCCAATAAGCTCCTCGGGGGATTTTGTCTCGTCGCTCTCATCACCTTGGTCGTCGGGTACGCAGGTTTTTGGGGGGCGAACCGGCTAGGCGATGATCTCAAGGAAATCGCCGAGGTTCGTGCCCCCAGTGTATCATCGCTCCTCCAGATGAGTGAAGGGTTGGAGCGCTTGCAGGTCGCCCAACGAACGCTTCTCATCCAAGGCTTGCGTGAGACCGAACTGGCCAGGCAGTTCACCAATGTCGAAAAAGCGAGGGAACACTACAAAACCGCTTGGGATGTCTACGAACCGCTTCCTCAAACCAAAGAAGAAGAAGCGGAATGGAAAAAATTCGTAGGGCTGGTGGGAGAATGGCGAAAGGTTAACGATGAGTTTTTCGGCAAAGCCAAAGAGTATGCCGCGCATCAGATTTCCGATCCAACCGCTTTGGCCCGCGATATCGCGACCTTCCGCGGAGACCACTACAAGCTAAGAGGGGACCTTCTCGACAGCACCATGCAAGGTGGGCATTTCGAGGGGGGCGATGATCATACCGCCTGTCGGTTCGGCAAATGGATGGCTAGCTTCACCACCAAAAACCCGGATCTGGCACGTCTCCTCCAAGAAATGAGGGCGCCGCATGAAGCGTTCCACGCTGCGGTAAAGCGCGTCAAAACCCTGAATGCGCGCGGTGACAAAGATGGGGCTGTGGCCGTGATCCAAGGGGACCTCGAAGAATCCATGAAGAAAACCTTCGCCAAATTCGAGGAATTAGGGGCATTGGTCGGTCGCCTCGACCAAATCTACGATGAGATGGCTTCTTTGGTATTCGGCCCCTGTTTGGAGCGAGAGGGCCCGGCCCTTGAATCTCTCATGAAGGTGGTGAAGATCAACGAAGAAGTCGCCTCTCAATCGAATGCCAGTGCCAAATCTGCACAAGCCAGCGTACGACAGATCACCATGGGCGGGATGCTTCTCGGCTTTATCGCCGCTCTCCTCTCCGGATTCCTCATCAATGGGAATATCCGAACTATCCTCGAGGTGTTCCGCCACGAGATGGAGACCCTGTGCGAGGCCGCGATAGCCGGCAAACTGGCGACCAGAGCGCAGGTCGACAAGATCAATTTCGAGTTCCAACCCTTGCTGGCGGGGGTCAACCAGACGCTCGACGCGGTGATCGGGCCTCTGAACGTCGCCGCCGAGTACGTCGACCGCATCAGCAAAGGCGACATTCCCAAAAAGATCACCGACACGTATTACGGCGACTTCAACGAGATCAAGGTCAATCTGAACAACTGCATCGACAATATCAACGCCCTGATCGCCGATGCCAACATGCTGGCCAAAGCTGCCGTCGAAGGCAAGCTCGCGACCCGGGCCGATGCCGAAAAGCACCAGGGCGACTACCGTCGAATCGTCGAAGGCGTCAACCGGACGCTCGACGCGGTGATCGGGCCCCTGAACGTCGCCGCCGAGTATGTCGACCGCATCAGCAAAGGCGACATTCCCCCGCAGATCACCGACTCGTACAACGGCGATTTCAACGAGATCAAACAGAACCTTAACCTGCTGATCGAGGCGAACAGTCAAATCGTGACGGTGGCCCGCGAGATGGCGATCGGGAACCTGAACGTCGAGGTGCGCGAACGCAGCGCCCAAGACGAACTGATGCGCTCCCTGAAGGCGATGATCGAGGCCATGAAGGCCATCACCGCCATCGCGCAGCAGATCGCCGAGGGCAACCTCAACCTCGACATCAAGGAGCGGTCGGTACACGACGAGCTGATGAAAGCCCTGCGCCAGATGGTGGCGCGGCTGACGGCGGCGGTCACCGACATCCGGTCGGCTGCGGACAACGTGGCCAACGGCAGCAACGAACTGTCGGCGAGCGCCGAGACGCTGTCAAGCGGCGCCAACCAGCAGGCGACGGCGGCCGAGGAGGCCAGCTCCTCGATGGAGGAGATGAGCAGCAACATCCAGCAGAACGCCGACAACGCGGCCCAGACCGAAAAGATCGCCCGCAAGGCGGCCGAGGACGCGAAGGACGGCGGCAAGGCGGTGGCCGAGACCGTGCAAGCGATGAACGAGATCGCCAGCAAGATCTCGATCATCGAGGAGATCGCGCGTCAGACCAACCTGCTGGCGTTGAACGCGGCCATCGAGGCGGCCCGCGCCGGGGAACACGGCAAGGGCTTCGCGGTGGTCGCCTCGGAGGTGCGCAAGTTGGCCGAGCGCAGCCAGTTGGCCGCCGGGGAGATCCGGAATCTGTCGGCCTCCAGCGTCAAAGTGGCTGGCCGGGCGGGCGAGATGCTGGCCAAGATCGTGCCCGACATCCAAAAAACCGCCGAGCTCGTCCAGGAGATCAGCGCGGCCTGCAGGGAACAGACGACGGGCGCCGACCAGATCAACAAGGCGATCCAGCAGCTTGACCAGATCATTCAGCAGAACGCCGGAGCGGCCGAGGAACTGGCCTCGACCTCCGAGGAGATGACCTCGCAGGCCGAACAGATGCGGTCGACCATCTCGTTCTTCAAGGTCGGCACGGCAGGCGTGGCACACCAGGCGGGCGGTGACCGCGGCAACACGGTGCTGAAGGCAGCCAAGGCGGCCTCGGCCTCCCTCGACGCGCGCCGGATGGCCACCAAGCCCAAGAAGACCCAGGCCAAACCCGGTGGAGCGGCCATCGACCTCGGCGAAGAACCGGCGACCGGCGACAAGCGGGACACCGAGTTCGAGAAATACTGAGCCGGAGTCGCGGCGGCCTCCGACCCCGGGGGCTGTGTCCTGGAGACAAGGAGCAGAGCATGGCAACCACCGATTCCAAGACCACCAGCGCTTCCATCCAGTACCTGACGTTCAAGCTCGAAGATGAGGTCTACGCCGTCGACGTGGCCAAAGTCCGCGAGATCCTCGATTTCCCGCCGATTACCAAGGTGCCGCGAACCCCCGAGTTCATGCGGGGGGTGATCAACCTGCGCGGCAGCGTGGTGCCGGTCGTCGACATGCGCCTGAAGTTCGGCATGAGCAAGACCGAGAAGTCGGTCAACACCTGCATCGTCGTCGTCGAGGTCCAGCTCGAGAACGAAGCCACGATCATCGGCGCCCTGGCCGATTCGGTGCAGGAGGTCATCGAGCTCGAGCCCGGCCAGATCGAGCCTCCGCCCAAAATCGGCTCCCGCCTGAAGGTCGAGTTCCTGAAAGGCATGGGCAAGATCGGGGATCGATTCCTGATGATCCTCGACATCGACAAGGTGTTCACCTCGGATGAGATCCTGATGGCCCAGGACATGGCCGCGACCGGCAAGCAGGTGCTGGAAGCGAACGCTGGAGCCTGATTCGAGCATCCCGCCCGGTCCCGCCAGGCGGCGGGGCCGGGCCCACCATCCCGAGGAGGGGAGCATGCACGCCGCCACCCCAGGACTGATCGAGATGTCGCCCGCCGAATTTCGGCGGATGAGCGAGTTCATCTACGAACGCTGGGGCATCCATCTTCCGGCAAACAAGAAGACCCTGCTCGAGGGCCGGCTCCGCAAGCGGCTGCACCAGCTCCGCCTGCCCAATTTCAAGGAATACTGCCGCTACCTGTTCAGCCCCGAGGGCCTCGCCCGGGAAGCCCTCGAGATGGTCGATCTGGTCACCACCAACAAGACCGAGTTCCTGCGGGAGCCCGACCATTTCGAGTATCTGGCCAGCACGGTCCTGCCGATCCTGACCGGGGCGGACCGGTTGGGAAGCGCTCCCCTGGCCGGGCGAATCGGAAGGGAAGCGACCGACCCCCGTCTCCGGAACAAGGCGTTTCCTGACCTGGCCCACCGGTTTCTGCTCTGGAGCGCGGGCTGCTCCAGCGGCGAAGAACCCTACACCCTGGCGATGGTCCTGAGCGAGTTCGCAGCCAAACACCCCCATTTCCGGTTCCGCATCCTGGCCACCGACATCTCGGCCCGGATGTTGGCGACCGGCCGGGAGGGCATCTACCCCGAAGAGCGAATCAGCCCGCTACCGCTCGAGTGGCGGCGTCGGTATCTGTTGCGCAGCAAGGACCCTACCCGGCACGTGGTGCGGTTCACGCCCGAGGTCCGGGCCCGCATCACCTTCCAGCGTCTAAACCTGATGGAGATCGGGGCCCACGTGCGCGACACCTTCCAGGTCATCTTCTGCCGCAACGTCATCATCTATTTCGACCGTTTCACCCAAGAAAAAGTGCTGCGCCAGTTCTTCCACCGCCTGCAGCCGGGCGGGTATCTGTTCCTCGGCCACTCCGAAACCCTGACCGGTCTCGACATCCCGCTGCTGCCGGTCGCCCCCACCGTCTACCGGAAACCCCTCGGCGAAGGAGGAGGCCCGACCCAAGGGCCCGCCCGATGAAACCACCGATCAAGGTGTTGATCGTCGACGATTCGGCTGTCGTTCGGCAGGCCATGAGCGACTTGCTGGCGAGCGATCCCGCCA
This sequence comes from Candidatus Ozemibacteraceae bacterium, assembly GCA_937998695.1. Lineage (GTDB taxonomy): Bacteria > Muiribacteriota > Ozemobacteria > Ozemobacterales > Ozemobacteraceae > Ozemobacter. Next base: position 12,799 of record CALLCO010000262.1, read on the forward strand.
TCTCGGTGATGGGGGTAGCCCCCGACCCATTCATCGCGGTGCAAAAGATCGCCGAAGAGGTGCCCGACGTCATCATCCTCGACATCGAGATGCCGCGCATGGACGGGCTGACCTTCCTGCAAAAGCTGATGAGCCAGCACCCGATCCCGGTGGTTATCTGTTCGAGTCTGGTGGAAGGGCGGTGCGAGACCACGTTGCGCGCCTTCGAATACGGCGCGGTGGAGATCATCACCAAGCCCCGCCTCGGGACCCGTGCCTTCCTCGAGGAGGCGAAGGTCCAGATCTGCGACATCATCAAGGCGGCGGCCGCGGTGCGCCCGGCCAAGCTGCTCCGACCAAGGGTAGAACCGAAACGGACCGCCGACGTCATCCTGCCCAAGGCGACCAGCCAAGCCATGGTGCGAACAACCGAGAAGGTAGTGGTGGTCGGGGCCTCGACCGGCGGCACGGAGGCCTTGCGGGTCTTTCTGGAAGATCTTCCGCTCGACAGCCCGGCGGTGGTCATCGTACAGCACATGCCCGAGAAGTTCACCGCCTCGTTCGCGGCCCGTCTCGACGGGCTGTGCCGGGTCACCGTCAAGGAGGCGGCCGACGGCGACACCCTGATGCGAGGGCACGCCCTGATCGCCCCGGGCAACCGCCACCTGTTGGTCAAGCGAAGTGGAGCTCGCTACTACGTGGAGGTGAAGGACGGCCCACTCGTTTCACGCCATCGGCCTTCGGTCGACGTGCTGTTCCGTTCGGCGGCGCGGTACGCCGGCCGGAACGTGGTCGGGGTGATCATGACCGGCATGGGGGACGACGGGGCCCGCGGCATGCGGGAGATGAAAGAAGCGGGAGCGTTCACCATCGCCCAGGACGAAGCCAGCTCGGTGGTGTTCGGGATGCCCAAAGAGGCGATCGGGCTGGGGGGGGTCGATTTGGTGCTGCCGCTCGAGCGAATCGCGGGGGAAGTGCTCCGGCGGTGCGCCGAGGATGGAGGAAGCAGCAATGCCCATCATCGCTGAGCGCGGCCTCCGACAGCACCCGCCCAAGGTGATCAACCTGCACATCGGGCAGTTGTTCGCCTGCCGTGAAGGGGCTGTCTTGCGCACCCTCCTGGGTTCCTGCGTCTCGGCCTGCTTGTATGACCCGCTCACCCGGGTCTGCGGCATGAATCACATTCTTTTGCCAGGCCGGGCCGATTTTCAGACCTTCAACGAGAGCGCGCGCTACGGCATCAACGCCATGGAGGTGCTGATCAACGAGATGACCAAGCTTGGCGCCTTGCGCACCCGCGTGCAAGCCAAGGTGTTCGGGGGCGGCCATGTATTGGCGACGGTCTCGGTCGAGAAGAACCCCGGCCTCAAGAACGTCGAATTCGTCCTGGAATATCTGCGCGTGGAAGGCATCCCGATCACGGCCCAGGATACGGGCGGCACCTGGACCCGCGTGCTGGAATTCCACACCGACACCTTCGAGGTGTTCGTCAAGAAGATCCGGTCGAGCGCCAACCAGGCCCTGGCGGTCGATGAGGAACGACTCCAACAAACGGTGGCCAGCCAGGCCGCCCAGGACACGGACATCACCTTGTTCGAAGATTGACCGCAGGGCAGAGGAGGAAGACCATGAGCGACGATCTGAAAGGATTGTTCCGGGAAGGGGCGGTGGAGTATCTGGCCGAGCTCGAGGAAGCCCTGCTGCATCTCGGGGAGCACCCAGAAGATATGGCCGAGATCGATCGGCTGTTCCGGGTCATGCACACCCTGAAGGGCTCGGCAGGCATGGTCGGCCTGGACGACGTTTCGCAGTTCGCCCACCATTTAGAGACGGAGTTCGACGCGATCCGGCAGGGACGGGCGGTGGTGACCCCGTCGTTGGTCAACCTGTCGCTGCTGGCCCGCGACCAGATGCTGACGATGATCGATGCCCATTTCGGGGGCCCCGCGGCCGACCCTGCCTGGACGAAGGATATCCTGGAGAACGTCCGGCGGGCCCAGGAAGGCAAGACCAAGGCGAACCCGCAGGAGAAGAACCGGCGACGCCTCGAGGATTTGGTGGCCGCCCTGCCCGGCCGGCTGTCCGAGGAAGGTGGGTTGCCCCAGGCCGTGCCGATCATGACCGAGATCCTCGACCTGGCCCGGCACCTGGGGCTGGACAGCCTCGCCGAGTTCCTGGGAGACCTCAGACAGGATGCCGAAACCCTGGTCGGCCAAGGCCGGGGTCTCACCCCGGCAGCCCGGGTGGTGGCCCGCGAGGCCGCCCGCGAGGCGGCGCGCATCATGACCGACGCCCTGGACCCGCAACCGGCCGACCCGGACCCGGCCGAGATCCTGGCCTCGCTCGAGCGCCCGCTGGCCATCAAGGAAGCCTGGAAAAAGGTTCGCCCGACGTGTTTTGCGAAGGGAACGGCCGGGGCCGGGCAGGCGACCCGCACGTTCCGGATCGTGGTGCGGATCACCGCCGCCCACACCCCGCCGGGGCTCACTCCTGACCACGTGCTGGAGCGGCTGCAGACGCTGGGGCAGGTCCGGTTGCTGCGCCGGGTGGCCGGCCCCGCCACC
>CALLCO010000263.1 GCA_937998695.1 Candidatus Ozemibacteraceae bacterium
CCGACCTTCGCCGCCGTGCCGCCCTTCGCTACATTCATGTGGGCTGGGTCAGGGGCTCAGTCTCCATCGTCTTCGTCATCTTCGGTGTCGGCGCCGTCCGGGGAATCCCCCGGCCCGGCGCCGTCTTCCGATCCGAATTCGGGAGCGGGAACGGTGCCGGGGTCATCCTGCTCCGGAGTCGGGGAAGCCGCCGGTGCGGCGTCCATCTGGGCGGCCGTCTCGGCCCCGGTCGCCGCGCCGCCCCCCTTGCCTGGGTCGCCTCCCCGATCGCCTCTCCGGTCACCTTCCGGGTTGTCTCCCCGGTCACCTCTCCGGTCACCTCCCGGGTCGTCTCCCAGAGCGGCCCCGGCCGGTCCCTTGCTCTTCCCGGGCGCCTGGCCCGTTTCAGCCCCGGCCTCCGTCGCGGGGTCTTCGCGCTCGACGATGATCCACTGCTTGGCCAGGTTCGCCATCACCAGCAGGCAGCCCCGGTAGTGTTCGTAGAGCTCGCCCGGCGGAAACGATTTGCGCTCGACCGCGAACCGGTCGGCGAACTGCAGCATGTTCCCCTGCCGGTCGAGAGTCGACCGGTAGGAGAGCCAGCCGGAGTCCCAGACGTAGTCCTTGTTCCAGGGCACCCATCGGAACCCTTCCGGCAGCTCGATCAGCACCGAGTTGACGCTCTCCTCGGTCGCCCAGTATTCGAGCGGCCAGGTGCGGCTGGCCAGGCTGGCCGAACCCGCACTGTAGTTGACCCACAGGTTCTTGAAGGCCAACAGCCGGTCCGAGGCCTTGATCGCCGCCTCGGGAATGCGATACCGCAGGGTCAGCGCCACCGGCTTCTGCAGATCGTCGAGATCGGAGAGCGTGAACCCGGTCAGCACCGCCTTGGGATGTACCCGTTTGACCGACTTCTGCGCGAAGTTGACCTTCTCCTGGGCCTTGGCCGCCCGCAGCGTTCGCAGGCTGATCTCCCCCGGACCGCGCGGCCGCCGGATCTCGGTGACCTCGAGGCTGCCGTCGGCCTCGAGCTTGGCGAACACCGTTCGCCAGGCTTGGTTGTTGGCCCCGCCCTCGGGCAGTACCTCGGCCACGAATGTCCCGTTCCGCACGAAGATGGCCCGCGCCCCCTGGAACGCCGTCGGCAGGTGGCCGAACGGCAGGTAGTCGGAGTCGAGCGAGGTGTAGAACGGCCGCCCGTCGATCTCGACGCGCAGCACCGCGTAGATGGCCTGGCCCAGATTGGGCGTCTCGACACGGATCTCGTCGGCGTTCCAGAAGCTGGTCAGGCCGACCTCCGAGGGCACGCCCAGCTTCTTCAGCGCGAAGTGGGCCAGGCAGACCCGCGCCTGGTTGTTGCCGTAGCGCTTCTGCAGGGCCACATCGACCGGCAACGGGGCCACCCCGCCCAGGTCGAAGAACGAGATCGGCAACAGCCGGATCTTCTTGAGGATGGCAGCGTGTACCTTCCGCACCTTCTCGGCGGTCGAATCGGTGGGCTTGGCGCCGGTCTCCTCGATGAATGCCTCGAGCAGGCCGGGGGAGGGGGCGGCTTGGGCCAGGGCCGAGGCGAATTCCTTCCCCAGGCGGGCCCAGTCGTCGCGCGGATAGACCCAGGTGCGCGGGAAGACCCGGCTGGTCGAGGGCATGTTGGCTTCGGGAATGAACCCTTTGGGATCGCGGAATGTCCAAGTCAGCACCCGCGTCTTCCCGTCGGGGTCGACCTGGTCGGTGAAGGTAGGCAAGTTGGGGCCGTCCCAGTGCAGGTTCTCGACCACCATCTCCCGGTCCTTCGGGAAGCGCACCACGCACTCCTCCCGCAGCACCGGCTCGCGTTCGCCGAACACGGTGTCGATCAGATACGGGTGCAGTGCGTCGGGCGGCCGCGTCGTGATGCGCAGCGCCACGTCGATGACCGACCCGAGGTCGACCTTCTTGAGAGCGAACTTGGTCTTGCGCAGCTTGTCGTACTCGGGAGTCGATGAGTAAAGCGCCTCCTCCGAAATGGCGTCGTCGGTCAGGTGGTAGACATGGCCGTCCGGCGCGTAGGTGTGCGCGAACAACAGCTCGAACTTCTCGCGCTCGGCCATGTAGTAGCGCGCCATGTTGGCCATCTCCAGGCCGGGCTCCTTGAACACCCGGATGATGATCCGCCGCTCGAACACCACCGACCCGTCAGGCTGGAAGGTGAACGTGCGGTTGCGGAAGAGCGTGACGAAATCGGCATCGGGAAACTCGGACGCCTCTGGCAGCCGCTTCAGGATCGCCACCGCCAGCGGGTCGGTCAACTTCTCGACCCGGTCGTGCTCGTCGCCCGGCCGCACCTGCGACAGCAGGATATGCGCCACCGCGCTCGCCGGCCAGGTCATCTCCCGTCCGTCGATCTCGGTGAAGCCGATCAGGTCAGCCGTGACGCTCTTCAGGCGGCCGACATGCTCTTCCCCCTCGTTCAGATACAGGATGTCGGCTCCTGCCGGCATGGCGGCCAGCAGCCCGCCCAGCAGGACGAGCACTCCGACCAGCGCCCGCGTCCCCATGTGGCCTGGGCTGATACTGATGTGGGTGTGATTCATCGGGAAGCCTCCTTCCCCTCACCTTCCACCAGGAAGATGCGTTCGTCGCTGGAGCGCGCGATCCGCTCCAAGTCTGCCTTGTAAGTCGCGTAATCGGCGACCGGAATGATCCGGCGCGGGAAGGCCAGCGTCCGTCGCAGCAGGATCTGCCCCTCCTTCTGGTCGTAGGTCACCTCGAACTCGACATACGGGCTCTGCACGCGCAACGGCGGCGGCAGGTATTTGACCGAAAACCCGGGCGGCAGGTTGATCGTGATGTGTTCGATCCGGCTTTTGGTCGTGGTGTAGACGATATCGTAGGTGCGCTGTTCGAGGCTCACTTCATTGAACCGCATCCGGAAGAAGGGAATCTCGAACACCAGGTATGACCCCGATCGCGGCGCATACTGGTTCAGGATGTATTTCGAGGTCACCGTGAACGGCCCGCGGAAATCGAGCGGGTCGGAATGCGAGGCCACCAGCAGTTCGTAGTCGGCGGTCAACCCTGAGATCGCCTGCCGCACCTCGCGCACGTATTCCTCGGGCTTCATGTTCCGGATCGAATACCGCGACCCCGCCTCGTTGCTGCCGTTCATCGACGACCGGTAGTCGACCTCCAGCGTGCCGTCGGGGCGCAGGGTCAGGGTCCGCTCGATCTGGGTCTGGTTGTCTTCGGGCGGCGGCAACGGGACCGAGGCGATCTCGCCTTTCATCGGGTTATCGATCGTCGTGTCGTGATCGTCATCGCGGAAATACGGGTAGCGGTAGTCGGTGGCCGTCGAGTCGAGGTAGAAGACCCGTCCGTCGAGTCGCACCTGCGTGATGCAATGGTTGGCGTCGAAGATCGGCAGCTCGCGGATCGCCCGCCCCGCCGTGTTGGTCCTGATGCCGACCGGATAGGCCTCGACCCCGATGTGCTTGAGCATCGTCGCCAGGAGCATCCCCTTGTCGGTGCAGTCACCGTACCGGTTGCGCAGGGTCTCTTCGGCGGGGTGGCCCACCTGGTTGCTGGCCAAGTTGCCCTTGATCGAGATGTACCGGATCTCTTTCTGGCAGAACAGGTAGAGCCGTGCGATTTTCTCGTGGATGTCGCGCGCCCCCTCGACGAGCTCGTCGACCTTGCGCTTGACCGCCTCGGTCAGTTGGAACCGCTTCTCGAACATGGGCTTGAGACGGTTGAAGAAATAGCTCCAGTCTTTCTGCAGGCAGAAGACGACCCCGGGCAGCACGTCGCGCCGCGGCGGCATGTACGGCTCGGGAATGATCGGCGGCATGTCGGTCATGGTCCAGGTGTAGACCGTGGTGTCGCCTTCCTTGGTGATCACCGGCTTGGCCTTGTCGGGCGGGAAGTTGGGCGCCAGATAGTGCAGCGGTTTGTCGCAAGGCAGGCGCACCCGCAGGATCGATTCGCCGACCGGCTCGTCGCCCTGGAAGAAGAAAAAACTCTGGAAGAAGTTGCGATCGAAGGGGTTGAAGGTCTCGGTCTCGTAGGAATAGTCGATCACCGCTCCGACCGTCACCCCAGGGATCGAGAAGCTCAATTCCTGGTTCTGGTCGAAGAACACCCCTCCCGATGAACCCTTGGCAATCTTGATCTGGTCAGGGGTGAGCGTGTGCACCCGGCCGTCAGGGGCGAGGCAGCGGGCGTGTCGCACCGTGATCCGCTCGCGGTTCGGGTCGAACCCCAGCGTCAGGTCGCCCTGCCCCAGGGCTTCGTCTTTGGCGATGTAGACGACGCCGCGGTATTTGGAAACGTTGGTGCCGTCGGGCCGGTAGGTGTACTCACCCTCGTCGAGCAACAGGATCGAACTGCAGTCGGGGAAGCGCTCGAGCATCCGGGTGGCCCGTTCCTTCCACGCCAGGAGGTCGGAGACCCCGGTCGCCAGTTCGTTGGCGGCGGCCTGCCGCCTCGTGAAACTGATGTCACGCAGTTCCCCCCGCCCGATCAGCCGGGTGGTGGTGCCGATGACCAGCGTGCCGGTGGCGCCGTCGAAGGTGAAGGAATCGACCGCCAGCGTCTCGCCGTTGGCCAGGGTCAGAATGGCCGGCTGGCCCGCTCCTGGCCCGGAGGTCTGGGTCGGCGCCGGACCGGCGGTGGGCCCCGTTGTCTGGCCCGCCGCAGGAGCCAGCGGTAGGAAAGGCAACAGCGTCGCCAACCACAGGGCGGGCAGCAGGGCCAGGATGGGGCGTCGGGTGGAGAAATGGGTGCGTGCCAGCAAGGGAACCTCCCGGTTGGTAGGGTGAGTAACCTCATTATAGGGTATTCCCTTCCCGGTTACACCTCCTGGATTTTCGGGAGATTGGGAAGTTGATCCGGTGGGCCTTCTCACTTAGTATGACTAACCGGCGGCGCCTACGACGGCTAGACCGCCAAATTGAAGATCGCCCGCCTCGAAGACCCCGACCAGGCCAACGCCATCCAGCGCCTGATGACCCTCTACCCTGAAGACCTCGGCCTGCCCTGACCATCCGGGGTTTCCCTCATCGGCCCCTTCCTGCCGCGACACGGAGCGTGTCGCGCGCATGGCCGGAAATCAGCCTTGAGGGACCTTGAGGGACCTTGAGAGCTCCTTTTGCATAACTCACGAAGGGCGAACGGTGTCGTTTTTCGGGCGCCTCTGGCGGGGAAGAGAGTTCCCAGGAGGGTCGCTGAGAGAAACGGCTTCTGAGGGCTGATTTCCCAATAGACAATTATAGTGCGGGAAGCGCCACCACGGGCGTCGCGGGCTGTCTGGTGGTCTTCGATCGACGGCCCGAGGCCCGCTAGCGCCGACACCCATCCCGAACCCGTCGACGCCGACAGGCCGCCCATCACCGTCGTTGGTGCCTGAAGGCACTCGACGTGTACCCCCCCCCGTCGCCCCCGGGGGCACATACCTCTTCGCCGGCCCGCTCTGACGGCTTGCAACAAAATTCGGCTCGTGGAACCGCTTTTTTCAGGCTTGACGAGCAAGGGTTTATTTGATAGGGTAAGCATCCATTCATGCCGTAAGAATCTATTGGGAACCTACGAGGGGGTACGAGTTTTGGGTCTAGTCCTGGCGTTTGGCCTTTCCTATGGGCTGGGCTTGGTGATCATCTGGCTGGCCCGAAAAGGGAAATTTTTCCTTGACGACAAAGAAAAGTCTCACGGCGTTCATAAAGAAGTGGTGCCCCGAATCGGCGGTTTGGGAATTTTCCTTGCATCGTTACTCTTGCTGCGAGACCCCCTGGGGGGGAAAATCGTCCTGGCGGGGGTTCCCGCCTTCCTGGCCGGCTTTTTCGAAGACCTGATTTCAGGGATTGCCCCACGAGTGCGATTGACCATCATGACGTTCTCCGCCATTCTGGGGGTTCAGCTTCTGGGTGCTACCGTCAATGACCTTGAAGCATTTCGTATCCCGTATTTTCTCACTGTTCCGCTGACGCTTTTTCTAATGGTCGGGGTAACCAATGCGATCAATATCATCGATGGTTTGAATGGATTGGCGTCAGGCTTTTGCTCGATTGCTCTGATCGTTTTTGCCGTGGCTGGCCATTGGTCTGGCGATACCGATTTCGCGCTGGTGCTTTCCAGATTGATCTTTCCGATCATGGGATTTTTCGTTCTGAACTACCCGAGGGCCCAGATGTTTTTGGGGGACAGCGGCGCCTATTTCCTGGGCTTTGTAACGGTTCAGGCGGGCCTTTTGTTGATCCACCGGAATCCTGAAATTTCCCGCTTTTTCCCCTTGTTGGTCTTGTTTTACCCTATATGGGAGGTGTTGTTTTCCATTTTCCGGCGTCGATTTTATAAAAAGTTCCATGCTACCGCGGCCGACCGGTTACATCTGCACACGCTTTTGTACAAACGAACGAATTTCAGCAACCCGATGGCTGCATCGTTGATTTTAATCGGTGTCGGGATTTTATCTCTATTTGGGTTGGCCCTTTTTCACCGTTCTCTCCCCCAACTTATCGGCATAGGGATACTCGTTTTTTTCTACCACACCATATATAAAATTCTCGTTTCTTTTCAGGTTAAAACAAAAGAGGGAGATGTGGTTTCTCTCGACAAATTCCGTGGTGGCAAAACCATCGGCCACAGCCGTGTCGCGTGAACGAACAGCCACCCGGGAGCTAACGCGCCTGAACCTGTTGCCCGAACGCCCCAGCCAACCCATTTTCATATACCATCCAGCCGAAGATCCCGACCGGATCAGGGGCGCTATGTACATGGCGAGAAAAAAACCGATTCGTGCAACGGGAGCTAGAGATCCATCTTCATTTTTACAGATTTCGACTTCAATATATAGTATTTGTTTTTCGTCAAGATGGGCGCGGCAGATTTCCGATAATTGGCCAAGAGCACGAATCTCGATGGCTTTTCAAGCCCCGGAAATGTGCGATGTGTGTGAATAGTACGTTATGTCGAAAATCATGATTTCTTCGAACACGACCTGGTCTATCCTGAATTTCCGTGGCGGGCTAATTTCCTCACTTGCAGCGGCAGGCTATAGGGTTATTGTCGCTTCGCCCCCGGACGCATATGTATCTCGACTTTCCGCCTTAGGTTGCCGCTATGTGCCCCTTCCGATGGCCAACAAAGGGACCAATCCACTACAGGACGTCCAGTTATACTGGCGGTACTCCAGACTGTTCCGTTATGAACGACCCAGCCTCTATCTTGGCTTTACGGTTAAACCGAACATATATGGCTCCCTCGCTGCGCATCGGCTTCGTATACCCGTGATTAATAACATTGCTGGATTGGGTGCCGTGTTTATCTCTGAATCTTGGATGACCAGCATCGTCCGTCTTCTGTATCGGCGCTCCCTTGCGCGTTCGGCCACGGTGTTTTTTCAGAATGAAGACGACCGACGCTTGTTTGTAGAAAAGGGCCTAGTCGCAGCAGGGAAGGCCGATCGACTGCCTGGCTCAGGAATTGATCTTTCCAGGTTTGTTCCAACAGAGCCGCCGATAAGGGATGCCTTTCGTTTTCTCTTAATTGGTCGGATGCTGTGGGACAAGGGTGTAGGCGAATTCGTTGAGGCGGCTCGAATTCTGAAGGCCCATGGGCATCAAGCTGAGTTTTGCCTATTGGGCTTTCTGGATGTGCAAAATCCGGCTTCCATTCCTCGCCAGACAGTCGATGCCTGGGTTGCTGAAGGGGTAATACGCTATCTGGGTACCAGCGACGACGTTCGCCCGCACCTCGCTGAGGCGGACTGCATCGTTCTACCTTCTTATCGCGAGGGCATTCCCCGGAGTTTGCTCGAGGCCGCTGCGATGGGGCGGCCTTGCATCTCCACGGACAGTGTCGGCTGCCGCGATGTGGTCGAGCATGGCGTTAATGGGTATCTTTGCCGCCCCAGGGATGCTGCGGATTTGGCCGAGAAGATGGAGTGGATGCTTTCGCTTTCGCAGGGGGAACGAGCCAGAATGGGACGTCGCGGGCGAGAAAAGGTTGAGCGTGAGTTCGATGAACAGATCGTGATACGCAAGTATCACCAAACCATCTGGCGTTTATTGAATCGGCCATAACAGCTTATGGAGACAGCACGACCCAGTACAAGGTACAAGAACGGTTCCATCAGAGCTATCTCCTGTA
>CALLCO010000264.1 GCA_937998695.1 Candidatus Ozemibacteraceae bacterium
GAAAAGGAAAGCATCGCGACCCCCACCCCCGACCCGGAAACCCCGCCCCCGAGTTATCCCAACCCCACCGATATGGACCACTCCTACCTCTTTTATTCTCCTGTCGGCGGCAAATACATTCTTACCTGTCAGGTCACCTACGATTGGTTCAACTTTGACGAAATGCCCTTCGGAACCATGTACGCCGACCGGTTCAAATATGCCAAATACGGCACCAAGGCCCTCTCCGTGGGAAAATCCGCCCAGGTGGCCAAGATCCTCAGCGATCCTCGGTTCAGCTTTATGAGCTGGGCAACCATGTCGGCCTACCTCGACGAAATCATCCCCGACGACACCTGGGCCGCCATCCCCATCAGCGTCGCCTTCAAAGACGTCATTCCCGCCGCTCCGGTTGAAGTGGCGCCCATCGAGCGATGCGACAACAAATCAAAGGCGAACGACGACACCTATTGGGCCAACCACGACGCGGAGGGCTACCACGGGGTGTTTGCCGGCCGCGAATACGGCTGGCGCATGGCCATCGCTTCCCAGGCGAATATCTTCTTCCCGATCGACCAGTATCCCAATCCCACCGTGACCCCCGGCTACCCCAAACCGGGGTTCAACTACGTCGCCAAACAACTGCTCGATCCCAACAGTCCCTATTTCGTCAACTCCGACCCCAACTACGTCTTCCGCAACCTGAAGGGCGACCTGCGCTGGAAAAACGATTCGGCAACCTTCGAGGGGTATATCATCGCCAAGTACCCCAACGGCACCGAACAGAAACGCATGATCTTCGGCCAGAATACCGTCCAGTCGACGGTCGCCACCTACAGTTTCGGTGTCATCGATCTCCCGTCCGACCCCGAGTATTACACCCTGGTCATCACCGCCAAGCGCGTCGCCCAGTATCTGATGTATACCAAGCGCACCAAGGTCCTCGCCGACGGCACCAAGATCGAGTATTTTATCGGATCCCGCTGGTATGACCGCCCCATCACCATCACCGCCAGCACCAAGATCCTGGCCGTCGACAACACCGCCCCCACCCTCGATCAGGAATTCACCATGCCCCGCAACCTCTTCGCCTTCACCGGCGAGACCCTGGCCGAGGGCGTCGGCCCCGCTGGCCTTTCCAACCCCAGCACCGTCAGGTTTGTGTTCCGCGACAACAATCCCTGGGAGAACTCGACCAAGGAGGGACTGTCGATCAGCGAATCCGAAGCCAACGCCAACTACAACGCTCGTATCCAGCGCGACCATCCGCTCGATTCCCGCTATAATCTGAAACCAGTCTTCTCCCGCGCCCGCCGCTGGACCGCCTTTTCCTATGCCACCAACCGGCCCGGCACCCATGCGGTCTCCCTGGCCACGGCCACCCTCGGGTATGAAGACTACAACACGTACGGCCGGGGCGCCAACGCCGGCACCTATGTCTCCTTCATGCCCCTCAATACCCCCCGCGGGGCCTTCGGAGCCTATGACGACACCTCCGATGCCTTCATGCAGTTCACCCTGCCCATCGAAAAAATCTTTTTCGGCCCCGGTCATACCCGCACCGTCCCCCTCAACTACGCCAACAACACTCCGGGGTATGTCCCTCTGCCTTTCTACGTGCAAATGTGCGACAGCTCGGGGAATCAGACCGAGGTGTTACCCCTCAACCTCGTGCTCAACGTTCGCGACAACATCCCGCCCTACCCCTGGTTTACCATCCGCGACCTGAAAAATGTCCCCGATTCCGAACGCGGCTTCCCCAACCAACGCACCGCGCCGCAGTTCAATCCCAGCGACGGCAAAGACCTCGCCACCGTCGCCATCTCGCTCGATCCACAGTTCGTCAACCGCGACCCCTTGTGGAAAGCGGACGACACCGGCAAAGTGCCTGGCACCACCCCCCCGCTCTATATGCTGAAATCCCTCGGCGACACCATCGTCGCCCCGTTTGCCGACGTCCCGCTCAAGGCCCAGATCGAGGCCAACATCACCCCCAACTACTTCGAGGAGAACGTCGAATTCGAGGTCTGGGCAGGGGTGTCCGACAACGCCGGGCTCGCCACCAACGTGGTGACCATCCAGATCGTTCGTCCCGACGAAGAGGTCGATTCGGTGTCGGCAGTGTCTTCGTTCAAGTGGTCCCCACTCACCGCCACTCCAACTTCGACCATGGGGCTGTTCCGCGGCCTCAAGGGCAAATTCCCCATGGCCTTCCCGGTCACCTGCATCGCGAATGACAACGCCCTCGACTGGACTTACCTGGTCGATCCGACCACCAACAACGCCAACGGCTGGACCACGTCCAAGAATGCTCTCTACCCTCCCACACCTTACCCATCCCCCAACACCCGAGCCGTCAAGACCACCCTGCCCCTGTTCGAGACCCGCACCACCGTGCGCACCCTCGACAAGAGCCTGAAACACACGCCCTGACCGGGTTTCCGCTAGATCCTCGGTTGTCCTGCCATGGCCCGCTTCCCCGCGAAGCGGGCCATTTTCCTGTCCAGCGTTCCGTGGTATGATGGGCTCAGAGTCTGATGTGAGGCGGTGTTCATGGCGGTCCTGGTCCATGCCTGTTGCGGCCCCTGCCTGGGGGGCTCCCTCCCCGCCCTGCGGGGAGCCCAGCCCCAGGACGAGTTCGTTCCGTTCTGGGACAACCCCAACATCCATGGGTATCAAGAATACGTCCAGCGCTTCGATTCTTTCCAACGCCTTACCGCCGTACTCGGCCTGACCCCAGTGATCGGCGATGCCGGCTACGGGTTGCGCCGGTTTCTCGCCGCCGTCGGCCCCAGCCCCGACCGGGCTTCCCGTTGCGCCGCCTGTTTTCGGTTGCGCTTGTCCGCCACTGCCGCCCGGGCCAAACGGGATAACTTCGGCGCGTTCTCCACGACGCTGCTGATCAGCCCCTACCAGGATCACGACCTTCTGCTCCGGATCGGAGCGGAGATCGCCGCCAATGCGGGTGTCCCGTTCCTTGCCCAGGACTTGCGGCCGGCCTTTCGCGATACCTATGTGGTGACCCGACGGGTAAGCCTGTACAAGCAGAAATATTGCGGCTGCGTCTTCAGCGAAGAGGAGCGGTTCGCCAACCGGCCCCAGAAGTCAGAGTCTGCCGCGGCATGAGCCCCTCCCTTTCCACCGCTCCGCCGGCCCGCCCCGCCCGGCCCCGTCCGCCCAGGCTTCCTTGCCTCTGCTTGGTCGGCGTGCTTCTGCTCCTACTTGCCGCCAGCGGAGCAGAGCCAACCTGTGCCAAGGAGATCATCCTCCGAATCGGCCTGGGCCAAGGGCTGGCCCGTCTGCGGCTGTCGTCCCCGCAGGGCGGGCAATTGGCCGAAGTCGGCGGCAAGCGGCTCCGTGCTCTGCGTCCCGGCGAAACCCTGGCGCTGGAAAGTTCCCCACCCCCTGCTCCCACCCCTTCGACCAGTCGCCGCAAGGAAAAGCGCCGGCCCCCTCCCCGTTCCCCCTATCTCGGAACAACGCTGCGGCTCGAACCCCGGGGCGGGGTTTTTGAAATCGACGGCCGACCATATCGGGGAGTCGCAGTGGTTCAGGTCATGGCCTCCGGAATCTCGGTGATCAGCGAAGTCGGAATCGAGGACTACCTCCGCGGCGTGGTCGGAGCGGAAATCAGTTCGCAGTCTCCACTCGAAACTCTCCGGGCCCAGGCTGTCATCGCCCGGACCTACGCCGTCGCCAACCGCGGCAAACACGGGAAAGACGGGTTCGATCTCTGCTCCCGCGAGCACTGTCAGGCCTACGGCGGGGTCAAGGCCGAGCGCCCGGTCATCGACGGGGCGGTACAGGACACCCGCGGGATCATCATGATCAGCGGCGGGGTGCCCATCTCGGCCCTTTACCACGCCACGTGCGGGGGCATGACCTCCGACAACGAGAAGGTGTTCGGCGGCTCGCCCACCGCCTACCTGCGACGGGTCAAGTGCCCGTTCTGCAAGGCCGGCACCAACTTCCGCTGGCGGCGGGACATCCGGGTTGGGGACATCCTGCCCCGTCTGCGCGAGGAGGGACACCCCGCCTCCCGCATTCTGCGCGTTCGCCTGGCGAGCCCCGCCCCCCTCGACCGGGTCGATCGGCTGATCTTCTTCACCGATCGGGGGCAGATTCCGATTAAAGGAACCACCTTCCGGCGGTGGTTCGAGTTGCCCAGCACCACCTTCCAGCTGGCCGTGGCCGGTCCCACCGCCAGGCCGACGACCGCTCGCCTGCTTTCCGATCATCTGGCCCCTCCGACCGTTTCGGCGTTGGCCCCCTCCCCCAACTCCGGGAGGGGGCCCCCTCCCCCTGTCAAAGAAACCGCCGCTTTACCCGATCCTACCTCCAAGATGCAGGCATATAGACCACCCATGCCGCGATTGGCGGTCCTCCGGGAGGCAACTCCGGCTGAATTGGTGGTTCAAGGCGGGTCGGGCCTCGTCCGGGTCCGGCGGCCCCCGGCGGGGTGGCACGTCCTGACCCTGGCCGCCGGGTCCCCTTCCCCCCCCCCCTCCCTCCGGCAATCGGCACCAGTTCTTGAAGCGGGCGGGTCACCGCCCCTCCGCCAAGAAACCGCCGCCCCCACCCTTGACGCCCCCGAAATCCAGGAAGTAATCTTGGATAGGGAGTCCGGGGACCCGATCATCCCGCTGTTCGGGCGCGGGTATGGTCACCAGGTCGGCCTGTGCCAGGCGGGCGCGGTCGAGCTGGGCCGGCGGCAGTGGTCCTACCGCCAAATTCTGGCGTTCTACTATTCCAACGTCGCCCTGCGGAGGCTGCAGTACTGATGAACCGTCTCCGCCCCACCCGGTCCCTTTCCGCCCCCCTCAGAAAACTGACCGGACCTGTCGATAGGTTACTGAAGCCTTTTTATCCTACCCAGGCGCGGTGGCCTTCCCGCGCTCCGCACGTCAAGGAGTGATCGTATGGGGTTGTTTACCTTCGGGAGCAGTAATACCTCGTTGGGGGTCGACATCGGGACCTCGTCGGTCAAGGCGATCCAGCTCAAGAAAACCCCCACCGGCCCTGAGCTGATCGCTTACGGCATGGCCCCACTGCCCCACGCCGCCGTAGAAGAAGGGAACATCAAGGACCCCCAAACCGTCGCGGCCGTGATCAAGGAAATGCTCAAGAATGCCAAGATCCGACCCGAGCGGAGTTTCGCCTCGATCTCGGGCCAGAACGTCATCATGCGCTTCACCAAGCTGCCGGTGATGACGCCTGAAGAACTCGAGCAGACCGTGCGCATCGAGGCGGAACAATATGTCCCCTACGCCATCGACGAGGTCAGTATCACCCACGCGGTCCTCAACGAGATCACCGAGGAGGAAGGCGGCGGGAAATATTCGATCCTGCTGGTCGTGGCGCAGAAGGAACTGGTCAACAGCTACACCGAGGTTCTCAAAGGCGGTGGTATCGTCCCCGAGGTCATCGACGTCGACACCATTGCCGCCATCAACGCCCTCGAGAACTCGATCATGCAGACGGCCGGCACCCAGGAGGGCGGGGAGGTCGTCGCCATCATCGACACCGGGGCCCGCACCACCAACATCTCGGTCCTCAAGTCGGGCATCCTGATGTTCACCCGCAACATTCCCATCGCGGGCAACAACATCACCCAGATGATCATGAACGTCATGAAGCAGGAATTCGACCAGGCCGAGAGCATCAAGCTCCAGGAGGCCGAGGTCGCCATCGGGGATACCGGCGGCAACGAGATCGCCGACGTGGTGAAGAACACGGTCGAAGAGCTGGCCTCCGAAATCCGCCGCTCCTTCGACTATTTCAAGGCCCAGTCCCGTGAACCCCTGATCCACAAGATCATCCTGTCGGGGGGCGGGGCGAACCTGAAGAGTTTCAACACCTACCTGAGCAATGAACTGGGTGTCGATGTCTACATGGGCAACCCGCTGGAGGGGGTCAACGTGACCGTGACCGACACGGACATGCTCTACAACAACCTCCAGCAGTTCACCGTGGCCATCGGCCTGGCCCTTCGGGGGGTGCAGGAGTAAGCCATGATCAAAATCAATCTCATCACCGTCAAGCGGCGCAAGCCGATCCAGATCCCGTTCGCGGCCATCTTCCTGGTGATCGCCCTGGCCGGCATCCTCGTCGCCTTCTACTTCGGCACCCTCTGGATCGAGACCTACAACGACGACTTGAAGAAGCAGAAGGAAGAACTGGAAGCCGAGGTCCGGCGCGACAAGGACAAGCTCGACCAGCGCGACCGCCTCGAGCAGGACAAACGCAACCTCGAACAGCAGATCGAGCAGCTCAAGCAACTGTCCGGCGCCAACCTGCTCCAGTGGTCCGAGGTCTTCAGCGCGCTGACCACGGTGGTGCCCGAAAAGACCGTCTGGGTCACCAATCTGCGCATCGATTCCGACCGCCGCGTCCAGGTCACCGGCTACGCGTGCGAGGAAGAAGGCAAGAAGAGCACCGGGCAGCTGACCCGCGGCATCCAGAACTTCATCAAGCAGTTGCAGGGGCATTCCTATTTCGAGGAGGTGTTCCTGAGCAACGCCAACAAGAACACCTACGAAAAAGTGCCCGTCTGGCGGTTCGACATCACCTGCCGGATCAAGCGCGACATCGGTTCGAGATAGGGGGCCATCATGAACAACTTCGCCGTTGTCATCCTGATCATCGTTCTCGCCGCGGCCGGGGCCGGCGGCGCCTTCTGGATGTACTACCTGCAACCCGCCGAAGAGGAGCGGGGCCGTCTCCAGCAGGACATCAGGGGCCTCGAGGCGAAAAAGGACGAAATCCGCAACGTCGCCGATGAGATCGCCCGCATCAACGAGGCCATCGCCAAACTCACCGCCGAGAAGAACAAGCTGCAGATGGAATCCAACCAGATGACCACGGTCGTCCCCAAACTCCTGGATTCCATCGAGGCGATCGCCAACAAATTCAACGTCAAATTCCAGGACATCCGCATCTCCCCCCTGGTGCGCGCCGAGCAGTGGTCCGAACTGCCCGTCGAACTGGGTCTGCTGGGAACCTTTCAGGACATCGGAAACTTTCTGGTCATCTGCGAGAAGCGCAAGATCATCAACCTGGCGGCGGGGTCGATCACCATCTCGGTGTCGGCCGAAACCGATCCCAAGTCCAAAAGCCCCCTGCTGACCGTCACCCTGAACGCCAAGGTCTACATCATGGGCGGCGGGTACTGAGGCCCCGGTCCGCCGCGGCTGCCCCCCGCCCACCCCGACTACCCGACCCCAATCCGTACCCATCCGCACCCGTTGTCACCGTTGAGGAGGCCCCCGTGCCGGGGCCGCCCACGGCAGGCTCATGCTGTCAACCGTATGCGCGCAAGGAGGAACACCATGAGGACGCTCCGCACCGTTTCCGTCTGGGGGCTCGCCGCCCTGCTCCTGCTGGCTCCGGCCGGCCACCCCGTGGCCGCCCAGGATGCCGACGAGTTTTCCATGCCCGCCGAATCGGCTGACCCAGGCGCGGCTCATGCTGACCCCGCCGAAGCTGCTCCCCCCTTCGCCGAATTTCCTGCTGGCGGTCTGGCCGGGGCGGAAGATCCGGGCGGCGGCAGTGGCGACGAAGCTTTCCCCCGTCCGGCCAACCTGGAGGAACCCGAGCAGGTCGAAATCTTGTCTGGAAAACATAAGTTCTCCCCCGGGAACGAATCCAAGGATCCGTTCAAACCCCTGGTCGTCAAGAAGGTGGTGCTGCCTCCAGCACCCGCCCCGGTCGCCAAGCCCACCGGCCCGACCGCTCCGCCTCCGCCCCCCCCGCCCAAGCCCATCCAACTGTTCGTCTCGGGTGTCTGCGGCAATGACAACGAGCGTCTGGCCATGATCATGTTCGAGAACAAACCGTACGTCGTGTCAAAGGACATGGTCGTCGACGGGAAGTTCAAGGTGGTCGACATCCTGCCCGACCGCTTGGTCATCTACTCGAACAAGGAACAGATGCGCCGCACCTTCCCCATCGGGGGTGGCAAGGATTAGACTGGCCATCCGGCCGGAAAGGGGATTCCCTTGACCCGCACCACTGCGCCCTGGTCCCGGGCCTCGTGTCTCGCCCTGGCCGCGGTCCTCTCGGTGACGGTGTTCGTCGGCCTGGGAAGCCCCTGCCTGAGCCAGGAGGACCCCGCCACCCCCGGGGAAGAGGAAATGGAAGTTTCCTTCCCCATCCCCCAGCCTCCTCTTGACCCTCCCGATCAGGAAGAGGAACCGACGCAGGTCCAGGCCCTCACCGACTCCCATCGGTTCTCGCCGCCCAACGAGTCCAAAGACCCGTTCAAACCACTGGTCAAGCGACCCGAACAAAAAAAGGAAGAGAGAACGAACCGGGTCGATCCTCCGCTCCCCCCCCCCGAGCCCAAGCCCATCCCACCGCTGGTGATGAGCGTTTCGGGCATCTGCGGCAACGAGTCGGAACGCCTGGCCATGATCATCTTCGAAAACAAACCCTATGTCGTGCACAAAGAAATGAATGTGGACGGAAAGTTCAAAGTTGTCGATGTACTAGCTGATCGACTTGTCGTCTTTTCTTTCAGGGAACAAATGCGTCGGACATTTCCGATCGGAGGTGGAAAAGAATGAGTTCCACGGGCACCCACAAGAAAACTCTCTTCCTGGTGCTGGCAGCGTGGGTCGCGCTGCTGGCTTCCTCGGCCGTCGCCGAGGACAACATCTCGCTCGATTTCCGCGACACGGACATCCGTGAGATCATCAAGATCATCGCGCAGAAGTCGGGCACCAACATCATCGCCGAGAAGAGCGTCCGCGGCAACGTCACCGTTCGCCTGACCGACGTCTACTACGAAGAAGCGATGAACCTGATCGCCAAGACCAACGGGTTCGCCGTCCGCAAGATCGGCAACACCTGGATCCTGGCCGATGAGAAGAAGCTGATCGAGGCCTTCGAAAAGGGTCTCACCATCACCAAGCGGCTGCAGTATGCCAAGGCGGCCGACGTCAGCAAGATCATCGCCCAGACCATCAAGAAAGATGTCAAGGTCGCCACCGACGACCGCATCAACGCGGTCATCGTCTCCGGCGGCAAGGACATCCTGGACGAGGTGAAGAAGCTGATCGAGACCATCGACACCCCCGTCCACCAGGTCATGATCGAGTCGAAGATCGTCGAAGTGACCACCAACGCCACCAAGAACCTCGGGTTCAAGTGGGAGGCTGGTCTGGAAGATACCGTCGCCGGCCTCAGCGGGGCCCCGATCTTCCGCACCAAGGAATACTTCGCGAACAATCCCGACAGCTCGCTCTATCAGCAGGGCTTCGCCCGCCCCCAGGGCGCCCTGTTCGGCCTGGGTGACTTCTATCGGGACAACCTGATCTTCCGCACCACCCTGGCCATCCTGGAAACCCACAACGAGAGCAAGGTCCTCAGCAATCCCAAGATCTCGGCGGTGAACGGCCAGGAAGCCAACATCGTGGTGGGCACCAAGGTCATCTACCCCGGTGGCGCCGACCAGCCCCCCAAGGAAAAAGACACTGGTATCAAGCTGAAGATCACTCCCCGCATCAATGATGACGGCTACATCACCGTCGACGCCGAACCGGAAGTGTCTTTCGTGGAAAACTGGTCCAACAACGGCATGTATCCCGTCATCGGCACCCGCTCCGCCAAGACCACCATCCGCGTCCGCGACGGCGAGGAGATCCTGATCGGCGGCCTGATCCGCGACGACGAGACCAAGGAACGCAACAAGATCCCGCTGCTCGGCAACATCCCGATCATCAAGTCCCTGTTCAACTTCACCGGCAAAACCGGCAAGTCGCAGGAACTGATCATCCTCATCACCCCGCACATCATTGCCCAGAGCATCGAATCGGCCGCCCCCACCTCCCTGACCCCCTCCGGCGGCAGTGAGCCAATCTCCGCCCCCACCGCCAAGCCCGTGGCCCAGCCCGCCGGCACCCCCGGCGACGCGTTCGACAACGCCTTCGACTCTTCGTTCTAATCCACCACCCCGACATCGACCCCGGCCCCCGCGGCCGGGGTTTTTTCCTTTTTCCGAAGTCTTGGCGGGCCCTCTCACCTCGATCGACTATCCATCCTCTCCCGTTGTGAAGCGGTCGAGCCCCACCTGGCGGGGCAAAACCGATGACGACTGGTGTCAGCCCCACCGCTGGCCCCGGCCCGTTGGCATCGTCGCGGTGATCAGCGGGCGATCTTCGCCAACCGGCTTCGATAGGTCTCGAGAGCAGTGGCAAGATCGTCGAGCGTGTCACCTCCGAATTTTTCGAGGAAGGCAGAAGCCAGTTCGAGGGCGATCACCGACTCGGCCACCCCGGCGAGGGCATCGACCGCGGACGTGTCGGACCGATAGAAAGCCGGCAGGGCGGGGCGGCCGGTGCGCAGATCGGCGGATGGCAACCGGCAGGGGCCGGGGATGGGCTTCATGAAGGCCCGAACCACCAGGCGCTCCCCCGTCGTCATCCCCCCCTCGATCCCTCCCGCCCGGTTGGACGGGCGGTGCCAGCCCCGCTCGGTGGTGAATTTGATCGGATCGAGCGCTTTTCGGCCAGGCAGGCCGCTTTGCCGGATGCCGTCGCCGATCTCCACCGCCCGCACCGCCTGGATGCCCATGAGGGCGGCGGCGATGCGGGTGTCGAGACGACGGGCGGGGTCGACGTGGCTGCCCAGGCCCGGGGGCAGCCCCTCGACCCAGACTTCCACCACCCCACCCAGCGAATCACCCCTCCGGCGGGCCTGGTCGACCAACCGCTTCCAGGCGGGAACGATCTTGGCATCCGGGGTCAGGAACCAGCGGGATTGACGGTCGAGGCTGGCCCGCAGGGAGGCCACCGTGGCTCGCGCCGGCACCCGGGCAGCCTTTCCGCCCAGGGCGGTGACGAAGCCAATCCCCTCCACGCCCAGTTCCTGCAGCAGGCGGCGGGCCGGCACCGACAGAGCGGCCCGAATCGCCGTCTCCCGGGCCGACGCCCGCTCGCGCACGGGCCGAACGTCGTCAAACCCATACTTCAGGGCCCCCACCAGATCGCCATGGCCGGGAATCGGCACGGTCAAAGGCGCCTCGGCCGGCACCTCCGCCTCGAGCGGCGGGGGTTCGAGCACAGCGAACCGGTGGTCGCGGTTCCAGATCAACAGGGCGATCGGACTGCCGATGGTCAGCCCCTGCCAGACCCCCGACAGGATCTCCACCCGGTCAGGTTCGAGCAGCCGGCGGGGGCCACGCCCGTAGCCGGTCTGTCGGCGTTCCATCAGGCCGGTGAAATCCTCGGGGACCAGCGGCACCCCCGCCGGCATGCCTTCCAAGATGCCAACCAAGGCCCTCCCGTGCGACTCGCCCGCCGTCAGAACCTTCAGCATCACCCATCCTCCAGGGAGCAATTTCCCCTCTCATCTTACAGGTGGGGTCCCGCGCCGGCAACGGCCCAACGGAAATTCCCGCACTCCCCCTTCGGAACGGGGCGGGCGATGTCGATACCTTGACTAAATAGGAGGCAAATTGTCCCCTGCCGCAGTCGCTTTCACAGGAAATGACGACGAGGTGGTCCGGCTCTTGTTGGGCCGAGCGCCGCGTCTGCCCTATGTGGTGGCGACCCGGTGTCCAGGAGGGACGCCGCAGGTCCTGCAGGCCGACCCGGTTTTTCGGGAAGACAAGCGATGGAAGCCCTTTCCGACCATCTACTGGCTGGTTTGTCCGCGCCTAAAGAAGGCCGTGGCCAGACTCGAACAGGAGGGAGGAAGCAAGATGTTCACCCAACGCCTGCGTGACGACCGACCGTTCCGGGAGGAATACCTGGCCGGACAACGCGAACTGATCGCGTTCCGGCTCGGGGAAGCCCGCCGGCTGGCCGGCGATCCGCTGCCGCCCGACGTCGAGGCGGTGCTGAGCGAGGCCAATATTGCCGGTAGCCGCGACAGTTTCGGGGTCAAGTGCCTGCATGCCCATCTGGCGCACACCCTGGCCGGGGGCCGCAACCCCATCGGCCGCGCCGTCCTCGAACGGATCGGCCTCTGCCGTGCCGACCCGCCCTGCCTCCCCGGGCCCGCCGGCCCGGCCTCCACCCCGCCGACCGGAGGTGACCGGGCATGATCCGCGGCATCTACACCAGCTCGGCCTCGATGCTGTGCGAGATCATCCGCCAGGACATGGTGGCCAACAATCTCGCCAACGTCGATACCGCCGGATTCAAGCGCGACTCGGGCATCTTCAAGGAACTGCCCACCATGACCCTACGCAAGGTCAACGACGGGCAGCTTTATCCGCCCCGCCCCCTGTACAAGTTCCCCAAGATCGGCAAGCTCGGCACCGGGGTCATCCTTGACGAATCCTACACGGACTTCGCCGCCGGCAAGATGGAATTCACCGGCAACGATCTCGACTGCGCCCTCGAAAACAACAAGGCCTTCTTCCTGATCGAGACCCCTGAAGGCATCCGGTTCACTCGCGACGGCATCTTCACCATCAACCAAGACGGCTACCTCATGAACATGAACGGCGACTACGTGCTCGCCGAACCCGAACCCCCACCCCAGCTGAACGAGCAGAACCTGCTCGACGAGGACGGCAAGCCCGTGGTGCGGATGGGCCGGGTGCAGGTCCAACCCCTCGACCGCGTTTTGATCGACAAGGACGGCCGGGTGGTGGTCAACGATCAGCCGCAGTTCCGGCTCGTGCGGGGCCAAGCCTCTGATCGCAAGGCGTTCCGCAAGGACCACTCGAACCACTACGTGCGCGCCTACGGAGAAGTCGCCCGGGCGGAAGGCTTCGTCAAGCCCGGCTACGTCGAGAAACCCAACTTCAGCCTGGTCGAGGAGATGGTCAAGATGATCGAGGTTTCCCGTGCCTACGAAGCCAACTCCAAGGTGATCCAGGCCCATGATTCCCTGCTCGACCGGGTGGTCAACTCGGTCGGCCCAACCCGCCGCTGAGGCCCGGGCGATGATTCCTGACAGAGGAGGACACCAGCCATGATGCGATGCCTGTATTCCGCTTCCACTGGCATGAAGGGCCAGGAGCTGAACATCGACGTCATCTCCAACAACCTGGCCAACGTCACGACGACCGGCTACAAGAAGAGCCGGGTCGACTTTCAGGACCTCATGTACCAGACGCTGAAGGAGCCGGGCAGCCCGATCTCGACGGGCAACACCTACCCCGTCGGCATCCAGCTGGGCCACGGTGTGCGGCCGGTGGCGGTGCAGAAGATCTTCTCGCAGGGCGAGTTCCAGCAGACCGAGCACCCGCTCGACGTGGTCATCGAGGGGAAGGGGTTCTTCCAGGTGCAGCTGCCCAACGGGGACATCGCCTATACACGCGATGGCGCCTGGAAGATCAGCAGCACCGGCCAGGTCGTCACTTCCGACGGCTACCTGGTCATCCCCAACATCGTCATCCCGCAGAACGCCATCGGCATCAACATCACCAGCTCCGGCATCTTCGCCGTCAAACTGCCCAACCAGGTCGACCTCGAAGTGCTCGGCCAAATCGAAACCGCCAACTTCATCAACCCGGCTGGCCTCAAGGCGATCGGCCGCAACCTGTTCATCCCGACCGGCAGCTCCGGCGAGCCGGTGGTCAACATCCCCGGCCAGCAGGAGCACGGCGAGATCGCCCAGGGGTTCATCGAGATGGCCAACGTCAAGGTGGTCGAGGAGATGGTCAACATGATCGTCGCCCAGCGCGCCTACGAAGCCAATTCGAAAACCATCCAGACGTCCGACACCATGCTGCAGATCGCCAACAACCTGAGGAG
>CALLCO010000265.1 GCA_937998695.1 Candidatus Ozemibacteraceae bacterium
GGAAGATCGGCTGGGCGATCTCGCTGCAGACCCTGAGTTTCGGCAGCGGGGAAGAGGGCGGCGGGCCCGGCGGTTCGGGTGGGTCCGGCGGCGGCGGGTCGGGCGGTGGTCGGAGTGGTCCGGGTGGGCCGCCCCGGCGGCCGGCGCCGCGCCCCTCCGTGGCCGGCATCAACTTCGACGATCGCGTGGTCACCGAGCCGTTGCCGGGCGAGGAGGCCGGGGACGACCCTGCCCCGGTCTGGCGCACGGCCGCCGGCCAGCCCGGGTCCGGAAACCGGCTGGGGACCGTGGTGACGGTGGGGCTGGCCCTGCTGCTGGCGGGAACGCTGGCCACGGCGGCGGCCGGGGCCACCCCGACCGACCAGGAGATCCGCATCATGGTTCCCTTCACCGACCTGTCGACGGTGATGGGGCCCGCCGAGAAGATGGTGCTGATCAGCGAGGACGACTATCGTTCGCTGCAGACTATCGCCTCGGCCCCGGTGGTGCCCGAGCCGGTGCCGCCCGTCGGCTACTCGATCCGGCAGGCGGTCTACCGTGGAACGGTGGGCGAACGTGGGGTGCGGTTTCAGGGCCGGTTCGAGATCGACCTGTGGAAGAGCGGCTGGCAGACGGTGCCGCTCCTGTCATCGGCGGTGGTGCCGTCCCAGGCGCGATGCGACGGGCAGCCAACCCCGCTCGATCTGATCCGGGGGCAGGGGCCGTCCGATCGTTCGTACGGGTTGGTGGTCAACGGCACCGGGTCGCGGGTGCTGGAGGTGGAGTTCTTTCTGCCCCTCGCGGCGACCGAGTTCAACACCCGGCGCATCGATTTCCCGACCGTGCCGCTCTGTCAGTCGCGGCTCGAGATCACCGTGCCCGAGGCCGATTGCGACGCTTGGCTCGATCCGGGCGTGCTGCGCGTGGTGGCTTCGGGGCCGCAGGGCACGACCTTCCAGGCCCTGCTGCCGCCGACGCCGCGGGTCCGTCTCGAGCTGGTACGGCGGCTGACGGCGCCGCCGGTGACCCCGGTGACGCCGGTGACCGCGGAACCGCCGCCCGAGGAGACGGGGCCGGCCAGTGCCGCCGAGCCGGTGGCGGCGCCCGTCGTGGTCAAGGAAGAAACCCGCGTG
Organism: Candidatus Ozemibacteraceae bacterium; assembly: GCA_937998695.1. Classification (GTDB taxonomy): domain Bacteria; phylum Muiribacteriota; class Ozemobacteria; order Ozemobacterales; family Ozemobacteraceae; genus Ozemobacter. The sequence continues at coordinate 1,113 of CALLCO010000265.1, forward strand.
GTCGTTCAGGAGCGGAACCTGCTCGTCTTCGAGGAGGGGTTCGTCCGGGGGCGCAACCACTACACCCTGATGGTTACCGGGTCCGATGGCATCACCAGCTTCACCCTGCGTGTGCCGCCGGCGGTGCGGGTGCTGAAGGTCGAAGCCCGCACCGTCGACGACTGGAAGCTTGAGGAGCCGACCGGCGCCGGCAGCGGCCGGCGGTTGTCCATCGCCTTCGCTTCGGTGGTGCGGGGCCAGCTCTCCTTCACCGTCGATTACGAGGAGGACGTGCCGATCCAGGCCGCCGAGGCCTACCAGGTGCCCGAGCTGATTCCGCTGATGGTGGATCGCAGCCAGGGTCTGCTGGCGGTGGGCTGTCTGCCGGCCCTGGAACTGGCGGTGCCCGAGGGGCCGGCAGGCTACTCGCCGATCGACGTCGGGGAGTTCCTGCGAGACTTCCAGGGGCAGCCGCCCGACAAGCTGCCCTTCGCCTTCAAGTTCCTCAAGCACCCCAACAAGCTGGTCGTCGCGGTGTCGCGGCCCAAAGACATCGAACAGGCGACGGCGGTCGTCGACAAGGCCGAGGCGATGACCCTGGTCAACGAGGAAGGGTTCATCCTGACCCGCATGGCGTTCGAGGTGCGGAACAACTCGGAGCAGTTCTTGAAGCTGCGGCTGCCCGACGCCGGCGCCGCCTCGGCCACGCTGTGGAGCAGCGAGGTGGCCGACCAGGCGGTCAAGGCGGGCTACGACCCCGAACAGGGGGTCTACCACGTGCCGATCATCCGGTCGCCGATGGCGAATGGGCAGTCGCAGCCGTTCCCGGTCGAGGTTATCTTCGCGCAGCGCCTGCCCGAGGGGTTACGTTCGTTCATGCCGTTGCAACTTGCCTTGCCGCGAGTCCATCTCGACGTCAGCGAACTGACCTGGGTGGTCTACCTGCCCGAGGGGTATGAGTTGATGCGAGGCCGGGGCAACGTCGACCGGTTGATGGATCGGCCATTGCAACCGCTGTTGGAGGGCCACAAGCGGTTCCCCGGGCTCGACCTGGGGGCCCTGCTGACCACGCGGTCGCAAGCCACCCTGGGCGGCGACGCGGCCGGGGTGGGGGCGGGCATCGTCGGCCTGCTACCGGTGAAGTTCCGCATTCCGACGACGGGGTGGGCGACCGGGTTCGCCATGCAGCAGATCGACCCGCGGGGCGACCCGCCGTGGGTGGCCGGGGTGCTGGTCAGTCCGCGGTCCGGCCGGGGTCAGGTCTTCCAAGTGCTGATGATCCTGTGCGGCGCGCTGGCCGGCATCGCCCTGATCTGGGTCGGCACCGGCCCGCGCCGGTTCCTGTCGTTCGTCGTGGTGGCCGTGATGTCGGGCATCCTTGGGTTCACGCTGGTGATGAAGCTCTATCAAGCTGACCACTCGTTCAAGATGGGGTTTTTGACCACGTTCGTCAGTTTGATCCTGTTCTTCCTCTACCGCTGGAACCCGGCCGCCCCGGCGGGGGCCGACCCCGCCCAGCCGGTTCAGCCCGCCCAGCCCGTCGAGTGACGATCGGAGACCCAGATGGACGAGCCGTTCCCCTTCCCTGACGTGCCGGCGGTGCCGCCGCCCTCGCCGTCGTCTCCGCCGCCACCCTCACCGTCGTCCCTCGGGGGCGGCGGGGCGAGGGCCGCTCCCGAGGAGAAGCTGCCGCTGGGGGGCATGGGCCTGCCCCTGATCCTATTCGCGCTTTCGGTCTGGTTCTGGGACAGCATGGCCGTCTACCCGATCAAAATCTTGACGGTCTTCTTTCATGAACTGTCGCACGGTCTGGCGGCGGTGGCGACGGGGGGAAGCATGCACTCGATCGAGCTGACCGCCGACCAGGGTGGCCTGTGCTGGACGGCGGGCGGGATTCGCTGGGTCGTGCTATCGGCCGGCTATCTGGGCAGCCTGATCTGGGGATCGGGCCTGCTCTGGCTGGCCGCCAAGACCCGCTGGGATCGCGAGATCGTGCAGACTCTCGGCCTGATGATGATCGGGGTGACCGCCGTCTACGTGCGGACCGGCTTCGGCATCGCCTTCGGCCTCGGGTTCGGCCTGGCCCTGCTGGCGCTGGCACGGCAGTTCGGCGAGACCGTCTGCGATCAGTTCCTGCGCTACGTCGGCCTGACCTCGAGCTTCTACGTGATTCTCGACATCAAGTCCGACTTGATCGACCGCAACATTCCTCAGTCCGATGCGTTTCGGCTGGGGGAGATGCTCCACCTGCCCGGGTGGGTGGTCGGGGTCGGCTGGATGGTGGTCGCCGTCTGGTTGACCTTCCGCGTGCTCGAATCGACCATGAAACCCGACCCGGGGACCCGGGTCTGACCTGACACTCCGCCGCGGTTGGCGGCCAGTCAAAATACGCTTCGGGAGGTTCCGCCCATGTTCATGCCCTTCGGTGAGATCAAAGACAACGCTCTGACCGTCTCCTTCAGTTCGGCCGACTACTCGATCGCCACGGTGTTGACGGCGGTTCGCGAGCGGTGCGACATGTTCGGCGAGATGAAGGTGCGCTTTCTGGGCGCCAGTACCGATGTGCCCAACACGCCGTCGCCCGTCTTTCGGCCGGTGGCCATCCAGGCCTTTTTCGAATACATCGGCGGCGGTGATGCGCGCCCGGTGCTCGAGAAGGTCTACGTACACCTGTGGGAAGCGGTTGCCCTGACTTTCCCGGCCGAACCGGCCTGGGCCACCGCCAAGGGCGATTTCGCCCGGTTCATCTCCTCGCAGGCCGATCTGATCCGCGCCCGCATCGAGAGCGCCAAGGCGGAATGAGCGGGGTGGCCGCGCCGAAGAGCACCGTCTCAGGCTGGGGAGGCCCCGCCGGGGGCGGAGTTCGCCAGCCTGCCCCGCCTCCGACGGTCGGCGAACTTCCTCTGGGCAGGTGTTGGTCGAGCCATGGTGAGGCTGACACCCGGGCTAGCGACGGGTCTGCCGTGGCGGTCCCTGGCGGCGCGCGATCCCAGCGCGTTCGTCGGTGTGGTTCGTTTTCCGTCGCCTGGCCGTTGGCAGGCTGGCAGGTGGCGATTCTGGGGGTCCTGCTGTTGGTGGCTGGTTCTCTGACGGCCGCTCCCCGGGTCGATTTCCAGTGGATCGAGACCGACCTGACCCTGACCGGCAATGGGCATGGGATCGTCGTCACCAAGATCCGGGTGGCGGTGCAATCAGAGAGCATGGGCGGCCTCGACTACGAGGGCATCGCGGGCGAGCCGCGGTTCGAGGTGGATAAGTGCCTAGTCCTGCGGCAGAACAGAACCAGCCAACCGGTCAAGGTGGTGCGCCAAGGTCGGACCTGGGCGGTCGACGTCGTCGGGGAGCGCATTCCGGCGGGTGAGACCGCCACCTGGGTGTTGACCTACACGGTCAACCTGCTGGCTTCCGGGCACCTGGGCGTGACGCGCCACGAGAAAGACAAGTCGGAACTGGTCTACCTGAACTGGGCCGATCCTGCCTGGGACGAACCGCTCGAACACCGCACGATCTCCCTGCACCTGCCGCACGAAGTGTCGGGCACCACGGTGGAGGTCGAGAAATGGCGGCAGGCGATCCTGACCGAGGCGTTCATGAACTCGACCTACAAGATCGACTACCGCGGGCAGCGCGGTGAAGACGGCAAGTTCTGGCTGACGCAGGTGCTGCATCGCGAGAACGTCGGAACGAAAGAGGAGATGCGGGTGCAGCAGTACTTTCCGCGCTCGGTCTTTCCCGGTTTCTCCTTCAAGGCCGAGGTCTATCCGTGGGCGCCCGTGCCTGGCCGCCCGGGCCGCCTCGGAGATGTCGGTGGAAAGCGGGGTGCCACCGCACCCTCGGCCCCGGGTGGGATGCGGCCGGCCCAGCAGAAGGTGCTGTTGGGGCTGGCGATGGGCTGGCTGATGACGCTGACTCTGTTGCTTCTGCATCTCAAGCGGCAGCGCGCCGCCCAGGAGGTGAGCAAGCTGCCCGACCTGAACTGGGAAGGCGAAAGCTGGGAGCCTCCCCGGATCCAGGTGGCGACCTTCCGCAAGAACGGCAAGGTGGCCGAGTTGACGGTGCTCGAAGCGATGATGCTGCTCGACTACCCGGTGACGCGGCTGCTGGCCTGCATGTTGTCGAGTCTCGAGCAGACCGGCGTGTTGACC
>CALLCO010000266.1 GCA_937998695.1 Candidatus Ozemibacteraceae bacterium
GCTGATGGACGAACCGACCAACCACCTCGACATCAGCAGCCGGGAAGCCCTCCTGCAGGCGCTCGACGCCTTCCCCGGCAGCCTGATCCTGGTCTCGCACGATCGGTTCTTCCTCGACTGCCTGGCCACCCGCATCCTCGCCCTGCGCGACGGCCGGGCCATCCTCTACGAGGGCAACTACAGCCAGTACCTCTGGGCCTGCCGCCACGGCACCTTGCAGGCTGCTGCCGTGGCCCCCCCCTGCGACAACGGCCGCCATAGGCAGGGCACGGCGGCGGCCCCCAGCGAGTCGCAGGAAACCTGGAAACAACGCAAACGCCAGAGCAACCAGCGCCAGCGCTGGGAGCGCGAGCTGCAGCAGGTCGAGACCGAGATCACCCGCCTCGAACAGGAGGTCTCGCAGATCGAGCGCGAACTGGCCAACCCCGCGCCCGGCTGCACCGCGAGCCATTTGACCCAACTCTCCGAGCGTCACCAAGCGGCCACCGACAAACTTTCCCGCTCGATGGAACGCTGGGAAGCCCTCCACCAGATGCTCGACACCGCCGCCCCTCCCGCCGGCGCCCCCCTCCAGGAGGACCAGGCCCGATGAGCCAACCCGGCTTCCGCCCCGACCGCGAGATCAAGGAAAAGACCCGGCACCAGACCAAAGAACCGTCGCTGTTCCGGGTTTTCCTGCTGAACGACGATTACACGACGATGGACTTCGTCGTCGAGGTCCTCGAGAAGGTGTTCCACAAGCCGACCATGGAGGCCACCCAGATCATGCTGCACGTGCATCGCCACGGCAAGGGGCTGGCCGGGGTCTTCACCCGCGACATCGCCGAGACCAAGATCGAGACCGTCCACGCCATGGCCCGCGACCGGGGCTATCCGCTCAAGTGTTCGATGGAGAAGGAATGATCAAGAAAGATCTGGAAATCACCTTTCAGGGCGTCATCCGCGAGGCCCGCAAACGGCATCACGAGTATCTCACGGTCGAGCACCTGCTCTATGCCATCCTGCACGACAAGGACGGCCGCGACATCCTGATCAATTGCGGCGGCAACCTGTCGCGCCTGAAGGCCGGCCTCGAAACATTCTTCGACACGCACGTGCCACGCCTGCCCGACGATGCCGATCTCGACCCCCAGCCCACCATTGGCTTCGAGCGGGTCATCCAGCGTGCCCTGCTGCAGGTGCAAGCCTCCGAGAAGGGACAAGCTGACGCCGGCGACATCCTCGCTTCGATCTGCCTCGAGCCCGAGTCGCACGCCGCCCACCTCCTGCAGAAAGAAGAGATCACCCGCCTCGACATCCTCAACTACGTCGCCCACGGCATCACCAAATATTCGAGCGATGCCTTCGACGCGGCCGGCGCGACGGGCGGAGGCGGCGACGGGGCGGCCCCCGGCACCAATCCCGACGGCCCCCCCGGCCGCGGCCCGGCCCCCGCCGGCGACGACGACGAGGGAGACCAGGAGGCCAAGGTCCGCAACCCCCTCGAACAGTTCGCCGTCCTGCTCAACGCCAAGGCGGCGCGCGGCGAGATCGACCCCCTGGTCGGCCGCCGCCGCGAGGTCGAGCGTTCGATCGTCATCCTGGCCCGCCGCCGCAAGAACAACATCGTCTTCGTCGGCGAGCCGGGGGTCGGCAAGACCGCCATCGTCGAGGGCATCGCCCGGCGCATCCACGAGGGGAAAGTGCCGCCCACCCTGAAAGACGCCAAGATCTACGGCCTCGACATGGGCTCGCTGCTGGCCGGCACCAAGTACCGCGGCGACTTCGAGGCCCGCCTGAAGGCCACCATCAAAGCGCTCGAGAACATCCCCCACGTCATCCTGTTCATCGACGAGATCCACACCATCGTCGGAGCGGGCGCGGTCAGCGGCGGCTCGCTCGACGCCGCCAACCTGCTCAAGCCGCTGCTCAACGCCGGCAAGGTGCGCGTCATCGGCACCAGCACCTATGAAGAGTACAAGAGCCACTTCGATCGCGACCGCGCCTTTTCGCGGCGGTTCCAGAAGATCGACCTGCACGAGCCCAGCCCGGCCGCCACCGTGCGCATCCTGCGGGGCCTGCAGAAGGCCTACGAGGAGTTCCACGGGGTGAAATACACCAAGGGGGCGATCAAGGCCGCCGCCGAACTCGCCGCCAAATACGTCAACGAGAAGTTCCTGCCCGACAAGGCCATCGACCTGATGGACGAGGCCGCCGCCCTGGTCAAGCTCAACGAGAAGAACCGCGACAAGATCGTCCGCATCCGCCACGTCGAGAAGGCGGTCTCGCGCATCGCCCGCATCCCGACCCGCCGGGTCTCGGTCAGCGACACCGACCGCCTGCGCACCCTCGAAGAAGATCTGAAGAAGGTCATCTTCGGCCAGGATGAAGCCATCCACGCCCTCTGCGCCTCGATCAAGCGCAACCGGGCCGGCCTCGGCGGCGCCACCAAGCCGATCGGCTCCTTTCTGTTCACCGGGCCCACCGGCGTCGGCAAAACCGAGGTCTCGCGACAACTGGCCCAGATCATGGGGGTCACCTTCCTGCGCTTCGACATGAGCGAATACATGGAGAAGCACGCCGTCTCCCGCCTGATCGGCGCGCCCCCCGGCTATGTCGGGTTCGACCAGGGCGGCCAGATGACCGACGCCATCCGCAAGACCCCGTTCTGCGTGCTGTTGCTCGACGAAATCGAGAAGGCCCACCCCGACATCTACGCCATCCTGCTCCAGGTCATGGACTACGCCACCCTGACCGACAACACTGGCAAGAAAGCCGATTTTCGCAACGTCGTGCTGGTCATGACCTCCAACGCCGGCGCCCGCGAGATGGACCGCGCCGGCATCGGCTTCACCGCCGACCAGGCCAAAGACCTGGCCTGGAAGGGGAAGGATGCCGTGTTCAAGACGTTCAGCCCCGAGTTCCGCAACCGCCTCGATGCCATCGTCGCCTTCAACCCCCTCACCCCCGAGATCATGCTCCGGGTGGTCGACAAATACCTGAAAGAGATCAACCAGCAGATGGCCGGCCGCAAGATCACCATCACCCTCGCCCCCGCCATCCGCGACTGGCTGGCCGACAAGGGGTTCGACCCCAAACTCGGTGCCCGCCCGCTCGCCCGTGTCATGCAAAAGGAGATCAAGGACCCCCTGACCGAGGAAGTGCTGTTCGGAAAACTGAAAGACGGCGGCGAAGTGGTGGTCGATCTCGTCGACGGCAAACCGTCCTTTTCCTTTAACCCATGATCTGCGTGAAAGCTCGCCGAAGAGGCTTCGC
>CALLCO010000267.1 GCA_937998695.1 Candidatus Ozemibacteraceae bacterium
AAGGGGGCGGGGGCGGAGGGGGCGGGGCAGATCCCAGGGCCGCCGGCGGCGGGGGAGGCGGGGGAGGCTGGGGGGGGGCGGAGGGGGGGGGAGGCGGGGGCGAGGGTTTCGGGACCCCGTCCGGACCGGCGGCGGTCGGTGCCGACAGGTCACGGGGCAAGGCCGCCACGGCGGCCAGCCAATCCCGCAGGAAGCAGACCAGCACGGCGGGACGGCGCTGATCGCCCAGGCTGCCGCGCAGCGCCTCGCCATAGCGCTGGACGAGCCCGGCCTCGGCGGCCGCGATGGCCCGGTTCAGCTCCTGCAGCCGGATGCCATTGTCGAGTTCTTCGATCAGCCGGGGCAGGTCGGGCAGATCGCGGGTCGCGAAGGCGGCCAGCTCCGCCCGGGGGCCGCGCAGATTCCACCAGCGCCAGGGGGCGAACGCGTCCCGATACGCGAAGAAGGTGCCCCGTAGTCGGGGCAGGTCGAGGCCGAGGACGCCCTCCTGGAACCACTGATGGAGTCGATCCAAGCGGGCATCCCGATCGACGGTCAGGGCCAGCAGGGCGTCGAGATCGGCCATCGCCGCGGGCAGGGCGGGCGATCCCAGCAGGCCGGCGGCGCCGGGCGGGACCCCTTCCCCCAGGAGATCGAGAAGACGGCCGAGGGTGGGAAGATCGCCCAGACGCGGCTCCCAGGCCAGGTCCAGGGAGGCGACCGCCCGGGCCGCCGCGGCCTGCAGGAGGCGAGCGGCACCGGCGGCCGCGGCCAGTTCCTCGTCGCGGGCGCGGGCCACGGCCGGGGTCCAGGTCGTGACCCGGCAGGGCCCGAACGGATGCCGCGCCGGCGGCTCGAAGCGGGCGGCGGCGAGAGCCAGGTCGCCGACCCTGGCCCTGGCCGTGTTCCGGCGGGCTTCGTCCCAGGCCAGGGCGTCCGGCAGGTCGAAGGCGGGGCGGGGGGCGAGGGGCGCGACCCCCAGCCAGGCGGCGGTCGCGTGGTGGGTCTCGGCCAACGGGGTGGGCCCGTGCAAGAGCCCCACGACGGCGTTCATCTCATCGCGGGCGGCCGCGACCTCCTGGCGCAGGGCGGTGGCGGGGGGCTCGACCGGCCCGGGACCGAGGGCCAGCACGCGGGCCAGTTCGAGGGCGACGTCGCGCTTGTTGGCCCGGTTGCTGTGCAGCTCGAGGCAGGCATCGCCCAGGCCCGACTGCCGCAGACGCCGGGCCACCACCTCGAGGGCGGCGCGCTTCTCGGCCACGAAGAGCACCCGCTTGCCATCCGCCACGCAGGCGGCGATGAGATTGGCGATGGTCTGCGATTTGCCGGTGCCGGGAGGGCCCTGCAGGACGAAGGTCTGCCCCCGGCGGGCGGCCTCGATGGCGGTCAACTGGCTGGCGTCGGCATCGAGCACGAGGGGCGGCCGGCCGGGTTCGAACTCCCGGTCGAGCCGCTCGGGGGCCACGACTTCCTGAGCCGCGAAGCCGGCTTCCATCGTCCCCGCCATCAGATGGCGCACCAGCGGCTGTTGCGCCAGGTCGGCGTGGTGGGCGTCGAGATCCCGCCACATCAGGAACTTGGAAAACGAGAAGAAGCTGAGGACGGCGCGATCGATCACGTCGAACCGGGGCACCCGCGCCGTCACCTCGCGCAGGATGGCCAGCACCTTCCCCAGGTCGATCCCCGACTCGTCGAGCGGCATGGTCTGCAGATCGGAGAAATCGAGGCCGAAGGTCAGGCGCAGCTTCTCGAAGAGCGTGTCGTTCAGGCGCGGCTCGTCGTCGCGCAGGCGCATGACGAACCGGCCTCGCAGGCTGGGCCGGACGATCTCGACGGGATAGAGCAAGATCGGGGCCTGCAGCTCCTCGGTGGCGGAAGGCGATTCGAACCACCGCAGAAAGCCCAGGGCCAGGAACAGCGTCGAGGCCCCGGTCTCTTCGAGTTCCGCCCGGGCGGCGCGGAAGACGAGCCGCAAGCGCCGGGTCAGCTCCGCCTCGTCGAGGGCGGTCAGGACGCGGTGGTGGGCCAGCAACCGCCGGCACTCGGCCCGGAACTGCTCCTCACCCCCCGCCTGGCCGACCAGCGGGTCCGCCCGTGGGTCGTCGGGGCTGGCGACGATCTGGGGCTCGAGCACGAGATCGTGCCCTGCCGCCACCAGGTCTTCGAGCCCGGGCAGGTCATCGAGGGCGAGCGGAATGGTGCGCTCGCGGGACGGCCGGAAGTTGAGCAGCCGGTTGCGCAGGGAAAGATCGAGCAGGCGGGCTTTCCAGGCCCGGAGGCGGGGCGGCTCGACCTCAGCGGAACCCGCCGCCCCAGCCGGCGCTCCCGCCGCCGCCCCAGCCGGCGCTCCCACCGCCGCGCCAGCCGCTACACCAGCCGCCAACTCGCCCGCCGCCCCAGCCAGCGCTCCCGCCGCTACACCCGCCGCGCCCGCCGCCACCTCGCCCGTCGCCCCGCCGGCCCATCCGCCCGCCCCCTGGCCGGGCTCGCCCGGCCTCGACGACGGGCACCGCCCGAGCGAGCCTTCCCCCCCGGGAAACGCCCCCCCACCGCCAGACCCCGCAGAACCGCCAGCCCTCTGGGTGCCCGATTCCCGTACCCCGGGCTGCCACGGCTCCCCGCGAAAACCGCCCGAAGGGCCGGCCGCCGCCGCGGATGGAGGCTCCCAGGGCAGGGGCAGGATCCTGGCCAGGCGGGACGCCCGCACATCGACCAGACAGACGATGTCTTCCGCGTCGAGCCGCCGTTCAGCCTGCTGGACCGCCTGGGCAAAGAGGGGCGGGGTGGGCTGGAGGGCCGCGGTTCCCTCGAACAGGAACAGGTCGCGACAACGCACGAGCTTGCGGGGCACCTCGGGATCGTCGGTCACCGTGACCGGCAGCCACTCGTCGACCAGCCAGACCCCGGGCAGGACATGCCCGCGGAAGACGGCGAGCACCGGATGAAGCCCCGCGCCCTCGAACAGAGCGGCGGCCAGCAGGGACACCTCGAGGCAGTTGGCCAGCCGGTGACCGAGCAGGTCGTCCGGCCGGCGGATCTTCTGCCCGGCCGTCTCGAACGACGGCGGGGCCACCGCGTAGGTCAGCCCGAGCCCGGCCAGGGTGCGATAGACGGCCGCGGCCACCTGGCGCCGCCGCTCCCGGTCGGGAGAACGGTAGCCATCGAGGGTGGGATCGTCGGTGAGGTCACGCAGGTGATCGCGCACGGCCGGCAGCAGGGCCGCCACCGCAGGGTGAGCGGGGGTCACGAACGCTGCCAGCAGTTCGGGCAGGCGGGTCCGGTCCCATTCGTTGTCGGCCAGGATCTCGCAGGCCAGATCGACCCACGCCAGAACCGGCAGATCCTCGCTTGCGCCAAGGCCGGGCCCACCGGTGGGCGACCCGCGCCAGGACCCTTCGGGGAGAGCACCCGTTTGCTGGGCCGGCATGGCGGTCGCGGTGCCATCACAGGGCGATGGGACCAGAGCGGGACCGGGAGGCACGGGGGCAACGGGGACAACAGGGGCTCCAGAAGCTGAGGAATCAGTTACCGGGAGCGGCAAGCAGGCAGGATCACTCGAGGCGGCACCCGGTGAGGCGGGGACGACCGGAAGTCCGACGGCGACAGGAGCATCTGAGGCGGCGGCAGAGGCGGCAGAGGCGGCAACAGAGGCGGCAGAGGCGGCAGCAGGGCCAGCAGAGACGGCAGCGGCGGCAGCGGCGGCCATGCGTTCGGCGCCGGCCGAAGTCGCTTCGGCCGCCACCCCCGGTCGGGAGGCAGACCACCGCTCGGCGGGCACGCCCGGCGGGGAGGCTGGCGCACCGGTCACCGGAGCCGCCCCGCCCCGCACGACGACTCGCACCGCCAGGGCCCGGCGCTCGGTCGCCCCCCGCAGGAGGGCATCGGGCAAGGCCACGGCCACCGGCTCCCCCACCCATGAACCGCCCGCCGGGATCACAGGCAAAGCCAGGCGCAGCAGGGGGACGACCTCTCCGGGAAGACGGGCCTCGAGCCATGCTCCCGTCAGGGGCCCGGGTCGGGTATTGGCCACCTCGACCCGCCGCAGGAAGGGCACCCCGTTGGCGGACATGGCCCACGACACGCGGGTTTCGCCCTCGACCGCCAGCCGGATCCCGCTCCCCTCGCCTCGCACGTCCATGGCCGGATCATACCCCGATCCGGTTCCCACCCACAAGAGCCGGCCGCCAGGCCTGGCGCCTGGCTTGATGGAGACGCCACGGCGGAGAAGATTCGATGGTTGCCGGGCCGGCCGTCCGGCTGGTATGCTGCCGGCGATGAGCACCAGTTCTCTGGACCCCACCTGGCTGGTCGACCTGCAGGCCCCGGTCAAATCCTTCCGCCTGTTCGCCCTGGAACGGGCCATGGCAATGCCGCCGTCCGCAGAACTTCTGGCCGCCCTCGAAGCCCACCGCACCACCGAGGACGACGAGGAGTGCCAACTGCTGCTCATTCACGCCATCGGCGCCATCCGGCAACGGTTCCTGTATTTCTCGTATTTCCATCTCGATCTCACCAACGTGTCAGGGGCCTCGCCCCAGGACATCGCCGACCTGAAGAAACTGTTCATCCCATGCATCCCCCAGGGCCCACAACCGATCAAGGACGACACCCTGCGGAAATTCACGGAAGGGCTGGCCCAGCTGGAAGCGAAATACGGCACCACTCCGGGCACCCCCGCCCTGACCTCGCAGTTCCAGGACGGTTTTCTGTACCAGGGCGGACAGACCGGGGCGACCCCACCCACCGCCGCGGCCTTCGCCGCGCCCAAACCGGCGTTCTTCGATTACCGCGACCAGTCGATCCTGGTCGAGACCTCAGACCCCATCTAGGCGTCGCTGATCGCCCTGGGGGCTCCCGGCAACCCGCTGGCGGTCACCTTTCCCGGGGGTACCTGGCGGCGGGTGCTGACCGAGCGGGTCAACTATTTCCGCATCCAGCCCTGGGAAATCCCCGATCCCAGCCGGCCGGGGTCGCGCCAGTTCGTGTGGTGGGTGACCCTGCAGGTGGTCGATATCGATCCCAGCCAGCGAACCCCGCCAACCCCCAGCGGGGACCTGTGGGCCGATCGCGGCAAGGGGCTGATCATCGCCGATTTCTACGACGTGGTCTATCCCGAGTTCTTCAACGCCTTCTGGCGACAGCCCCTGATCAACCGCAACTGGCACACCGTCATCGAAGAGCCTTGAAGGCCATTCGACCGGTGGCTTCCGTCGCAGTTGGCAGTGTCGGGGCGACGTGGTAGAATCCGGCCATGATCCGGCAGAATCCGGTCACCAAAGGCTGGGTGATCATGGCCCCCGAGCGGGGGAAGCGGCCGACGACGGGCGCCGAGGTGTCGACCGCCCCCGATGCCGCCTCCGACCGTCGGGGGGATTGCCCCTTCTGCAAGGGGCCGGAAGCGGAAGACCGCAAACCGTCCATCATCCTGCATGACGAGCGGGGATGGTACCTGTTCGTCATGCCCAACCGCTACCCCGCCCTGTCGGCCGACGTCCAACCCGAGCGCACCCGCGACGGGGCCCGCCTGGCGGTGGGCGGCTTCGGCCTTGCCGAGGTGGTGGTCGAATCGAACGACCACTGGGGCTACCTGTACAAGCGCACCGCCCACGAAGTCCGCGACCTGTTCGGCATCTTCCAAGGTCGGGTGGCCGCCCACCTGAAAGACCCGCGCGTCCAGCAGGTCATCGTCTTCCAGAACTGCGGCCCGCGGGCCGGGGCCAGCCAGCCGCACCCCCATTCGCAGATCTACGCCCTGCCGATCGTGCCGGCCAATATCCGGCGCGAGATCGAGTGCCGGCGACTGTTTTATGACAACGAAGGCATCTGCCCGGCCTGCCACGAACTCGACCTGGAGCTGCACGAGAACCAGCGACTGATCTTCAAGAACGACCTGGTCGCGGGCTACTGCCCATGGGCGTCCGAGGTGCCGTATGAGATCCACCTCGTGCCGCGCCGGCATGTGACCTGCCTGACCCTGCTCGACCAGAAGCTCCTCGACGCGCTGGCCGATGCCACCCGCGCCATGCTCTGCCGCCTGGTCAGCCTGCTGGGGCCGGTCGATTACAACCTGCTGATCGACACCGCTCCGCGCGACGACCGCGACGCCCCGTTCTTCCACCTGCGGGTGCGCATCGTGCCGCGCCTGGCCACCCCGGCGGGGTTCGAGATCGCCACCGGCATCCCCGTCAACCCGGTGCTGCCCGAGGCCGCCGCCAAGGAACTGGGCGGCCCCTCACTCGCCGACCTCACCCCGTTCTGACCCGGCCGGCCGACCGACGGTCGGTGGGGGACCGTGGGAACCCGGGACGGGTAGGAGCCCCAGTCGTTCCCTGCCGTCGGGACTTGCTTCCCGCGGCGGTTTTGGTGTACTGATATCACCCGCCCGCCCCCCAGGTGAAGGGTCGGGCCAACCCATTTCCCGCAAGGAGTACCAGCATGTCCACGGAAACGCGATTCGAATTCAAGGCCGAAGCCAGGCAGATCCTCGACCTGATGATCCACTCGGTCTATTCGCACCGGGAGATCTTCCTGCGCGAGCTGATCTCGAACGCCTCCGACGCCCTCGACAAGCTGCGCTTCGAGGCGCTCACCAGCGACACCCTGCGCCCGCTGACGGAGGACCTCCACATCCGGCTCGCCGCCGACCCAGAGGACCGCACCCTGTCGGTCAGCGACAACGGCATTGGCATGAACCGGGACGAGATCATGCAGTACATCGGCACCATCGCCAAGTCCGGCACCCGCGATTTCGCCAAGGCGCTCAAGGAGGCCAAGGACAAAACCTCCGCTCCCGAGTTCATCGGTCAATTCGGCGTGGGTTTCTACTCGAGCTTCATGGTCGCCGACAAGGTGACCCTCGTGTCACGCCGCGCCGGCGAGGAGAAAGCCTGGAAATGGGAATCGGACGGGTCGGGCACCTTCACCCTGGAAGAGGCTTCC
>CALLCO010000268.1 GCA_937998695.1 Candidatus Ozemibacteraceae bacterium
ACCCGCGACCGGGCGGCCTCCCCATCCGCCGCCCCATCGGGCCCGACGGCCCCAAAACCCGCCACGACCGCCCAGACCATCAAGCCACCGATATCGACAGGCCAGCCACTGGCAACCGATGCCACCCCCGTCTCCACCAGCGGCCCGCAGGAAGCCGGCTCCGCGCAACCCGGGCCGCATACCGCCGCCGTCCAGCCCCCTTCGACAACCAGGCCCGGCCACTCCCCCATGCCCTCCACATCCTGCCCTCCTTCGGAAAGAGCCTTTGACGCAGAGTCCTTCGATCCCATGCGCGGCCCCCCGTCGCAAGACGGGTCCGGACGCCCGCCCCGCCCACCCCGGCCACCGCTCGAGGCGGGGCTGCCACCCCCGGGCGACGACGAGCCCCCTCCCGCCGACGGCTTCCTCGACCGCTGGCGGAAGATCTTCCGGCAGGCCCGGCAGCGGGCCCGGCGCGTCTACCGGCAAGCCGGCCACCGGCTGCGGCAGGCCCGCGCCGTCTGGCGACGGGCTTCCCCCATCCTGTGGCGCGCCTGGGCCAATTCCCGCGGCACGATCACCCACCGCCAGACCACCGGCCGCCTGCGGATCGGCTTCCCGGAACCGCCCCTGACCGGGGTGTTCACCGGCCTGTTTTACCAGGCCGAGGGCATGTTCTTCCCCCCCCGCACCCGCATCGACCTGGTGCCTGTCTTCCCCGGCGCGGCGCTCTCCGGCCGCGTGGAAACCGACCTCCGCCTCAACCCCTGGCGGCTGGTCTACGTGAGCCTGGCCTTCCTGGTCGACCGGGAGGTCTGGTCCATCGCCCTCGATCTTTGGCGATGGTACCGCACCCCCCCGAATGATTCCCCATTCCCTTCCGGTACGAACTCTGGTAACATGAACTCCCAATACTCAGGAGGTCTCAAGGGATGAGCATCGATTCTCTGGTCAAGACCGTTCTTTCCGAGCTCCAGGTGGCCATCAATTCGAAGACGGTGTTCGGCGAACCCAAGGCGGTCCAGAACTGGACCATCATCCCCGTCTCGAAGGTCTCCTTCGGCTTCGGGGCCGGCGGCGGCGAGGGCAAGAAAGACGCCACCGGCTTCGGAGGAGGCTCGGGCGGCGGCGCCACCATCGACCCGGTGGCCTTCCTCGCCGTCAACCCCAAGGAAGTGAAGCTCATCTCGATGAAGGGCCCCGACTCGGTCTGGGAAAAGGTCCTCAATATGGAAACCATCGAGAAGGTCTACCAGAAGGTCATGGGCATCTCCCCCGAACCTCCGGCAGCCTCGCCCCCCCCTGAGACTCCCGCGTCCATCCCGACCGGTCCGGGTGGTGACGAGCCTCCCGCTGCTCTCCGAAAGTGAAACCTTCTTTTCGGGGGCCATCCTCTTTGTGGTATACTCTGCCGCGTTCGGGACACCTTGCTGAGAGGGAGTGATTCTTATTCTCGACATACTGAAGAAGATAGCCCTGTTCGAAGGTCTCGAGGATGCCGACCTGTCCAAGATCGCGCAGGTCACCAAGGAGCGGTTCTGCCCCAAGGGCACCATCCTGTTCAAAGAGGGTGATATCGGTGATTCCTTCTACCTGATCAAGGAAGGTCAGGTAGAGGTTCTGAAGAAGGACGGCGGGGCCGACAAGGTCGTCAAGACCATTGCCCATACCGACAAAGACAACTTTTTCGGCGAGATGTCCCTGGTCGGGGGAGCTCCGCGCAACGCCACGCTGCGCACCGCCGGCGACTCCACCTTCCTGGTCATTTCCAAGAGCGATTTCGACATGATGCTGCGGCTCAACTCGTTCATCGCGCTGCGCATCATGACCGCGCTGTCCAGCCGCTTCCGGGCCGCCACCACCGAAGCGGCCCAGGAAATCAAGCTCGGCAAGCTGGTCGTCACCTTCAGCCCCAAGAGCGGAGCCGGCAAGAGCGTGTTCGCCGCCAACCTGGCCGCCGGCCTCGCCAAGCTGGCGAAGGTGAAGACCCTGCTGGTCGACCTCGACCTGCAGTTCGGCGACCTCGCCTTCATGCTCGGCCTGCAGCCGAAGCGCACCATCGCCGACCTCGTCGAGAACCCCACCGATAAGCCCGAGGTGCTCAAGGAGTACCTGGTCGACCACAAGGCCGGGTTCGCGGTGCTGGCCGCCCCCAAGAAGCCCGAGCAGTCCGAGATGATCAACTCGAGCCACCTGCGCGCCTTCATCGACCTGGCCCGCAAGCATTACGACTACATCATCCTCGACACCCACTCCCTCTTCCAGGACCTCACCATCAACGCCATGGACATGGCCGACGCCATCTACCTCTTGATGCTGCCCACGATGAACCACATCAAGAGCATGCACCAGTGCTTGAAGGTCATGGAAAACCTGAAATATCCGCCCGAGAAGATCAAGCTCGTCCTCAACCGGGACGGCTCACAGCATGCCCGTTCCCGCGAGGAGATCGAGGGCGGGATGAAGCGCAAGGTCGACTTCGCCCTGAAAGACAGCTGGCCGCAGATCGCCGCTCTGCTCGATTCCCAGAAGACCGTCTTCGAGCAGGATTCCTCCTCGGAATACACCGCCAACATGGTCACCATCATCGAAAAGCTGACCGGCCAAACCTTGGCCAAGGAAGGCAAGAAAGGCTGGCTCAGCGGCCTCTTCGGCTGATCCTCTGATCCCCACCACAAAGCACTGACCATTCCCCCCCCGCTCCCGGGCTCCCGGCAGCGGGTGGATGCGTTGTGGCAGGTTTCCACCCGGAAACCGCGGCGGGGAGTGGCGATGGCCCCCCGCGGAGCCCGATCCCAGAGCCTCTCCTCAGCGGCGGGCTTCCCGCACCATGTGGCCCACCTGGGGCAGGATCAGGCGGGTGGCGGCCAGACGCACCGCCTTGGTCGAACCCGGCAGACAGATCAGAATCCGGCCGGACGCCAGCCCGGCGGTGGCCCGGCTGAGCATGGCGGCCGGACCGATCTGCTGGTAGGAGACGAGCCGGAACAGTTCGCCGAACCCGTCCAGTTCCTTCTGCATCAGGCGGCGGGCCACCTCGATGGTGCCATCACGCGAGGTCAGACCAGTGCCCCCATTGGTGACGATGACGTCGAGAGCCTCTTCCAACCAGGCACGTAACGTGGCCTCGATCGTCTCGGGGTCCTCCCGGATCACCGTGTACCGGACGATCTCGTGCCCGGCCTGCCGGAAGAGGTCCTGCAGCAGGGCCCCCGACCGGTCGGAGGCGGCGTCGCGGGTATCCGACAGGGTCAACACTCCCATGCGCAGGTGGCGAGGCGCTTCCGCCTCGTGGTCGTGATGGGACATCAGCCAGTCCTCCTTCGCCCGCTCGTCCGGGAATGAGGCGGGGAAGCCCGCCAGCCATGCCGGCTGCGGGGCCGGGACCGCCCCCCGGCTTTCCCCCCAGCGTTCCCCTTCCCGGGACGCGAAAGCGGGGCTTTGACGTCAAAAGCCAACAGGGAGACATCGTCGTGCAGGCCGGCTTCCCCGCACCAGGCCTCAGCGGCCGCCAGGATCCGCTCGACTCCTTGTTTGAGAGGCAAGGCGGCACTGCTTCGCATGGCCTCGATCATCGGTCCCTTCCCGAAGGGGACCCGCGCCGGCGACATCGCCTCGACCAGACCGTCGGAAAACAGGAACATCCGGTCGCCGGGGTGCAGATGCGTCTGTCGGCATGCGAACCGGGCCTCGTCGACGAAGCCGATGGGGTAGCCGCCCCCCGTGAGGGTCCGTGCTCGGCCCTGCCGGTCGAGCACGATCGGCATCGGATGTCCGGCCGAGGCATACCGGAACACCCCCGATCGCAGATCGAAGATGCCGTACAGGATGGTGAAGAACATATTGGTCTCGAGGTCGAGGGGGAAACTGCGATTCAGCTCGGCCAGCACCTCGGCGGGCGGCCGCAGGCGGTAGCCGGGCGAAGTCTCGGTCAGTTCCTTGAGCAGGGTCGATTGCGCGGGAAAGGGGGACAAGAGGCGACTGAGTGACACCGACAGCAGGGCGGCCGAGGTGCCACTGCCCGACACGTCGAGCACGTAGCAGGCCACCTGGCGCTCGTCGAGCCGGAAGACGTTCAAGCCGTCGCCCGCCAGTTCGGATCTGGGCTTGTAGACCCAGGCAAACTCGGCCTGATCGAGCGCGGGCAGCGTGGAGGGCAACAGCGAGGTCTGGATCTTGGCCACCGCATAGAGGTCCTTCTTCATGCGTTCGTTGGCCTGCACGATCAGCGAATTGGCCGCCGCCAGACGGTTCAGACCGGCCTGCAGGTCCTGCTGCAGCCGGACCACCCGTTCCCAGGTGCGCAACCGCGCCCGGATCTCCACCGCCTTCCAGGGGCGGCACAGCACATCGTCGAACAACGCGACGTCGGGACCGTTGGCGGGAAGGCGCGCCTCCTCGTCGAGGAGCAGCACCAGAAAGCTGGGCGACTCGCCGCCCCCCTCACGCAAGCGCCGTCCGAGGGCGATCCCACCCCCGCCGGGCAGGTCTTCCCGCACCACCACCACTCCCGGTTGGTGCTCCCGACAGGCGGTCTCCGCCTCCGCGACCGAACCGGCCTGCACCAGGGTGAACCCCAGTCCGTCCAGGATGCTGCGGAACGCGGCCAGGGCCGGCTCTTCGCGGCCGGCCAGCAGGACCGTCAGCCTCGGTCGGCCAGCACCCCCACCCACTCCATTCGTCATGATCTGACTCCAATCGGCTCAACCGTGGTCGAAACAATCTCGAGCAGCGCCGGGTCGTCGAGCACCAGGAAATCGACACAGGACCGGTCGGCCAAACGAGCCTCCACCCCCGCCATGGCCTCCCCCCAAAAACGATCGAAGGCCTCCGCCGTCGCCCCCACCGCCGGCAGCACCCCCACGATCAGGCTGTCCCCGCGCCCCGAGATGGCGGCATCAAACAGGAAGATCTCAACCACCGCAGGATGGCGCCGCCCCACCTGCCGCAGGTGCGCGAGGAACTCAGCCGGCACCGGCAGGTCGGGAGGGGAAATGATCAGGGATTCCCCCGCCGCGATCTCCACCGAATCGGGACGGGATTCGCTCGGACCGGAGCCTGGACGGGCGGCGGCCAGAGCCCGCAGCTTGTCGATCAACTCGGGGCCCAGGTGGAGGAACGCGCCTCCCGGCCGGGCGATGGCGAAGCCCCGAATGGAGGCGGCAGCAGGGCTGGCCAGCAGGTGGCGGAGGCGCGCATGGATGTGCCGCCCCGACCCCGGCCCGCTGGCCCGCCCCAACGCCATGGAGGAGAAGAGGGTGGCCACCCCGTCCGGCCCGACCAGGGGCTGCGAACCATCCGGTCCGACCGGGACCAGGAACACCCCGTCGATCAGGTGGGACAAGCCGCAATGCGGCAAGGGATCGACCTGGGCCAGATGTTCGACCACCGCCCCCAAGGAGGGGTTGTCGAAGGTACAGTCAGTGTGGGGTTCGAAATTCTCTGGGAGGGAAGGGCCGGGAGCGGACGGGCAGACGGGCAACTCGCGGGAGTCGTTCATGCGTGGCATCTCCGTTCGGGAAGGTGGAGCGGGTGCAGCGGATGCAGTGGGTGAAGCGTGTGCTGCGGTAAATTCGGCCAGGGTCCGATCGACCCATGCCTGCAGATGGTCGAGTGAGCCGTCGTTGTCGCAGAAGACGACCCGGGAATCCCCCACCGGTTCCTGGTCCTGGGCGGCCAGACGGGCCCGTGCCCGCTCGAGAGGCAGGCCCCGATGGGTCACGATCCGCTGCAGTCGCGTGTCGGAAGCCGCCCGCACGTAGATGATCCGGCGGCAAAGTCGATCGAGCCCCATTTCATACAAGAGGGCCGCGTTGACGATCACGCCGACCCCATCCCGGGCCGTGGTTTCCCGGACCCGGCGCTCCACCTCGGCGATCATCGGGGGATGGACGATGGCGTTGAGCCGGGCCCGGGCCGCCGGGTCGGCGAAGACCAGCCGACCCAGTTCCCGGCGGTCGATCCCGCCCTGCCCGTCGACGACGGCAGGGCCGAACGCCGCCGCCACCGCGTCCCGGATGGCGGGACGCTGTAACACTGCGTGGCCCACTTCATCCACCTCCAGGTTGTGGAAGCCGTGCCGGGCGAACAGCGTCCCCACGGTGCTCTTGCCGGCGCCGATCTGGCCGGTGATGCCGATGACCAACGGCGTGGATTCAGGCATGCGGAGCTCCCGCCTCGGCTTCGGTCCGCAGAGGCAGGTGGACGGTGAAGGTCGAGCCGCTGCCGAGCACGCTGTCCACGTCGATCCGCCCCCCGTGCTCGTCGATGATGCGCTGCGCCAGCGGCAGGCCCAGACCCGTGCCATCCTCCTTGGTGGTCATGAAGGGGTCGAAGATGGCGCGCAACCGCTCCTGGGGGATGCCCACCCCCGTATCCTGGATGGCGGTGGCCACCCATCCCGGCCGCGCCTCCATCGAGATCCGCAGGCGCCCCCCTTGATGCGAAGCCTGGATGGCATTGGTCAGGATGTTCAGGAACACCTGTTTCAACTGGTCGGGGTCGGCGATCAACGGGGGGATATCGGCCGGGAACTCCCGCTCGAGATGGAGCCCCGCTTTCTTGAGCTGGTTCTGCAGCAGCAACAGGCACGCCTCGACGACCTCGGGCAACACCACCCGCACCGCCTTCGGTTTGCTCGGCCGGGCGAAATCGAGCAGGTTGACGATGATCCGCTCCAGCCGCTCGATCTCGCGCTGGATGATCTCGACCGGTTCGCGACGCGGATCGTCGGGGGGCAACTCCGAGACCTGCAGCTGCACGATCATCTTGATGCCGGTCAACGGATTGCGGATCTCGTGGGCGATACCGGCCGCCAGCACCCCCAGGGCGGACAACCGGTCGGCCCGCATCAACTGGTCCTCGAGCCGGATGATCTGGGTGATATCCTTGACGAAACAGGCGGTTCCCAGGATCAGGCCATGCTCATCGCGGAAGGGGAAGGCCGTCACCTCGAGGGTCTTGGGCGGATGCACTCCCTCCAGCCGGATGCGCGTGTTCTCGAGCGTGACCTTGCGCTCGAGCACGTTCCCGATCACCTCGGCGAGCGGCCCGGGGATCGGAAGGGGGGATGACTGCAAGCTCCAGCCCTCCGGCAGCGGCTGGCCCAGAAGGCGGGTCATCTCCGGGTTGACGAAGGAGACCAGCCCGTTGGTGTCGAAAATCAGCACTCCCGCGTTCATGCTCTCGAGAATGTGCTGGGTGAACCCGCGCAGTCGCACCAGGTCCTTGAACAATTGATCGACCGAGCCGATCTGCGTGGTGATGATGCGCAGGCCGATGATGTCCTCGTCGCGGTAGGCATAGGGCTTCTTGCTGGCGATGGTGACCACCCCGACCAGCTTCCCCGACACCACGATCGGCAGGATCAGGACCGAATTGAAGTCTGGGGTATAGGTCAGGTGCGGCTTCATCGCCTGGGCCGCCTTGCCGATCGGACCTTCGCCGAGGGCGATCTTCAGCGGAAATCCGCCGGTAGCCGAGTCCTTGCGGGCCTCGAGGGTCTGGCCGTCCGCCGCCAGAAGGTGGAGAACATAGGCATCGTAATCGATGAAACTCTGCACCACCTTGCCGAGGGCTTCATAGACATCCCGCAGATCGATCAGCGATTCGGTCCGCTGCGAGATCTCGTAGAGGGCCGACAGGCGGGAATTCTTGTGGATCATCTCGGTGTGCATCAGGAAATTCTCGATGAGCGTGCCCATGAACGGCGTCACCATCTCGAGGAAGTTCTGATGCTCGCTGGTGAAGGTCATCCCTCCCGCGCACCGGTAGATGAACAGCAGGGCGACGGGACGCCCCGCCAGTTTGACCGGCAACACGAGGGCGATGTTGCCCTCCGGGCAGGGGCTCTGGAAGCCATGCTGCCGCAGCATTTCGCGGTCCCAGAAGAGGGTGTGCCCGTCGAGGAACACCTGGTAACAGGCACCGAGGAAGGGTTTCCCCCACGTGGGGCGCAGCCCGTTGCCCGGCAGGTTCTCCAGAAGGGGGACCATCTCCCGCAACTTCTCGTGGGGGATCAGCAACACCCCCCCCCGCGCCTGCGTGAACTCCAGGGCCCGTTCGAGCAGGAACAGTACGCCCCGGTCGGGGCTCAGATGCCCGATGACCTGGGCGATCTCCCCAAGCAGGAGGCCGCCCCCGGGCAAACCGGGGCCGGTGGGCGAAAGGGCAGGTGTCTCCATACTGTTTGTCCCCGACTGGGAAGGTACCACACATCCCGCCCGCCCGCCACCCCCTGGCCGGGCAGTTGCCCCGGGGGGTGGTTCATGGTACATTCGGGCGACCTATCGCAAGAACGATATTTCCTCAGAGGGGGAAACCATGGACTGGACCCACAACAGCCTCGGGCGCAGGATTCCCACCCATCTGGGCAACCGGCCCGTTCGACCGTTCAAGGGCGCCTTTACCGGCCAGGTGAGCGGCACCATCGCCACCCGCCGGATCGCCACCACCCCCCACCGTGGGCCGATCGACAAGGTCGTCGGCAGCTGGGACGAGCTGCTCGACCGCCTCCCTCTCAAGTCGGGCATGACCGTATCCTTCCACCACCACCTCCGCAACGGCGACCGGGTGGTCAACGAGGTCATGACTCGCCTCGCCGCCCGCGGCCTGAAAGATCTGGTGGTCGCCCCGTCCGCCCTCTTCCCCGTGCATGACCAACTCGTCGACTTGATCAAGAGCGGCGTCATCGCCCACGTCGAAGGATCGATGAACGGGCAAGTCGGGGTCGCCTGTTCCAAGGGGTGGATGAAGAACACCGCCGTGCTGCGATCACACGGAGGCCGCTACCGCGCCATCCAGGACGGCGACCTTCACATTGATATCGCCTTCATCGCCGCGCCCACCGCCGATCCTACCGGCAACGCCACAGGCGTATTGGGGAAGAGCGCCTGCGGGCCCATGTGCTACGCCCTGCCCGATTCCCTGTGGGCCGACCAGGTGGTCCTGCTCACCGACAATCTCGTCCCCTACCCTTGCCTTCCCTGGTCCATCCAGGGCGGCAACGTCGATTTCGTCCTGCCCGTCGAGACGATCGGCGACCCCACCCAGATCGTGTCGGGCACAACCCGGCTCACCAAGTCACCCACCCAACTGTTGATCGCCGAATACACCGCCCAGTTCATCGAGGACAGCGGCATCATGAAGGAGGGCTTCTCCTTCCAGGCCGGCGCTGGCGGCATCTCGCTGGCCGCCAATGTCTTCCTCGCCGAACGCATGCGCAAAAAAGGCGTCAAGGCCAGTTTCGCCCATGGCGGGGCCAACCAGATCCTGGTCGACATGCTCAAGGAAGGTTTGTTGGGCGCCATCATCGACCTGCAGAGCTTCGATCTCGCGGCTGTTCAATCCTGCCGCGACAACCCCCGGCACATCGAATCGACGCCCCACACCTCCTACAACCTGCATGCCAAGGGCTGCCTGGCCAACCAGCTCGACGTCGCCATCCTGGGCGCCACCGAGATCGACCTGGATTTCAACGTCAATGTCAACACCCACAGCGACGGCCTCCTCCTGCATGGCATCGGAGGACACTCCGACGCCGCCGCGGGTTCGACCTGCTGCATCATCACCGCCCCGTCCTTCCGCAAACGCATGCCGATCATCCGCGAGAAGGTGACAACCATCTCCACCCCCGGTGAAGTCGTCGACGTGGTGGTCACCGAGAGAGGGGTCGCCATCAACCCCCGCCGCCC
Source organism: Candidatus Ozemibacteraceae bacterium (assembly GCA_937998695.1). GTDB lineage: Bacteria > Muiribacteriota > Ozemobacteria > Ozemobacterales > Ozemobacteraceae > Ozemobacter. The sequence goes on from CALLCO010000268.1 coordinate 9,672, forward strand.
CGACCTGATCGAGCGCTTGAAGGGCAGCCGACTTCCCCAGGTCACGTTGCCCCAGCTCATGCAGGACACCCATGCCCTGACCGGGGTGCCCGAACAGCCCCGCCTGGGTGAGCGGCCGGTGGCCGTCATCGAATGGCGCGACGGCACCATCCTCGACGCCGTCTACCAGGTCCTCGACTGATCGCCCCCGGAGAGCGGCGAGCCCGCCCTTCGCGGCTCCGCCCTTCGTGCCGGCCAGCGGCCAGATCCTCCGCTGGCCACTCGAGAGGGGGGTTCCGTCGCACCCCCGGATCAGACGCTGGGTTTCACCCCACTCCCCCCCGGACGATGTTTCCCGGGAATCCGGCAGTTGACCGAGCCCGGAGGGCAACCTATAATCGTGAGCAGGCCTGCCACCCTCGACTCCACCAGGAGGGCCATCCGACGATGTCCCATCCCGCTTCCCATCGGCCGTTCGGGCTCCGCCTCCGGGCATCCCGGCGGCCCTTTCCAGCCGGAGCCACGGTGCTGCTGGTCTGCCTGTGGATGGCCTGGGCCACCTCGGCCATCGCCCTGCACACTACGGGCGACCTGTCTGTCTGTTTGCTCACCTTCACCCATCCCATCAAGGATGGAGCCTCGCTGGCCCCCCATCTTCGCCGGCTTCTCGAAGAGGGGTTGACGGCGGGCCCGGCCCCGACCCTTGGCGAGTTCCTCCTCTCCAAAGGCGCCACCTGGTCGATCCTCGATACCCCCACCACTCTGCAACTCGGGTTGTTTCTGCCCTTGCCCGCCACCGAAGCCGCCGAGGTGGCCGCCGTTTTCTGCCAGCATCTCGTCATCCGGTTCCAAACCATGACGTGGCCCACCCCGAGCCCCAGTTGGCGTGACCATCTCAAGGATTTCTGCCTGCGGCGGTGGCCGCCACGCCGACCCCCGCCCTTCCTTTCCGTGTGGGTCAATCCTCCTCTCACCCCCCACCGCGACCGCTTGGTCGGCATCCTGAAAGCCATCACCTGGCCCAACGGGGCCGACCCCGATCCCAACCCCGCCCTCCCATCCTGCGAACTGGTCTGCCCCGAGACCCCACCCCGCGTGACCCATCTCGCTGCCTGGGAGCACCCTTCCCTCGAGACCATCGTCGCCGCCCGCTTTCTCGGTGAGCGTTTCATCCGCCTGCCCGGAAGCCAGGGGCAACATTCCTACGAAGTCTGGACCTTCCCCCAGGCCGTGGTGCTCGCCCTCTCCGGCAACGCCCCCCTCGACCACCTCTGGGAGCGTGATGCCTTCACCACCAAGTTTCTCACCTTGACCGATGATCCGGCTTCCAGTCCGGCTTGGAACGGCTTCGCCGATCACTGTGCCCGGGTCCATCGTGCCGAGCGGGGGGAACTCGAAAAGGGGGCCTTCCTGGAATCCTGGATCCAGCATCTCGGTCTCGGCGACCAGGGTGCCGACCGCCCGACCTTCCGACGCCCCGACCATCAGGAACGCGTGATCTGCCTGCCGCGCCCGATCCTCCACCGGATCGTCGCTCGGCTCGACTCCCGCCCCCGGTATGCCGCGCTGCGGAGTCCGTCCCCCTCCCCCCCGGAGGGTGGAGCCAGCCGCCAACCTGCAAAAGGCACTTCTGCCCCCACCGATCCCACCCAGGAAATCGATGTGGTGGTGGCCATCCGGGGCCCTGCGTCGGTCCTGGAAACTCTCGACCGTAGCCTCGACCAGGCTCCCGTCCCCGAACTGGCCGGCTCCACGTTCCAGCCCGGCCCGGAAGGGGTGTGGCTGTGGCGCTGGACCGTCCCCCGCGCCGGACTGACCTATGCCCTGTCCGCGGCTCGATCCCTCGTCGGTGCCGCCCTCGGCCTTCCCCCCCCTTCCGCCGCCGATCCTCTCGCCCCGCGGCGTGAAGAATTCCCCGGCCTCGATCTGGCTCTGGTCGCCGCCAGCCCCCTGCCCCCCTATGAACTGTTCGGACTCCTGCAACAGGGCTGGCCCAACGCCGTCCATCCCTCAGACCATGCCCAGGGAGCGACCCAGGGTTCGGCGACCACAGGGTCGCCAACGGAGGTAGTCCGGGCCACCCGCGCCCTCGACCTGGCGACCCTGCGCACGGTTCTCGGGCTTCCCGACGCCTCCCCCGCCGCCCTGCACGGCCGCTGGACCCTCCAGACGGCCACCGGGAGCGGCTTAGCCCGGATCGTGGCCACCCTCCTTTTGCTGAACATCTCCCCCGACCGCATCGAATCCGTCGATTCCCTCTTCTGAAGGCAGCCCCGCGATCGCGCCGCCAAGCACCTGGAACAGAAACGGCCATCCCCTCTTCTGAGTCTCCTCTCTTCGGGATCACCCCGATCCTGCCGATACTCAGGCTGGATTTTCGTTTCGTTTGTCTGATGTTCGGAGGAGCCGCCCTATGGAAACACCCAATCGTTCGGGCCTGAGGGAACTGCAAATCGCCCAAGGGCTGGTCACCCTGCGGTGGGCGGCCATCCCCATCCTCTTCGGGTTTGGGATGCTGGCCACCCGCGGATTCGGGATGAGCTTCGGCATCACCCCCATCTACCTGCTGTGCTGCCTGCTGGCGGTCCTCAACGTATTCTTCACCATCCACATCGCCATGCTGACCCGCCAGTTGCTCCTGCGTCGCGGGACCGGCGCCCTCAAACGGTATCTTCTCGCGGTGATCTATCAATTCCAATCGAGAGTCAGGGAGTACGGGATCTCCGCCCTGCTCACCCTTCCACATCTAGGGTTCAAGGTTCTCTGCGTCCTTTACCTCCTACTCCTAGAGACCCTCAAGGGGGTGCGGTTCAATCCCCTCTCGCTCGACAACATCATGCACACCCAGGTGCTCGGCGACATCCTCCTGTTGACGCTGCTGGTGCGCTTCACCGGCTCGTCCGAAAGCCCCCTCATCGTCCTCACGGTCGTCCCCGTCATCGTGGCCGGAGCCGTGATGGGCTTCTACACGGGCGGGGTCTATGCCACCCTGGCCGCCGCCGCGTATCTGGCCCTTTGCCTCCTGGTCAACGCCCGCTTGCTGCCCCACATCAAGTTCTATGGGCCCCAGATCGGCGATCTCAGCAACTCCCCGGAATGGGCCATCTCGAGCTTCTTCACCCTGTTGACCGCCCTCCTCGGTTCGGCCTACCTCGCCCACAACCTGACCTCGGTGTTCAAGGAGCGGATCTTCTTCCTGCATCAGCTCCTGGAAAAGAGCCGGCGCGAAAGCCTGGCCTACGCCTCGGTGGCCGAGGCGGTACCGACTGCTTGGTTCCTCCTCGATGCCCAGGGCAACGTCCTCAAGTACAAACGGGGAAAGATCGCCACCCTGCCCGACAATCTGCTCGGGCACAACGTCCTCGAGGCTATCCCCGCCTTCAAGCAGTACGGCATGGGCTACGTGATCCAGTCCGTCCTCACCGGCGGAAGGGCCCGCGAGATCGAGCGGATCAAACTGTCGGCCCCGGAAGGAACCACCCACACCCTGGCCTGCCGCCTCGTTCCCCTCATCGATTCGAACAAGCGCCCCCTCGTCATGCTGCTCGCCGACGACATCACCGACACTCTGTTCCACCGAGAACGGGTCGACGAACTCAAACAGGCCCTCGATGCCTCCCGGCTCGAGCTCGAAAAAACCGTGATCGAAGGGAAGGAAGCCAACCAGCAACTGATGAAGACCCTCAAGGTGGCCAGCGAACGCACCGTCGAAGTGGAAGCCCTCACCCAGAGAGTGCGCGACCTGGAAACCCAGAAGCTGGTCCTGGAGGACCAGGTATCGGCTCTGCTCACCGACATCGCCGGGGTCAAGGCTACCAACGACGCCCTCGTCACCGAGGTCAATCACAAGCAGGCGACCCTCGAGGAGGTCGTCGAACTGCTGCGCCACTCGACCCAGATCGACGCCCTCGCCGCCCTCATCGAGCGCCGCACCAAGAGCCTCTTCAAACTCGACAACACCTGCCTGCACGTCTTCCGCAGCCCGGCCCTCCCCACCCGCATGAACGAGATCCTCGACACCCGCAAGGCATCGCCCC
>CALLCO010000269.1 GCA_937998695.1 Candidatus Ozemibacteraceae bacterium
CGCCAGAGAAGTCCTCTCCTACCTGAGGAGGGTTGTTGCCATCCCCGGGGAAACGCGTTACCATGTCGGCCAGGGCCGGAAGCACCACGGCAGGTTGTCATGTTTCCGACCAAGTCATCCCATCAGGAGAGGCGCCATGCAACGAACGATCGAAAGCCTGGAGCGCATCATTGCGCTGGGCGAGAAGCTCTTGACCACGTTCGACATCGAAGGGTTGCTGACCCAGATCGTCAGTCACGTGAAGGACCTCCTGCAGGCGGATGGCGCCACCCTGTATCTCGTCGACCCGGTCGAGAAACTGATGATCTCCCAGGTCATCCTGAGCGATCGCGTCGAGGAAATCGTCTTGCCGGTCGGCAACGACTCGATCGCCGGCTACACCGCCCTCCACCGCCGCAGCTTAAATATCCCCGACGCCTATGGCGACCTTTCGAACTACCACCCCACGATGAAATTCAACCGGGAGATCGACGAGAAATTCCATACCCACACCAAGTCGATCCTGACCCACCCCCTCGTCCTGCGCGACGAATTGATCGGGGTGTTCCAGGTGGTCAACAAGAAGGACGGAATCCCGTTCGACGATGACGATCTGCGGATTCTGCGCAACTTCTCGGTCATCGCCGGCATCGCCATTCTCAACGCCCGCCTGGTGGAGCGGGTCGTCGAAGAACAGGCCAACGCCAACGATATCATCGAGCACATCTCCGAAAAGGTGATTATCCAGAACCTCGCCGGAGAAGTTCTGAGCCTGAACCATCGGGCGGCCGAAGACCTTCCCCCCGGAGTCTCCCCACGCGAGGCGAAAGGGCGCAAGGTGGTCGACCTCTTCCCCTCGCTGTCCGGCCTGAGCGGCGAGATTCGCAAAGTCATCGATCACAACCTCGACAAGACCTTCAGCGGCGGGAAGATGCCCTACGTCATCCTGACGGCCAAAAATGCCCGCCAGATGATCGAGAAGATCATCCTGATCATCAAGGAACCTTCCAGCAACCATCATCCCCCCGGCCCGCCGCCCGCCACTCCGGACGACCCGGCCTGAGAAGCCGGCCGGCGAGCCGCTTTCCCGCCATGCCCACCCTGCCGCCCCTGCCGGGGCGGCTCCCGTCATCCCATTTCCCCACCTCGGAGGACCTGCCATGAGCAAGACCACTCGCCAGACCGCCGCCCGCCCCGCCACCACCCCCTCGAACCGGCTTCCGCCCCGCCGCCCCGCCCCCAAAGCCTCCGCCAATCCCTATCTGGCCGGGGCCCCCATCGACCCCGCCGGAGTCGCCAAAGGAATGACCGTTCCCGACCTGATCTCGTCGGCCTTCGTGGCTTACAACGCGGGTCGTTTGCGCGAGGCGTGCCGCCTGTATGCCGAGAAGATGCTGCGTCCCGACGTCACCATCGGGCTCAGCCTGGCCGGGGCCCTGACTCCGGCCGGCCTCGGCAAATCGGTGGTCATTCCGCTGATCAAGGCCGGGTTCGTCGACTGGATCGTCGCGACCGGAGCCAACCTGTACCATGACACGCACTTCGGCATCGGCGAGAAGCTGTATGCCGGCTCGCCGTTCTTCAGCGACATCGACCTGCGCAAGAAGGGCGTGGTACGCATCTACGACGTCGTCTTCGACTACGACGTGCTGCTGAACACCGACGCCTTCTTCCGGCAGATCATGCGGGGAGAAGAATTCCAGCGCCCGATGGGCACGGCGGAATTCCACCACCTGTGCGGGAAATACATCCGCGAGCGGGAGCGGCAACTGAAGCGGCGCGACCAGAGCCTGCTGGCGGCCGCCTACGAGGCCGGCGTGCCGGTCTTCACCAGCAGCCCGGGCGACAGCTCGATCGGCATGAACATCGCCGCCCTCGCCCTCGACGGCGGGAAGCTGACGCTCGACCCAAATCTCGACGTCAACCAGACCGCCGCCATCGTCCTCGACGCCAAGCGCACGGGCGGCAAAAGCGCGGTCTTCATCTGCGGCGGCGGGTCGCCCAAGAACTTCATGCTGCAGACCGAGCCGCAGATCCAGGAGGTGCTGGGCATCGAAGAGGAAGGCCACGATTACTTCCTGCAGTTCACCGACGCCCGCCCCGACACCGGCGGCTTGTCCGGCGCCACGCCTTCCGAGGCGGTCAGCTGGGGAAAGGTCCGCCCCGACAGCCTGCCCGACACCGTGGTCTGCTACCTCGACTCGACCGTCGCCCTGCCCCTGATTGCCGCCTACGCTCTGAGCACCGTCAAGCCCCGTCGGCTCCGCCGGCTGTATGACCAGCTGCCCGCCCTGGTCGACAAGCTGACGCAGGAGTATCACAAGGCCCGCCGCCACACCGGCCGGAAGTAGCTTCCCACGGTCGACGGCCGCGCAACGGTGGCGGTGGTCGGCGCCGCCCCGTGCCCCCCCCGCGGCGGGTCATCCGTCCGGTTCGTGCAATGCGTTGCCAGAGGGTGTGTCGCCGCTTGGTTCTGAAGAGCCTGACGGGGTGCCCCCGCCGACCGGGATGGTCGGCCAAGGGTGTGGGCTGGCCTTGTCTTACTATGACTACCGTAGTTTCCCAAACCCTGGGGCCGGGTTCGCCTCCAGACACCATTCCACAGGCTCGGATCGGTGGCCTCGGGTTCGGCTCGATTCCTCGTCAGAACCTCGCAGAATCGCCATCCATGGCGATCTGCGAGGCGCGAGGCCATCCAGGCCTCACGAGCCGTCGAATCGGCCTCTCCCTCGGACCGATCCGGCCTGTTCCATGTGTGTCTTCCGGCGAATCCGGCCCCAGGGTGGATGTTTCAAATGCGGTAGTCATACTAGGTTGTCCGGCCGGCTGATTTCAGGATGGCGGTCGGGGGGGCCTGTTCGCATGGC
>CALLCO010000270.1 GCA_937998695.1 Candidatus Ozemibacteraceae bacterium
TCCTCCGCGAACGGAGGGCGGGCCGGCGAATTCCCTGGGGGCGAGAGGTGGGGGTGGGCGTCGGCATGGTCTCAGACCAGCTCCATCATCACTTTCTTGTCGTGCCGGCTGGTGGCGGCCCGCACCAGGGTGCGCAGGGCATTGATGGTGCGGCCCTTCTTGCCGATCACCTTGCCCGCGTCCTCGGTGTTGACCTGCACCTCGAGCACGACGGTGTTGTCACCCTCGATCGGCTTGACAGAGACCTCATCGGGATGCTCCACCAACGCCTTCACGAGGCTTTCGACCATGGCCTGGGTTGCTTGCAGTGGCACGCGCTCTGCTCCTGCTCGCGCGGCCGGCTCAGCCGACCTTGGCCCAGGCCAGCTTGGTGCCTTTTTCCTGCTTGACCTGGGTCTGGCGGATGCCCTTCTTGAGCAACAGTTGCCGGACGGTGTCAGAAGGCTGGGCGCCGGTCTTGAGGTAATTCATCACGCGCTCCTCGTCGAGGCAGACCTCGGCGGGTTCGGTCAGGGGGTTGTAGTGACCGAGGTTGGCCAGGGTGCGGCCATCCCGGGCCTTGCGCGAATCGACCGCGACGACCCGGTAGATGGGGCGGTGCTTGGTTCCAATGACTTTCAGTCTGAGGGCGACGGACATGATGTGTACTCCTTCTTGCGTGCTGGTAGTGACCGGGGCAGGCCCGGATCTGGGGCTAGAATTTCCCGCCGAAGAACCTGGCCAGTTTCGAGCGTTTGGTGACGCTGGTCAGGTTCTTCATCATCTGGCGCATCTGGGCGAACTGCTTGAGCAGCATGTTGACGTTCTGGATGGAGTTGGCGCTGCCGGAGGCGATCCGTTTGCGGCGGCTGCCATCGATGAGGTCGGGGTTGGCCCGTTCGGCCGGGGTCATGGACAGGATCATCGCCTCGAACCGTTTGAAGTTCTTGTCGTCGAACGACATCTCGGACAGCTTGGGAATGCCGCTGAAACCGGGAAGCATGCCCAACAGCTGGTCGAGGGGGCCCATGCGCTTGAGCTGGTTCAACTGGTCGAGGAAATCGTTGAAGTTGAACTCGGCCTCGCGGATGCGGCTCTCGAGTTCCTTCATCTTCGCCTCGTCCATTTCGGACTGGGCCTTCTCGATGAGGGTCAGCACGTCGCCCATCCCGAGAATGCGCTGGGCCATGCGTTCGGGATAGAAGGGCTCGAGGGCCGAGGCCTTCTCGCCGATGCCGACAAACTTGATCGGCTTGCCGGTCACCTCGCGGATCGACAGGGCGGCGCCGCCGCGGGCGTCGCCGTCGAGCTTGGTCAGGATGACGCCGGTCAGCTCGAGCAGGTCGTTGAAACTCTTGGCGATGGTGACCGCATCCTGGCCGGTCATGGCATCGACGACGAGCAGGATCTCATGCGGGCTCAGGGTCTCTTTCAGGCCCTTGACCTCGTCCATCATCTCCTCGTCGATGTGGAGGCGGCCGGCGGTGTCGACGATGACCACGTCGTAGTCGTGTTCGCGGGCATGCTCGATGGCCGCGGTGGCGATCTCGGCCGGCTTGACCCCGGGAGGTTTCGAGAAAACGGGGACGCTCAACTGCTGGCCAAGCACTTCCAGTTGTTTGACGGCGGCGGGCCGGTAGATGTCGCAGGCCACCAGGAGGGGGTTCTTCTTCTCGGCTTTGCGCAGATGCAGAGCGAGTTTGGCGCAGGTGGTGGTCTTGCCAGAACCTTGCAGGCCGGCGATCAGGAAGACGGAGGGTTTCTTTGGGGAAAAGGTGATCTTGGCGCGCTCGCCGCCGAGCAGGGCGGTCAGCTCGTCCATGACGATCTTGATGACCTGCTGGGTGGGGGTCAGGCTTTTGAAGATCTCGGCCCCGACGGCCTTGTCTTTGACCCGCTTGGTGAACTGCTTGACGACCTTGAAGTTGACGTCGGCCTCGAGCAAGGCCATCTTGACCTCGCCGAGGGCGACGTCGATGTCCTTTTCAGTCAGCTTGCCCGAGCGCCGCAGCTTGTCGAAGATCGACGTCAGCTTCTCGGACAGATTCTGGAACATGGATCGGGTGGTCCTCCGTGCAGAGATGGAATGTCAGTATACTCCAAGGTCCCGCCTGCGTCAAGGCGATGGGGTACCCTCCCGGGGAGGGCCGGCCGGGCGGGCACTCCTCATGCCTCATCCGGCCCTCCCACCACTCCGGTCCGATTTTTTGGCCCGCCCCGCGGAAACCCTTCTGAAATCAGCCAACCAGGCTCTTTGCAGGGCATGCATCTTCCCTGTTGACACGAGGGGTGAATTATGCAATATTCTTCGCGGTCAACCCACCCACAAGTTGAAAGGAGCATTTCCCATGCCCACCCGGAAGAGCCTGATCGACGCAACCGAACTCCTGTCCCCTAAGAAGAAATGGGAGGACGTGGACGAAGATACTGAAGAAAACGACGAAGACGCCGACGAGGCAGAGGACGAGGACGACGAGGAAGAGCTGGACGAAGAGTTCGACAGCTACGACGAGGACGAGGAACTCGACGAAGACGAGGAAGACGAGGAGTTCGACGACCTCGAGGACGAGGAACTCGACGAGGACGAGGAAGACGAGGAAGAAGACGACTTCGACGAGGACGAGGAATTCGAGGAAGACGAGGAAGAAGACGACTTCGACGAGGACGAGGAAGACGAGTTCGACGACGAAGACGAGGAAGAATTCGACGACGAGGACGAAGAGGACGAAGAGGACGAAGACGAGGAATAACCTTTTGCCCCTCTCCGGTCCCACCTGCAAACAGGGAGGTCCCTCCCGTTTCGCCTGCACGCCCAGCTGACATTGGCTGGGCGTGTCGCTTTTTCCCCGAACGGGCCGGCTCCGGTCCATGGAATCCTTGGGGATCACCACACCCCTTGGCAGCCCCACCACTGAGCCTGACCACGACTGGGGAACGGCGAGGTGGCCCAGGGAACTGGCGCTCCCCCTGCGAACAGAGGGGGCGAACGATCAGGAAACCTCCCCCCGAATCTCGCGACATCCAGAGCAACCACCGTAGGGGTCGTTCCGCCCTCCAGCCTGACAGGCAGGAGAGACCTCAGGCGGAATCTTCCGGGACCGGGGCACTGCCGGGAGAATCGTGGCCGGACGGCTGATCCCTGGTAAGTCGGCCACCGCCCGGCATGACGGGAACGGCCCCGTCGAAGACGGGGCCGTCGGACCAACCAGGAACGAGCCGGCGAACCGGCGCGGGACCGCTCTATTGCTTGCGAACCCAGTAGCGGGCCTTTTCTTCCTCGAGCATCAGGCCGATCTCGGCATCGGAGGCGCCGAACTCACGGATGTCGGGGCGGTTGACCAACCACATCCAGTCGTCGTGGTTCCAGGAGCCGTTTTTCATGTAGACGAATTCCCGCAGTTTCCCGAGCAGGATGTCCCGCGGGGACAGGGGCGGCGGCTCATGGGCAACCGGTGCGGGAGCCTGCGGGGCAGGCTGGAAGGCGGGAGGGGCAGCGGGAGCTGGGGCGACACCGGCAGGGTGGGCCGGCCGGCCGGCAAAGGCGTAGACCTTGAGGCCTTCGCGCTTGCCCCGTTCGGTCAAATAGCCTTCCCGGACCATGGCCTGGAACATCCGGTACATCGACCCTTTTTCGTTCTTGTCGAGCCGGTTTTTGAAGAGGTCGCGGTTGACATCGTTGGCGGTGAAATCTTCGTGATTCTCGATGTACCGCATGATTTTCTTCACGTTCTTGGAGATCACCTGATGCAGGTGGATGTTGCGATCGTTGTCGCAACGTCGCTTGTTGCGGGTACCCTCTACGGTGCCTTGGCAGAACGGAAGTTCGCATGTTCTCTTGCGTCCCATGGTTTACCTCTTCGTTGGCGGTGCGGATCTCTGGATCCGACCGGGGTGGGGGCTGAAAGCAAGGGTCACAACCGGGCTAATCTAACCGAACCGCAGGGGGTTGTCAATTTTTTTTTGGCCCCGGGACATCGTGCCTTTCGCCCTGCCCGGCAACGCCGCTCGTCGGTCCGGGCACCGGCCGTCACCGAAAGTTGCCTCCAGGCGGCTCGAGCGATGCACGCTCCTCTGTACGCTCTTTCCAAAAGCCTATCTGAGCGGATCGGCAGCGGGACAAATCGACCGGGAGAGGATCCCCGCCCCGGTGGGCCAGAGAACCCCGTGCCCGGTCAGATATGAGGCATTGCCATTTTCCTCGTGAGGGATTTATAATACCACCTGTTGGGAATCCGATTCGAGGAGGGCCCATGCCCCAGCTGCGCAAAGACCCGGTAACCAAACGATGGGTGATCACCATCCTCGAGAACCCCAAGGGCCCCGGGGATTTTCCGACTCTGCAAGAGCGACTCGAGGTCAGCAATTGTCCGTTCTGCAACGGCCACGAGGGGCAGACCCCGCCCGAGGTGATGTCCTACCGCGAGCCCAATACCCTGCCGAACCAGCCGGGATGGCGGGTGCGGGTGGTGCCCAACCGCTTCCCCGCCCTGCAGATCGAGGGCGATCTCGACCGCACCGGCATCGGCCTTTATGACATGATGAACGGGGTCGGAGCCCACGAGGTCATCATCGAGACCCCCGACCACCACGGCGGATTCGACACCTTTACCCGTGACCAGGTTCTCAAAATCGTTAACGCGTATTGCGACCGATATCGCGATTTGAAGCGCGACCGCCGGTTCCGGTACATCCTGATCTTCAAGAACAGCGGGGCCGCGGCGGGGGCCAGTCTCGATCATCCCCACTCGCAGCTGATCGCCACTCCAATCATTCCCAAGCGGGTTATGGAAGAAGTCGAGGGGGCCAAGCAGTATTTCTACTACAAGGAACGCTGCGTGTTCTGCGACATCATCCGGCAGGAGCTCAGTTCCGGCAACCGGGTCATCTACGAGAACGAGAGTTTCGTGGCGTTCGCCCCGTTCGCCTCGCGCTTCCCCTTCGAAACCTGGATCGCCCCGAAAGACCACAAAGCATCCTTCGGCGACATCGAGGAGCCCGAACAGGAAGCCTTCGCCAACGCGATGCACGGCACCCTGCGCCGCCTGATCAAGACCCTCGGCGACCCGCCCTTCAACTACATCATCCACACCTCGCCCTGCGACGAACTCTGCACGGACTACTACCACTGGCACCTGGAGATCATGCCCCGCCTGACCAAGGTGGCCGGGTTCGAGTGGGGGTCCGGATTCTACGTCAACCCCGTCCCCCCCGAGGATGCCGCTCGGCACCTCATCCAGTCGGGTGCTGGCTGACCCGCGGCCCGGCCCGAGTTCCACGAGGTAGCGCATGCCCCAACTCCGCAAGGATCCCGTTCTCAAGCAGTGGGTGATCATCTCGCCCGAGCGCGGCAAGCGGCCCCATGATTTCAAGCCCGAACGGGGCGGGCCGGTCGAAGAGCAGGGCCCCTGCCCCTTCTGCGAGGGCAACGAGCATCTGACCCCCAACGAGACGATGGCCTTCCGGCGCAATGGCACCCTGGCCAACCAACCCGGGTGGTGGGTGCGGGTGATTCCCGACCAACATCCGATCCTGACCCCGACCGGCGATGCCGGCCGGGAAGGCATCGGCATGTTCGACGCCATGAACTCGATCGGCGTGCACGAGGTGGTGATCGAGACACCATCCCACCACCAGACGCTGCAGTCGGCGAATCTCGACCAGGTCCGCGAGGTGATCTGGGCCTACAAGCAGCGCCTGCTCGAGATCAAGAAGAACCCGCGGTTCAAGCACTTCCTGGTCGTGAAGAACAGTGGGCGCGGGGTGTCGAGTTTCGCCCACTCGCACTCGCACATCGTCGCCACCCCGATCATCCCCAAGCGGATCGAAGAGGAGATCGACGGCGCCCGCGAGTATTTCCACTATCATGACCGGTGCATCTACTGCGACATCATCCGCCAGGAGATCCAGGAACCCAGCCGCATCGTCTTCCAGGACAACCTGTTCATGGTCTTCTGCCCGTTCGCTTCCCGCTTCCCCTTCGAGATGCTGATCATCCCCAAGGTGCACCAGCCCTTCTTCGAGACCCTCGACAACGACCATGTGCAGGGGTTCGCCCAGGCCCTGCAGGCGGCCCTCAAGCGCATGGACCGCCTGCTGCCCGACATTCCCTACAACTTCATCCTGCACACGTCGCCCTGCTCCGATTCCTACCGCGACTTCTTCCACTGGCACGTCGAGATCATCCCCAAGCTGACCAAGGTGGCCGGGTTCGAGTGGGGGTCGGGGTTCTACATCAACCCCACACCCCCGGAAGACGCCGCCCAGATGCTCAGGGAGGCCCTGTCCTGATCTGCCCTGGGGCTCCCGTAACTTTCCGCCTCCGATCGGGTAAGATCGGGAAGAGGAGGATACGCCCATGACCAAGCGATCGGTGTCCCTATTTCTTCTGGTGCTCGCCACCCTCCTGACCGCCGGTACCCTGTGGGCGGCCCGCGTCCCGTCCCGGGGCAAGGTCAACTGCACCGCCCTCAACGTCCGCGAGGGCCCCGGAATGAATTTCACCGTTCTCGGCACCATCTCCAACGGCGATGAGGTGACCATCCTCGGCGTGAGTGGCAGTTGGTATCAGGTCAACACCGGGGGGTATCAGGGGAAATGGGTGTACAGCGGCTACATCGATGTGCTCGACTACGCCGAGGTCGATGACCGGGATGCCTCCAATCACCCCTACCCTACCCTGTTGTCCACCGACCCGACCCGCCCGGAAATTCAGCCCAAAGAGGTCGAGCCTCTGACCGCCCCTGACTTTTGACCGCCACCGCCCTGATCACCCTTCCGCCGACCAGCCTCTGATGCCGCCCCACCCCGCCCGCCGCCCCCCCGCCTTCCGCGCCCCCCCCTTCGGAGGGCAGGCTGAGGCGACGGGCCCCCGACCTGGCCGTTCTTGGCCGGGTCGTCGCGGGTCGGCCATTCTGGTCGCGGGAGGCATCCTGTTCGTGCTACTGCTGCTCGCCGCCTGGTTCTTCCAGTTCATGGTCATGCAGAACCGTCTCACGCATCGACAGGGGCAGCAGCGGATCAGCACCTCCCTGGCCTTCGGGCTGGCCACCCTGGCCATCCAGAAGATCCAGCGCGAAATCGTCCATGACCCCGGCAGCAAACTCTCCAAGTATCTGAAGAAGCCGCTGGGGAGCCTCGGTGACCTGCCGGCCGCCGCCGACACCTTCATCCGGCTCGATCAGGGAGCCGCCGACCTGTCCCCCGTCATCCGGGAGATGGTGGAGCCCCTCGGCCACCTAGGGGCATTCAGCTACGAGATCCAGTATTCCTGCCGACGGGGCGATTTCCGCCCCTTGCGTGACTCTGCCTACACCCGGGAAAAACGTGGTTTGATCCACCTGGCGATCGCCACGATCTTCAGGAAGACCGGCGGGCAAAATCTCGAACTCCGGGAAGAGTTCCACTTCGTCGCCCAGATCAAGGTCGCTGCCGCCCTGGTCCCGGTGCTCTCGAAGTTCACCCTCTACGTCGAGGATGCCCGCGAGTCATCTGATGAGACCAATGTCGACGCCGCCTTCCGGCTCAACGTGGTGGCCAACACCGCCAATGGCAATCGCACCTCCCCCCCGAACGGCCTGCCCTGGGTGCTCCGGAACGGATGCGAAGGGGATTCCCGCCCCGACAATATGAACGATTGGCTGACCAGTCACCGCGGGCTGATCTACCTTGGAGGAGGTCCCCTGTTTCTGAACGTCGCTCGAGGGAGCAACCCCTACGGCGAGTTTGCCGAAGGGTTCCATTTCTTCAACTCCGGTCGCGGGGATGGCCTCTATGTCTTCCGACGGATCCAGGACACCTACCTCATGAATTGGGAGCAGGGAGTGACCGTCGAAAACCAGGGCGGAAGCTCCCGCGATTGGTACGACACTATCCGGGAATCTCCCTGGTTCCCTTATCTTGAGAAGAGTTCTGCCCTTCGCCCCTACGGAACCGATCGCGAGCCCTCCCCGACCATCATGCTGGGGGAGGTCTACCGGTCCTACATCCGTACCAGAGCCATCAAACATACCAATCCCTCCAGCCCCTATTATTTCCGGCCCACGTTCCTGAACCATCAGCCCCGGTTCGACCTCCCTGGCTGGCAGGCGTTCATCAGTCCGGCCCACGCCGGAGAGGGGGACAACATCGCTTCCTTCAATCAATTCCATCTCCGGTCGCTCCTTCCCGAATTGGAATCCAAGGGCGCCAACCTCCCATTGACCGGTTCCCAACAGGATCTGAATGCCTACAACAAATACCTGGCCAGCAACTGGGAACCCAGTCCTTACAACCGCAGCCTCGCCATGATCCGGGCCAACAACCTGGCCCCCCGGCCGTGGGTCGAACTGCCCGACGACCCTTTGAAAGCGTTGATGGCCATTCCCCCCAGTGAGGACTTAATGCATGCTGTCCCGTCGTTGCTCCGCCCCCTCACACCGGCCACCAATCTCAAATCGATGCGGGCTCTCCTCCAGACCTTCGGCATCCCCGGGGACCGCACCGCCTGGGTGCTCAACCCCACCGCGGAAGGCCGTTCGATCCTGGACTGCCTGAAAGCGCGGGGATTGGTCCAAGGGAACAACCTCGACCTCAACGGGTGGGTCTATGTCGATGATGTCGGCGATCTGAAGCTGACCCAGAAGGTTTCCGTGCAATCCAACGGCGGGATCGTCCTGAAGCGGGGCAACATCCTGATCGGTCATGAAATCGAGGCCGTCGGAACCGAAGCCCACCTCCAGCTGGTGACCCTGGACGGCGACATCACCGTCGACACCAACCAGAAGGTCCAGGCTGCCCTGGTCGCTCACAAAGGACGCGTCCGGATCGGTGCGGGCGGCCGGGGCAAGATCACCGGGGCGGTGGCCATGAGCCGGTTCGACCTGGCCAGCACCCAGCAGGGCGCTGACCTCGCCTATGACACGTCTCTAGGTGTCCTACCCGGCTCGGTGGCGGAAACCGATTCGGAGGCCCCGCTCCTGGCCTATAGTGTGAATCCGACCCCGTTCTTCCTGAAATGAGATGCCACCCATGACCACCACGAGCCCACGCCCCCGCGCCGCCTTCACCATCGTGGAGGTGATGATCGCCGTGCTCATTATCGGGGCCAGCATGACCCCGATCTTCTTTATGTTCTCGCGCGGCTCGACCGGCACCATCCAAAGCCGCGACGAAGTGCTGGCCTATTCCTACGCCCAGGAGATGCTCGAGTTCGCCCAGGCCCGCGGCTTCGACGACCCCCAGGTCGCGGTGGGCGAAAACCGGACGATCACTTCCCTGGAGTTGCGCGCCTTGGCCGGCGGGGTCGTTCCCCTGCCAGCCGATCCCCGATTCACCCGTGTGCTGCACGTGCGAGTCCCCCCACTTTCTGGAACCTGGCCTTACCAATACAAGGTTCTGGTGGCAGAGGTACATTGGAAACCCAGCGGTGAGAAGACCCGGAGCGTGCGAATGACCGGGCTGCTGACCAAGGCGAAATGATGCACTGGCAGCCGAGACGCGGGTTGACCCTGGCCGAGATCGCGGTCAGCGTGCTGCTTGGAGCCATCGTCCTGCTGGCGGCCAGCCAGATGTTGTCGTCGGGCATGAAAACCTCGACCAAGGGATCGGCCCACCTGACCAACGTCCAGGCCACCTCGCTGCTGATGTCGCAGATCGAGGAGGACGTGCAGCGGGCGGTCGACGTCAGTTTCAATCCCCCCGGAAATCCCGAGCCTTCGGCCAAGTTCGTCATCCTGGAAGAACAGGGGGGCAAGGTGGCGACCTGCGCCATCATCTACGAGCGAGCCGGCGACCCCCAGGGCATCAAGCGGACCCGCGACCCCGGGGGCGGGGCCGCTTCCGAGGTCCATGCCTTCTGCCGCGGGCTGAAGGTGCTTGATTGCTCGTTCACCCGCCTCGATCTCGAGGACCGCCGGATCGGCTTCAAGGTCGTCCTGAAAACCGGGACCTACCCGACCGGCAGCGAGGAGTTTACCCTCGAGCGGTTCATCCTCTGCCGGAATCACGCCAGCAATAGTATAAGCCTGGGGTGGCAGACCCCGTGACCCCGCACGGCCCGACGGTGCAACGACCGGCCACCCCTGCTGCGTCTGCCGCCCCTGCCGCGTCTGCCGCCGAGAGCACCACTCCGGCGACCGGGGCCGCCCCCTCTCCCGAAGAGCTGGCCAGCCTGGTGGTGGCCGGCCACCCCGAGGCCTTCGCCGACATCATCCGTCGGTATCAGACCAAGATCTATGGCATGGCGCTGTTCTATACCCGCAGTGCGGCGGCCGCCGAGGACGTCGTCCAGGAGGTCTTCCTGGCCACCTACCAGAGCCTGGGGAGGTATGATCCGACCCGGTCCTTCACCAACTGGATCCTGCAGATCGCCACCAACCATTGTCGCAAAGCGGTACGGCGGCCGGTCGACCCGCGCCGGACCCTAGACGACACGGCCAATCCGTTCAACGACCCTGAAGAGACCCTGATCGCCCGCGAGCGCCAGGCAATGGTTCTCGACGCCCTCAAGAGCCTGCCCGAAGACCAGAAACTGGTCATCTGGCTGTTCTATTTCTTCGACCGCAGCTACGCGCAGATCGCAGAAATCTTGGAAATCCCCCTGCACCTGGTAAAGATCAGGCTGTTCCGCGGCAAAAAGGCGTTGGGCGACGTTCTGCGGCGGCAGGCCGGCCTCGATCTGCCGGGTACCGGAGCCCCCTCCGGAAAACCGGCACCCTGATGTAACTTTTCCCCCACCCCCGGAAAGATACGTATGAGCCTATGAGCCTGCACGACAACGAAACCCGACTGCTCGACTATCTCGACGGCACCCTGCCGCCAGGGGAGAAGGCCGACCTGGAAGCCCACTGCCGTTCGTGCGCCGAGTGTCGGGCGGCCCTGGAATCGGCCCGCGAGGCCCACCAGACCCTCCGCGGCTTCACCCTGCGCCCGGGCCCCGATCTGACCACGCCGATCATGGAGCGGGTGGGCCGGTTGCCCGTGCCAACCGCCGACAGCTCGATGGCCCGCCCCTGGCTGCCCTTCGTTCTGGTGATCGGTCTGGCCTTCGGGGGGCTGCTGGCCCTGCTGGTTGGTCTAGTACCGTCCGGCCAGGCCGTCCGGACGCCGGAACCGGCAACCTCGGGTGAGGCTACCCCCCCGACACCGACGGTGGCGACGTCCAGCTTGCCCCCAGTACCGCCCGCCGCGCCCCCGGTGGTCATCCTGGCAGGGGCGAAAGGCACGTGGAAGCCGGAGAGCGTGCGGGTGGCCGATCTCATTCCCGACGGCACGAAGCTCCAGACCGGGCCCGATGGCCGCCTCGAGCTGGCCTGTGCCCACCTCTGTACGGGCCGATCGGAGCCAGGGCCCCCGATGGCGACCTTTGCCACGCTGGTTCTGCTCCCCGATTCGATTGTCACGGTCGAGGCCGGAGCCTTCCAGCTCACTCAGGGCTCGGCCTGGCTGCAAGCCGCCCCCCCACCCCGTGGCGCATCACCCCGTGGCGCCCCACCCGTGACTATCTCCCACGGGAATCTCACCTGCCATGCCCACACCGCTCAGGCCGGCCTGACCAGTACCCCGGACGGCCTCCATGTCTGCCTTTTCACAGGATCCTTGGAAGTGGCAACCCAGCCTGCCGCTCCCCCCTTGACGGTGCCCGCCCTCACCGCCGTCCGCCTCGGCGAAGCTCAGGTGCGGGTGGAAAGCCTGGCCACCGCGAGCGCCAGAGCTTGGCTTCCCTTCCTGGACCCCGGCCTGCGCTTCAAGGTTTTCCCGCCGCCGCCCATTCCCCCGAGAGCGGGTGCATCTGATGCCGTCCTGGCTTCCCCGACGGTGGTGGTTTCAGGGGAGGCTTCGGCCGACGAGATGGCGCCCCTCCCCGAGCGGTCCGAGCCAGCCTCTGGACCCAATCCTGGGCTGACCTCGGCCGGCACCGATCTAGACGAAACCCTCCTCCATCACCAGCCGTCCGGTGACTAAACGAAGACGAGGGGGCACGGCCCAAGTCTTCCAGGACCAAAAACCCTCCAAGACCAGGACGCCCGCCCCCCATGCGATGTGGCCAGCTTCACGCCTCCTCGAGGTCACCGAGCATCCGAAATATTTTTGACGAACGCGGTTGACAGAGCGTGGGAAAACTGCTACACCATGCTCGCCCACGACCTTGGGTTGCGGACACGGCCAGAAAAACGGAAAACGGTCGAATGCCGTTGCGAGTCCGTCGCTGTAGCCGGGGACAACTGCCGCATCCAGCCACTGTCAGCAATGATGGGAAGGCGCGGTAGGAGGGGAGCACCGCCTGGTGCCCCGCAGGACGATCCGGAAGCCAGAAGACGTTGCCTGGCCGGTTAGTACAAGAATTTTCGTTCCTTCGCGACAAGGAGTACATACATGTCATCCCAATCATCCCCCTCTTTTTTCCCATCCGCTATCCCTTCGGGTGCTCCCCCGGAAGGACCGATCTCATCCGCTTCCTTGCAAGCGCCATCACTCATTCCCTCGAGCATCATCCGAGAGACCCTGGCCGCCATTCGGCCGACCGATGCGGGTTGGCGCCAAAAAGCCCACGATCGGCTCTCACGGCTAACCATGCCGACCTGGGCCATGGGACGTCTCATGGATCTCGCCATGGATCTGGCAGGCATGACACGATCGCTCTCTCCGGCAGTCGACCGGACGGCGGTCGTGGTGATGGCCGCCGATCATGGAGTCACCGCGGAAGGAGTCAGCCCCTATCCATCCGAGGTGACCACCCAAATGGTCCGCACCTTTGTGGCAGGAGGCGCCGGAATCAATGCGGTGGCGCAGGTGAGCGGGGCGGAGGTGCGCGTCGTCGATATGGGGGTGAGGGGAGATCTCTCCGACCTCGCCGCAACGGGAAGAATCATCTCGATGCCGGTGGCCCGCGGCACCCAGAATTCGGCTCGAGGCCCGGCCATGACACGGGAGCAAGCCATCCAAAGCCTCGAGACGGGAATCACCATCGGCCGCGACTTGAGCTCAATCTACGATTTGATCGGACTCGGTGAAATGGGCATCGGGAATACCACTCCTAGTGCAGCCATTGTCTCTGTCTTCTGTGCCGCCCCGCCCGAGCGAACGACCGGTCGAGGAACCGGCCTCGACGATGTCGGGCTTACCCGGAAGATCGAGACCATCCGCACTGCCCTCGCGCTTCATCGGCCTGATCCTGCTGATCCCATCGGCGTCCTGGCCGCAATTGGTGGATTCGAAATCGGCGGTTTGGCTGGCTTGATCTTGGGGGTGGCGGCTACCGGCAAACCGGTGCTGGTCGATGGATTCATCACCACTGCCGCGGCTCTGCTCGCCCATGCTCTATGTCCGACATCGCGTGAGTACCTGATCGCCGCCCACCGAAGCGCAGAACCCGGGCATCTTCTGGCACTAGAAAGACTGGGTCTCCGCCCCCTCCTAGACCTAGGACTACGACTTGGGGAAGGAACGGGAGCCGCGATCGCGATCCCGCTCGTCCAAACCGCCCAAGCACTCCTCACTCGGGTTGCCACGTTCGAAGAGGCGGGCGTATCTTCGGCCGCCTCCTCCTACGACCAACCAACCGCATGAGGCTCCAGGATTCATCCGGTCCTTTCCCATGCTCCCGCGCAGCCTGCTCGCCGCCTTCCAATTCCTGACCACGCTGCCGATCCGAAGCGCGTTCACGGCGGAGGAAATCGGCGCTTCGCTCGTCTGGTTTCCGTTTGTCGGGATCGCCATCGGCGGCCTCGTCGCCGCGGCGGATCTTGGCGCGGCCCAGCTCGGCCTCCCCTTGCCGATCCGGGCGGTGATGGCGGTTGGGCTTCTGGCTGCCCTGAGCGGCGGTCTCCATCTCGACGGACTTGCCGACACTGCGGACGGCTTTCTGTCTGCCAGGAGCCCAGAAAAAGTTCTCGAGATCATGAAGGACAGCCGCATCGGCACGATGGGTGCCCTTGGGCTGGTTCTCGTGGTAGGGACGAAATTCGCCGCACTTAGCGACCCGCTCCCCGCTTCGACACGGGCCGCCGGTCTTCTCCTCGCCCCGGTGTTCGGTCGTTCTCTCCAAGTGATCGGTCTGACCTGGATGCCCTACGCACGCCCGGAAGGAGGCATGGCCTCAGTCTTCCTTCCGTTCCGATCAAGGGGAATCGGTCTCTTCGCCTGCCTTTTGCCAGTCGTTCTCACCGCCATCCTGTTCAGCGGGTCGACCACCGTCGTCCTTCCCATTTCCGCCGCCTTGCTCACCATGGTCTGGGCCCGCTCCTGCCTGAGGACGATCGGCGGGATGACCGGAGACACGCTCGGAGCCTTGAGCGAACTTGGCGAAACTCTGGTGTTGGTGATCATCGCCAGTCGCGCCGGTGGGGGGATCGGATGAGCAACCCCGCATGCGCCACAGGAGATGCCACCCCCTCCTTGAAGGGGAAGTTCCCGTTCAGGCTAGGAACGACCTCGTATATCCTGCCTGACGAAATTCTGCCGAATGTTCGGTGGTTGGCTCCGCAGATCGACGACATCGAACTTGTCCTGTTCGAGTCGGATACCTTATCGAACATCCCCACCCCTTCTTTCGTGGCCGAACTCAAGGCGATTGCCCTGGACCAAGCCATCACCTACACCATCCATTTGCCCCTCGACATCGTGCTCGGACATCCTGACCCAGCAGTGCGCGCACAATCCCTCGAAATTTGCCTCCGGCTTGCCGACCGTGTGGAGCCCTTGTCGCCGTTCGCCTACATTGTCCATTGCACCGGCGATCAACGCGGCCAGGTCCCTTCCGAGGATATGAGACGTTGGCTCGACGGACACCGTCAGTCGCTCGTGACGCTAGCGAACCGGCTTGGGCCCCGACGCCTTTGCCTCGAAACCCTGGAATACCCCTTCGACTTCCTCCTTCCACTCATCATGGAGATCGATCTCGGGGTCTGCCTCGACATCGGCCATCTGATGCTGCACCAGCGCGACGTTCTCGGACATTTTGACCGGCTTGTCGAGCGGATCCACGTGATCCACGCCCATGGGATCGTCGACGGCATCGACCATCAATCGCTTGCTTCCTGCGATCCCGCCGTATTCGCCGCGTTGATCGAACGCTTACACCAACCGGCGGCCAGACCGGATCACGTGGAACAGGATACCGGCGTTGTGCCCCTCAGGCCCCTGCACGCCGCACACACGGCAGAGCGCACGGCCGTTTCTCGGGTCTTGACGATCGAAATTTTCTCGCAAGCGGTTTTTCACGATTCGATGCGAGTGATGGAGCGCTTTCGCTCCCACCTCGGCAGGGCCGACCTGACGGAAGAAAGAAAAGGGGAGACAGACCATTGATCACCCTCGTCACCGGTGGCGCGCGCAGCGGCAAAAGCGATTATGCCCTTCGCCTTGTCCGTTCATCTCAGATCGCCAATCCCGCGTTCATCGCTACGGCTGAAGCGTTCGACGATGAGATGCGAGAACGGATCGCCCGTCACCGCCGCGAACGTCCCCCCACCATGCCGACCATTGAAGCTCCGATCGATCTCGCGGGCGTGCTGCGCTCACTGCCCCCGGGGACCGGAATTGCCCTCATCGATTGCCTGACCGTTTGGCTGGGCAACCTGATGCATCATTTCGGGCCCGAGCGCGAGACATATCCGCAGATCGATGAACTACGCGAACTGCTCGAGGAGCCGCCCTGCAATCTCGTCTTCGTCACCAATGAAATCGGTATGGGCCTTGTCCCAGACAATGCCATGGCCCGACGCTTCCGCGATCTGGCCGGCCACGTGAACTGTTTCGTCGCCGCGCAGGCCGATCGCGTTATCCTCATGATCAGCGGGATTCCGGTTCAGGTGAAACCCACCATTGAGAGCGGGCGCCACCCCTGAACCCTCATGAAGCTCGTCCGTCCCATCAACAAGCCTCATTCCCGAGCCTGGCGCATAAATCTGTTTTGCGAGGTGGCGGTACATAGCGCCATTGATCTGGAGCGCATTGGCTGGCGGACCGTACAGAAAAATGGTTGCTTTTGGCATTCGTGCAACAGCCTCATTCCCGAACACCCCAGATCTAGATCAAGGGGGCGAGGGACACGATGAGCCAAAAACGATGCAGGCAACAGACTCTTATAGGCGGTTCACCGATACGACACGGTGCCCCGTTCCCCCCTGGGAAGCGACTTGCTGAACGCCCAGAATGCAAGCCTCGCGACTGCGACCGGTCGCAAGCCAGGTCGGCCGCTCAAACTCCTGACATCTGGGCCTGACGGTTTTCTCGGCGGAGAAGGGCGTCCCGCAGATGGGTGCGGGCATGGAACACCCGCGATTTGGCTGTTCCCTCGGGGATGTTGAGGGTTTCGGCCACCTTTTGGAGGGGCATGTCGAGGAGGTAGCGCATCACCAGCACCTCGCGGAACTCGTCAGGAAGCTGGTGCAGGGCTTCCTGGACGGTTCGCACCTCATCACGGGACAGCACCTCGGCCTCGGGGCCGCTCACCACGTCGCGGACCAACTCGCCGATGACGGCGGGATCGAGAGGGGCGGGCGTCTGGCGACGGTGGTGGGAGATGGCGAGGTTGCGGGCCATGGTCAGCAGCCAGGCTTTGAGCGATTGAGCGGGGTCGTAGCGGTCGAGTTTCCGAAACAACTGCAGGAAGGTTTCCTGGGTGACATCCTCGGCATCGCCCCGATGTCCCATGAAATGGAACAAGAAACGGAAGACCAGCTCCTGGTAGCGGTCGACGAGGGTTTCGAACGCGCTCAGGCGACCCGCGAGGGTCGCTTCCACCAGGTCACGGTCGGGAGGGTCGCCAGGGATTTGCATGGGGGGCAGGTAGGCCGATCAGCGGCCGGGGTTGTCCTCCTCGAGCGGTGAGCTGGTGGAACCGGGGGCGACCGGCAGCGTGGCCGAGGCCGGCTCGCCGGGGGCGGCCGCCGGAAGAGCCTCGGGAACGAACCCGCTCGTGCCCACCGCGAGCGACTCGCCGGGGTTGAGTTCCCTGGTTCCGGTGGGGTGGACGACCCGGACCCGACCCTGGGAGACGGAAACGATCAGACGGTCGGAAGCAAGGTCGAGGGTAAAACGGGTGCCCACCACGGCCACTTCGGCGAAGGGGGTGGCCACCGAAAAGGGCGTGGCGGTGGATGTTTTCGCGACCTGTACAGTGGCCTTGCCCCGCTCGAGGCGGAAGCCCGAGGCGGCCGGCACGAACCGGCCGTCGCGGATCGCCGCGGTGGCCCGCCCCGGCATCTGGAGAGAACAGACGCTGCCCGGCCCGAGATCGACGGCCTCGCCGCGGGCCAATGGAATACCCGCCCGTTGGGCGGCCCATTCCCCGGGAACCCGTTCGGCGTCGAAGTGCAGGAGGGTCATTTCCCAGTGGGGGGCGGGGGCTGGCAGGGTCGGTCGCAGGAGGGTCTCGTGGGTCACGACCCCCAGCAGGAGGATCGTCACTCCGACGGCCAGCCACCGCATCTCGGTAGCGTGGGGAAGAAGAAATCCGAAGAGCCGGTCGAGGAAGGAGGGGGCGGGCGCCGGGGTAGCCGCTTCCCGGGCAACGGCTGCCATGATGCGAGGGGTCAGCCGGACCTGCGGGGTGGCCTGTTCGAGGACGACCAGACTGGCCTCGAGCCGGCGATCGGCGTTCAGCAGGGCCTGGCAGGTGGGGCAACCCCGGGCGTGGTCGGCCGCGTCCGGAGGAATGGCCCGGGAAGTTTCGAGGCGGTCGAGTTCGGCACGGACATCCTGGCAGTTCATAGGCACCCTCCGACCGACCATACGCTCCAGGCGGCCCCCGGGTTCAAAGAACATCCCCGCCAGGCCTGCTCTCTGCGGCTCCTGACCAGGACTCTAACAAATGCCCCCCTCGCTGTCAAACCACTCTGGCCACAAATCCCCATTATCCCCCTTTTTTTTCTTGACATCCGGCCTGGGAGAGCGTATCATAAGCAATACCCAATGGGGCTGTGGCGCAGTTTGGGAGCGCGTCTGAATGGCATTCAGAAGGCCGAGGGTTCGAATCCCTTCAGCTCCACCGATCACCGAAGGCCCGCTCGACGAGCGGGCTTTTTGCGTTTTTTGCATCCCTGATATCCCCGCGGCGGAAAAGTCCGGAGGCTTGCGTCCGAAGGCTGGCATGTCCGCCCTTTCCGTCGAGACCTGTTCGGAAGGGAGATTTCCCGAGAGGTGGGTTTCTTTTGCCGGCGCGAATCGTATATCATTCGCTTAGGCCACCAAATCCACCGGGAGGGCGTTCGCGCCATGATGCCGGTCTCCTGCCACCCTCGTCGGGGGTTTGTCTTCGTCGGTCTTCTTTTGGCAGTCCTGCTGTCGGGATGGCCCGGGGTGCTCGGGCGGAACCCAATGATTCTTCCTGGACCCTTATGGGAACGTGAATCCATGCGGTTTCAACCATCTGAAGGTCGGCAACATCCGCGAGGAGCCCCTGCACCCCCTCTGGGACCGCCTTGTCCACCTGCCGCCGTTTTCGGGAGACCACCTGGACGTCTGCGGGCTGATGCTGGGGTTCTACCGGAACTGGGAACTGGTCACGGACGACGTCCCCATCCTGCCGTTCAAGAAGAGCCTGTGGGGGCGCGATTTCCTGATCGCGGTGGTGGCGGTGTTCATGTTCGAGATCATGGCCGAACCGATGGTCGAGAACGTCGCGCCCCCCGACCTGGGCCCTCCCATTCCCTGATCACCCGAAGACCCCCATGTGCTTCAACGCCCCATCGAGCCTGATCGCGGGTTCGTGCCCCGCCAAGGCCCTTATGGTAGGCTGTCCCAACAGGAGACGATCCATGCCGATGACGAATGTTCCAAGGTTGCCGCTTTCCCTGGCCCTGCTCGCCTGCGCCGCGTTCACTTGGGTGATGGGCGGGCCAGGGGGAGGCCCCTGCGTTGCCGGGGATCCGCCCACGCTCAACGAGATGATGGCCCGCGGGGAACTCGAGAACGAGGTGCCCGACGACGCCCCCTACTCCACCGACTCTGATGCCTCCGAATACACCGAACCCACCATGTCCCCGCTCGACGATGACGACGCGCCTGGCGTCTACGTTCCGCCGACCGGCCCCGCGCCGAAACCGGCCACCCCGCCCCCGCCCATCCGGTGGTCCCAGAAGGTGGTCATGATCGGCCGCCCGCCCTACATGAACGTCAAGGGCATGCTGCTTCAGGCTAAAGGGCTCACCGAGTATCTCCGGAAGGAGATGGGCGTGAAGAACGTGCGGATGGTGACCGCCAAGGATTACGCCAGCGTCCTGAATGCCCTCAAGCGGGGCACCATCGATTTCGCGTGGCTGGGGCCGACCGCCTTCGTGCTCGGCCACGAAAAGACGCCACTGACCGCGATCGCCCAGGCCAAGCGCCGCACCGGGCCGAAATACTACGGGGTGTTCATCACCCGCAAGGATTCCGGCATTCTCGGAATCGAAGACATCAAGGGCAAGACGATCGGGTTCGTCGACCCCGAATCGGCGAGCGGCTATCTGTTCCCGCTCTATTACCTGAAGCGCGCCAAGATCAACCCCTACACGTATTGCCGCAAGGTGGAATTCCTGCAGAAGCACGATGCGGTGTTGACCGCCGTGCTTACCCGCAAGGTCGACGTCGGCGTCTGCCTCGACGACACCATCGAAACGATCAAGGACCGTCGGATTCTGGATCAGATCACGGTGCTCGGCAAGACCGACCAGGTGCCGGCCGACCTCGTCGCCTGCCGGGAGGACTGCCACCCGGTGCTTCGCGACAAGCTCAAGGACGCCCTGCTCAAGACGTCGGCCCTGGGTCAGACGGCCACGGGCGCGGCCGGTCTTCCCCCCATCATGGAGTTCCTGCCGGTCAACGAGGCCGACATCGCCCGCGTCCGCGAGGTGATCAAAGCCACCCGCGACATCAAGCCCCCGGCCAAGCCTTGAAGCCTGGGTTTCACCACGAAATTCCGATTACCCCCTCGCCGGAGAACACGACTCGCTTCCGACCAGCCCAGCAGCGCCCGCCCCCGTGGCGGGCGTTGCTGTTTCCGATCAGCGGGAAGCCAGGCGGGGGGGGGCCAGGGTGGAATGCTCGAGCAGGGTCACGCCCAGATCTTCGAGAGATCCGAAGACCGTCTCGGCAAAGCGCCAGGCGGGAGGCCCGAGCACCCTGGTTGAGCCTGTCCGCGGGCGCGGGCGGGCCCCGGTCGCGGCAGACGAAGCGCCCGGCCCGGCGGACCGGGGGGGCTCAGCCCTGGCCAGAACCTGGGCAGCGGGGGAAGGGGGCGGGGCAGGGGGCTCCACGGGGGGGCGAGGAGCAACCTCTCCGGCTTTCGCCACGATGGCGGGGGCTTGCCCTTTGCCACCCGGCGGAGGGGAAGGAAGCCCACCAGGCGGGGTTGGTTGAACCGGTGAGGCAGCCACCGGTGCCGGATTCGCTGCCCCGGTCAGCCCGGCCGACGCGGCCGGCGCAGCCGGCAGAGCCGCCACCGGCCCCACCGGGCTCTCGGCCGGCGAAGTCGCGTCAGGATCGGCCAGCACGTTCTCGGGCCGCACCTGCCCAGCCAGGTAGCGGACGAGCCAGGTGCGGATATCGACCTCGACAGGCCGCTCCGGCCCGAGATCCAAACCGGTGGGGACGTTGTAGAGGCGTTCGAGTTGATGGCGGAGACGACGTTCTTGCTCGTAGAACCGCACCTTGACCGCGTCGTCGCGGGCCGTGGCCAGTTCCGCTCCCGTCGCCCCCCATCGCCGCTCGATCGAGTGGTAGGGATCGAACGACAGGTCGAACAGACGCAGCACCACGTCATGGAAGGACAGCACCACGGGCTGCCCGGCCGAGTTGACATACTGGATGCGCATCTGCTGGTTCATGCTGTCATACAGATTGACCAGATCGCGGGCCAGACCAGGCCCGTCGCCGCGATACTCGAGGCGGGCATCGCCGGTCTCGGCCAACCTGACCCAGTTCACGACGCGCAGGAACAGGTCGCGGAAGGCCACCTTCAGCCGGGCATCGCGCGAGGGCGTGGAAAATTCTTCCCATTCGCCGTCGGTGCCGTAGATGTTGGTGGGCAATGCTCCCGGGTGCGGTTTGCGGTGGATCCCGGCCTTGATGCAGATATCGACCGCTTCGGCCCGGTACCGGACGTCCTCGAAGACGTCGGCCATCAGGTCGCGGAAGTCCTCGAGCGGCCGGATGCGGTCCCCCCGGTTGGACAGCCGGGCGCGGACGTAGTCGAAATACGTCATTCCGCCCCGACCGTTGAAGGAGAAACTCTTCTGATACTGCTCGGTGGCCGAGAAATCGGGGATGTTGTGGTTGCCGAGCCGGACGACCCGCCCCTCGGACGAATACCACTGCGGCCGCCAGCGCCGGAACCCGCCGCCGTTCTGGGCATTGCCCAGGGCGAACTTGGCTCCGAACCAGGGCTTCGAGATACTGCGGTCGGGATGGGCATCGATGAGCCGGATCCGCCCATCGTCGGTCACTTCGGAAACGACGGCCACGTGCCCGTTGGGATCGTAATAGATGGTACCCGGTTTGATCGAATCGCGCTGGATCTTGACCGGGTAGGTGTCCGAGTTCTCGACGTCCGGGGCCATGCGGTAGTAGCCCGAATTGACCAGGGTCACCGCCCCGAACAGATTCTGGGGGGAGGAGCAACTATCCTGATCACGCACCGCGGAGGGACGATTGCCTCGACTGTAGCGCTGATCGCCGCCCCGCCCCGAGATGGCCGAGGTCCAGCCGAACGGCAGGCGGAGCTTGTAGGCGACGTAGGCCCGCAGCAGGTAGGGCAGGTCGGCGCAATCGGGGCTCAGGGAGAACTTCTGGTCCTCCTGACCGTAGAGCGGGTTGGCCTGGGGGTCGCGGATGAACTTGTTGAGATTGCCGTATTTCGAGCGGCCCAGGGCGGCCACAAACTCTTCATACACCTTCTCGTCACGGTCCGTCCAGCGCGTGCCCGACACCGCCCAGGCTCCTGCCTGCACGACGGCCTCCCCCACTCCCCACACCGTGGCGAGCAGCAGGGCGAGAGCCACCAGGCGGAGGGGGCGGCCCCACCCCCGCCAGTGCCACCGACATGCCCGAACCAGAAAGAAGAACATCCGGAGGTCTCCCTTGTCAGAATTTCCCGCCTTCATCGGCAGATTCCTTGACTTTCGCCACCCCCCCTTCCCAAACGCGTGCCAGCTGCCGAAAGGGGAAAGGGATCACGTATGATGACGACACCTTTCCGAGTGGCCCAGCAGTTCGCCTGGCAACTGGCCCGGCAACTGGCTCGACGACTGGCCCGGCGCCCCCTGCTGGCCTCCCTGCTGGTGCTGGGCCTGTCGGCCATCGGCATGGACCGCCCGGTGGCCCCACTCGAGGCCCCAGTTCTGTGCGCGTTCTGGCGGGTGCGGGACACCTTCGACCTGGTGCTGGGCGACCCCGGCAACCCGCAGACCCGCATTGCCGCCGAGTTCTTGCGGCAGGCCACCCTGGCCTGGCGCGACTGGCGGGGGGGCACTCGCCCTGGCGTGGCATCCGGTCCAGCCTCTGGAGTGGTCGAAGATCCCGCCGCCTGGCTGCGAGATCTTGCCACCGAACGGGCGTTCGTGCCCGAAGACATCTCGTTCTACCTGCGCCGCCCGGGCGAGTTCGCCCTGCTGGTGACGGGGGCGATCGACCCGGCCCGCTGGCGCGACCTGTTTCCCGCCACGCAGGTGCTGCCACGCGACCAGGGCTTCGCCATCCTGCTCCCCGACGGGAGCGGGCGCGGCCATCTGGCCCTGCATTTCCGGCCGGGAGTGATCTTCCTGACCCCTGCCGAGCTCGAGGGCAACCTGGTCGATGCCCTGCGGGTGCGCGCTTCGGGACTGACCGAACGGTTCAAGACGTTCCGGGCCATGGTGCAGCGCAACCCCCTGTTGGCCGTCGAAGCGGATCTGCAGGCTCTGGCGGGGATTCTGGCGGCCAACCGATCCGACCACCTGCGCCTGGGGCCACCCCTCTCGACCGTGGCCACCTTCCGTCTGCTGGTCGATCCGCAGGTGGTCAAGGTCCAGCTCCACACGCCCGACGAGACCCAGCGGGCGGCCCTGCTGGCCCTGACCGAAGGGGTGGCGGGCACGGTGCGCGAGGCGGTGGCCAGCCTGTCCCCCGCCTTGCCGGGCGGCACCCTGACGGGAGCGGCCCTGCAGAAGTTCGCCGATTCGATCTGGGTGGAAGCCAAAGGCCAGAGCGTCTTCCTCGAAGCCGGGGGCCTCGGCCCCGCCCATCCCCTGGCCGGGCTGAGCGGGCTCGCCCTGGTCTCCTCGATCGCGGCGGCCAGCCACGAGCGCTTCCTGGCGCGCCCACGCGCGGCCAACTGACCCCTACTGCCCGGCCGAACCGCCCGGCGCCCCATCTTCCCGTGGCCCGCCGGCCGAGCTGAAGCCTGGAGCAGACAGCGGTGCCGCCCCGGGGCTGTCGAGCAGGCCGGGGCGGACCCCTTTCAGGACCCCGACCACAATCATCATGACAAGGCGGCCACCACGCCGTAGCCCAGGAACAGCGCGATCAGGAGCGAGGCCAGGCCGAGGTGCGCGACCTGCGTCGGATCGGAGGATGGGTCGGCGACCGCGCCAGGGCCCGAGCCAGCGAGCGCAGGAGCCGCGGACCGATCCATGGCAGCCGCTACTCGAAGCGCAATGCCTCGATGGGATCGAGGTGGGCGGCCTTCCAAGCGGGGTAGAGCCCGAAGAAGATGCCGACCAGGGCCGAGAACCCGACGGCGATGGCGATGACCGGCACCGAGACGAAGACCGGCCACTCGGTGAAGCGCGAGATCAGGTGGGTCAGACCGATGCCCCCCGCGATCCCGATGACGCCCCCCACGCATGACAGGCTCATCGCCTCGACCAAAAACTGGGTCAGGATGTCGCGGCTCTTGGCCCCGATCGCCATCCGGATGCCGATCTCGCGGGTGCGCTCGGTGACCGAAACCAGCATGATGTTCATGATCCCGATGCCGCCCACCAGCAGCGATACCGAAGCAATGGCGCCCAGCAGCAGATTGACGATGCCCAGCGTCGATCCGGCCATCGCCGCGATATCGGCCTGGGTGCGGATGCTGAAGTCGTCGTCTTCACGATCTTCGAGCCGATGTTGACGTCGCAGCACCGCCCGGATCTCCTCCTGGGCCTGGTCGACGGTGTCGTCGCCCGTCGCCGACACCATCATCATGTGGATGTAGGTGATCCCCAGCATCCGGCGCTGCACGGTCGGGAAGGGGGCCAGGATGGTGTCGTCCTGGTCCTGGCCGAGGCCCGACCCGCCCTTGGTCTGCAACACCCCGATGACCTCGAAGGGCAGCTTCTTGAGCCGGATCATCTTGCCGACCGGGTTCACCGCCCCGAACAGGTTTTCCGCCACCGTGCTGCCCAGCACACAGACCTTGGCGGCGTTGCGCAGCTCCATGGGGGTGAAGAACCGCCCGTGTTCGAGATCCCAGGCCCGCACCCGCAGGAAATCGGACCCGACGCCCATCACCGAGGTGGTCCAGTTCTGGCTGGCAAACACCGCCTGTCCGGCGGTGCGCACGACCGGCGAGACCAAGGCGACGGCGGGGCACTGGGTCTGGACCGCGATGGCATCGGCCTCGTTGAGGGTGGTGGTGGTGCCCATGCCCATGCGGGCCCCGCCCTGGAAATGGCTTCCGGGCATGACCATGATCAGGTTGGTGCCCATTTTCGAGATCGAGTCCTGCACCGAGGAGTAGGCCCCCTGGCCGAGCCCGACCATGGTGATCACCGACCCGACCCCGATGATGATGCCCAGCGCGGTCAGGAACGACCTGGTCTTGTTGCGGTTGAGGCTGACGAAGGCCAGCCGCAGCACCGACCAGACATCGACCCCGCGCCCGGTCAACGGCCCGAGGACGATCCAGGCCAGGATCTGGAAAGGCAGTCGGATGACGTTCATCTCACTCCTCGTCGTGCTCGGGGTCGCGAGGCAGGTTGGCCAGCTCCTCGGCGGCGTCGAGCCGGTCGGTGATCGGCGCGTCGTTGATGATGCGGCCGTCCTTGAGCAGGATGCGACGGCGGGCGAACCGGGAGATGTCGGGTTCGTGGGTGATCAGCACGACGGTGATGCCCTTGGCGTTGAGATCCTGGAAGATGCCCATGATCTCGACGCTCGACCGCGAGTCGAGGTTGCCGGTGGGCTCGTCGGCGAGGATCAGCGACGGCTCGTTGACCAGGGCGCGGGCGATGGCGACGCGCTGCTGCTGCCCGCCCGACAATTGATTGGAATAGTGGTGTTCGCGCCCGGCCAGCCCGACCGCGGCGAGGGCGGCCAGGGCGCGCCGGTGCCGATCGGCCGCCGGCACCCCGGCGTAGACCATCGGCATCTCGACGTTCTCGAGGGCGCTGGTGCGGGTCAACAGATTGAAGCCCTGGAAGACGAAACCGATCCGCTTGTTGCGCACTTCGGCCAGTTCGTCGTTGGTCAGGGTCGAGACGTCCTGGCCGGCCAGGATGAACTGCCCTTTGGTGGGCCGGTCAAGGCAGCCAAGAATGTTCATCATCGTCGACTTGCCCGACCCCGAAGCGCCCATGATGCAGGTGAACTCGCCGGCCGCGATGGTGAGATCGACCCCCTTGAGGGCTTTGACGTCGATCCCTTCCATGAAATAGGTCTTGTGGAGCCCCCGCATCTCGATCAGCCATGGCCCGCCCGTCGGGGTGGCGGCCGGGGCGGAGGCGGGGGCCTGAGGCGGGGAAGGGGGAGGTGCAGGGCGCGGTTCCATCGCGGGGTCCGTGCCTCAGTGGAGGCGGACGCGCACGCCCGGCACCCTGCCGCCGCTCCCGGTCCGGTTGCTGCGTTCATTGCGCCCACCCGACCTCGGCCAGCCACCCGGCTGGCCGCCGCCCGCCCCGGCGGTTTCCTGGCGCTCCTCGACGATGACCGCATCGCCCGAGGCCAGTTCCCCCGCGAGCAGTTCGGTGAACTGGTTGTTGGCGAGCCCCGTCTCGACGGGCACCGGATGCGGCAACCCGCCCCGCCCCAGCCGCCACAGCACGGCGGTGTTGGTGGCGGCCTCGGGCGGCGAGGGCAGCCGGGCCGGGGCCCAGGCCGCCGACGGCTTGAAGAACAGCGCGCGCGTCGGCACCCGGGTAACCTGCTCGCGCCGATCGACCAGGATCTCGACGTTGGCCGTCATGCCGGGCAGCAGGCTCATGTCGTCATTCCCGACGTTGACGATGACGGCGTAGGTCACCACGTTCTGCGTGATGGTGGGCGACAACCGCACCTGGCCGACCGTGCCCCGAAAGGTGCGCCCCCTGAAGGCGTCGACGGTGAAGGTGACCTCCTGGCCCTCGCGGACCTTGCCGATATCGGCCTCATCGACCGAGGTGTTGATCATCATCTTGCGCAGGTCGTTGGCGATGGTGAACAAGGTCGGGGCCTGCAGGCTGGCCGCCACCGTCTGCCCGACGTCGACCTTGCGCGAGATGACCACCCCGTCGATGGGGGAGTAGATGCGGGTGCGGCTGAGGTTGATCTCAGCCACCGCCAGTTGGGCCTCCATCTGCCTGACCCGCGCCCGGGCCCCCTCCAGATCGGCACGACTGGCCTCGATCTGAGCCTGAAGGGCTTGACGTTTGAATCCTACTGCCGCAACCTGGGCCGTCGCGACCTCGACCCCCGCTTTCTGCGATTGCAGGGTAGTGTCAGCGCTGTCGAGATCGGCGACAGAGACCAGTTTGCGACTGGCCAGATCGGTGAGACGGCGGAAGTTGCGCTCAGCTTCATTACAGGCCGCCTGGGCCTTGACGAGGTTGGCCTTGGCGATCTTTTCCTCGGCACCGAGGTTGGCCAGATTGGCCTGCTGGATCTGGATTTGCGCCGCTACCGCGCGTTCGCTGGCCTTGGCGCCCTCGAGATTGGCCACCGCTTGCTGCACTTGGGCCTGCAAGGTCGAAGGGTCGATCAAGGCGATCAGTTGCCCTGCCGACACCCGGTCATTGAAATCGACCGAGATGGAGGAGATGATCCCACTGATCTGGCAGCCAACCTCGACCTTGGTCAAGGCGTCGAGGGCACCGGAGGCCGACACCGTCTGTCGCACCTCCCCCTCGTCGACGGGTTGGGTGACCCAGGTGGGGGGGCGCTGGCTGCGTTGGTAGTACCAGTAGCCCGCTGCCCCGATCCCCGCCACCACCAACAGGATGAGGAACAGGCAGCCTTTTTTCATGCGTTCATTTCTCCTCCCACCCTTGCATTTCGGGGGGGAACCGCCCCAACACGCGGTCGAGGGTAGCCAGGGCGATCCGTTCGTCGAAATAGGCCGCCACAAAGCTGCCGCGGGCACTGGCAAACCCCGTCCGGGCGTCGGTCAGTTCGAGGGGCGAGCCGAGTCCAGCTTCATACCGGCCTTCCGCCAGATCGAGCGTCTCGCTGGCCTGCCGCACCAGGATCTCGGCGGCCTCGTACCGCTGGCCAGCATCGAGCACGCCGGTCACGGCCGTTTCGATCTCGTGGCGCAGCGACAGCACCAGTTGGTCGAGACGACCGGCCGAGACGTCCCGTCCTGCCTTCGCCTCCCGGACGGCAAACTCCGTGGCCCGGCCATCGAGGATCGGGGCGCTGAGCGAGAGGCCCAGGGTGAAGCCCCGGTCGAGCGGGGTCACCGAACCGCTCCAGGAGTAGTCGGCCGACCCCGACAGGGTGGGCTGCTTGCCCAGACGGGCCTCGCGCACGCGCAACGCCGCCGCCTCGAGCGCCAGCCGCCCCGAGCGCAGGTCGGGCCGGTCGAGCGCCTCGGCCAGCAGCCGGTCGACTGTCAGGTCAGGGGCGGCCGGGCGCGACGCCACCTCGGCCGCCCCGACCGCGAGCCCGTCGGGGGCCGCCACGGTCTTGCGCAGGGCGGACAGGGCATTGCGGAAGGTGCTCTCGGCCCCGATCAGGGAGACGCGGGCGTTGGCCACGTCGACCTCGGCCTTGGTGATGTCATAGGGCGGCTTGCTGCCTACCTCGACGAAGCTCTTCACCTTGTCGAGATGCTGCTGGAACCGGGCGAGGTTCTCTTCCTGCACCGCCAGCAGGGCCTTGGCCCGCAGGGCCCGCAGCCAGGCGATCTTGATCTCGGCGGCAAGCTGCACTTCCGTCCAGCGCTGGTCTTCACGGGCGGTGCGCAGGTCGGTTCCCAGGGCCTGCAGGCGGGTGGCCGTCTTGCCGCAATCGGTCAGCACCTTGCGGACGCTGACCGATTCGGTCGTGCTGTCGACTAAATCGTCCGAGCCGCCCGGAACGCGGGCATTGGCCAGGGCCCGGGAATACTCGGTGCGCCGCCGGGAAAAGGCCCCGCTCGCGGTCATCTTGGTTCCCAGGTTCGACCGGGAGCTGCCCAGGCGGGCCTGCGCCGACTCGACCGCCCCCGCCGCCTGCCGGATCGAGGGATGATGGGTCAAGCCGTACAACAAGCAGTCTTCGAGCGACCAGGTGCCCGTGGCAGCCTGGGCGTCGGCGGCAGCGGATGCGGAAACGGATGCGAGAGCGGGAGCGACGGGAGCGACGGGAGCGACGGGGGCGACGGGCTGGGCCACGACCGAGGCCGGCCCGGTCAGCAACAGGGCAAGCAGACAGGCAACGGTTCGGTGATTGCGCATGGGGGCACTGTACCAGAATCGCCCCACCCCTGCAAACCGACTTCACCGGACTCCCATTCACTCTTCCATGGCCCACTTCCCGTCAAATCCCCTCTGCCGCCCCCCTCCCCCTCTTCCACCTCCATCTTCTGTCTGCGCAATCTGCGGATCGGCCCTCCTCCATTCCAATTCCTCCTCTTCTCGTCTTCTTCTCCGCTCTCGATCCGCGATATCGGCGGATCATTCTCCGG
>CALLCO010000271.1 GCA_937998695.1 Candidatus Ozemibacteraceae bacterium
TCATTTCAACCCTGAAGACAGGAGTAAGATCGGTGGTCACCGCAGTGGTGGTTTTGCTAGCGGTGACATCGGCTTTCTCGGCATCCAGAGGATTGTTCACGGTCACTTTGACAACCTGGTAAACCGTGGTCGTGTCAACGGTGGGAACGGAGATGGTGTTGGTCCCGGCGACGGTGACGCCGTCCTTTTTGACGGTGACGCTGGAATTGGCGGTGTCGAGGGTCAGGGTCTTGCTGTCGGCAGAGGTAAAGGCCAATTTGACTTCGACCTGGACATTATCGGCCGCGACGGCGGTGTTGTCGATGGTCAGCTGGCCAGAGGCGAGAATGGTGCTACCGTAGACAAGGAACCAGGGAATCTTGCCATCCACTTTAAGGGTATCAAGGGTATCAGCAGAGACGTTATCCTTGGTGAAGGTCAGAACATTGTTGGTTCCTTCGGGCTTGACGGCCGGAACGAGCACATACCGACTGGTCAGGGTGGTGGGGCCGAGGGCAAATCGCAGGTCGTCAGCAGAAACAGCGCGCGGAGCGACGGCGGTGGGAATGGTGACGAAAACTTTGATATCAAAGGGGCGGGGCACGGGGGTCTGGGCCAGCTGGATGTCGGGGCCGGCGTCGTCGTTTTCGGTCAGGCGGCAGCCGATCGACAGGGGGACGAGGGCGATGAGCAACAGGACAAAAAGCTTTCTCATGATCTTATGAATCCTCCATCAATTTTTGAAGTGAGTTTGATTACCACAAACCGAACAGGGATGTCAACGAAGACTTCCTGGAACCCTTTTGTCTTGTTCGATACCCACCTCCTGCCGGGCGGTGCGGGCTGACGATACCAGCCTCGCCCTGGAACAATAGCAAAGGAGTGGGGAAAGATCAAGTTTTTTTTTCGCGGGGGCTCCCGGGCCCGGAGGCGGCAACCCCGAGAGCCGGCATCGGATGCCGCGCTTCCGTCGGACCGCGGTGGGCCGCGACAGCCGGGAAAGGAGGGAATCGGGCGTCCTGCGGACGAGCGACCCCGGCGATGATCAGCTTGCACGCGCGGGTGCCATATGTACAAAGCTACAAAGGCGCTGGGCCTCGAAGCTGGGCGAAGACTGTCGCGCCCAAGACCGCCTGCTGCCGATTGCATCCCCTATACCTTGGAAGCGTTCTGGACGCAGGGAGGTTCGTGCGCCGAAAGGGGGGATCCGCACTCGCAAAGAGCCTTTCATGAAGTCCCATGAGGTGACGGCGGCAGGCCAAACGGGAGCCGGCGGGCCTCCAGCAGCGGCTCCCGCGAGGAAGCACGCGACAAAGGAACCGCCAACCCTCGACGGCAACGGGGGAGCTGGCGAGCGCACTCCGGCCGTCCAGTGACGGGTGAGAGAAGGGCGGGGCCCCCTGCCCGTTCGATGTGGAGCGGGCGGCATCGCCGGCTCAATGGAAGATGGCGATGAACCCGAGCGTATCGAGGGCGATCAGCGGCAACACCAGGAACGCGCCGCAAAACAGCAGGGCGGCCCACTCCTCGAGCTGCATGAAAGGGTCCATCCGCACGGGGTCGTCGGGCTTGAACCCAAACCGCCACTCCTGCGGCACCATGGCCCGCCAGAACGCCCGGCCGGTCATTTTCCAGAAGATGGCCTGAGCCGCCGCTAGCCCTCCCACGCAGAGAAACAACGCCATCACGTATCCGGCGGTCTTCATAGCGATTGACCTTCACCTTCCTTGGGCGATGCGGGGAAAGCCCCACCTTCTCTATCGGCTTTCACGGCCAGGGGGTTGAGAGGCCGTGGATTGGGGAAGCGCCTATTTCTTCCGGCGGCGGGAACGATTGGCGGGCGGCGGGGGTTCGCGCATCCCGGGGGCCGGATCCGGCGAAGGCGCAGCTTCCGGCTTGGGAAGCGGCGGAAAGACCCTGGCCAGGTCGATCGTCAGACCGGGGAACATCTTGACCTCGATCTGGTCGGTGTCGCCGTAGAATTCGGTCTTGCCGAACCCGTGCCGGCCGGCCCGGCGCGTCACCATGACCACGCGGTCGGCCGGCTGGACCACCCAATATTCTTTCACCCCGCTGCGCTCATACAGACGGCGCTTTCTGATCTGGTCCTTGCCGGCGGTGCTCGGCGACAGCACCTCGATCGCCAGGGCGGGCGCCCCCCGCAAGCCCAGCTGGTCAAGGCCACTGGGCGTATATATCACCACCACGTCCGGCTGGACGACCGTGTCGATCTGCTCATCGGCTTCATCTCCCTTGGGAATCCGCACGTCAAAAGGCGCGATGAAGACGTTGCAGGGCTTCCCTTCCGGGAATTCGTCGAAAAACCGGAACAGCCTGCCGGCGATGAACTGGTGGTCGAGGTTCGGCGCGGCGGTCATGTCGAAGGCTTCCCCGTCGATCAGTTCCCAGCGCTCGTCTTCGGGCCAATGCAGATAATCGCCGTAGGTGAACTTCTGATCGAAAGCGGTTTTGGGGTGATGCATGGCGGCCCTCCCCATTCATGGTCGGATCAATTCCATCATTCCTGTCGGTCGGGATCGACGTTCAACCCATCATCCAGCTCCTGCCGGACGGCGGCGAGCCCCTCCCGTTCGATGCGGGCGATGACCGCCTCGGTTGTCCAACGCCGCCAGAAGGCGGCCCGGGCCGCCGGGGTGGGGAAGCGCGCCTTCACGCGCGGCCGCAGCTCGACGAGCAGCCGCGCCAGCTCGATGACCGCCGGTGTGATGACCCCGCCGATGCGGGCGGCGAGCAGGCGTGACAGACCGGGGCATCCCGACGACATGACGCCCGCCACGATCGGTGTTCGGTCACAGACGCTGCCGGTCGTGAAATCCGATGCCTCTGGCTCGTCGCAGCGGTTGCACCAGATCTTGCGGGTGCGGGCGGCGGCCTGCAGGGCGGCCTGCACGTCCGGGGCGTCGGTGGCCAGCACCACCAGGTCGACGTCGGCCGCGAGGTCGTCGGGGCCGGCCGGCCGCCGATGGAGATCCTCCGTCAGGGCGGCGAGCTCGGGAGCGATGGCGGGCGCCACGACCCGCAACCGCGCCCCCGCTTCACGCATCAACCTGGCCTTGCGCAGGGCCACTTCCCCGCCCCCGACGATCAACACGAGCCGCCCGCGCAGGTTCAGAAAGACGGGCAGGTAGTCCATCACGGCGCCAGCCAATGTGTGCCGCGGTCGACGAGCAGCACGGACAGCGAGCCGACGAACCCGGCGATGGTCAGCATCGACCAGCGCGGGCCGACCAGCACATGGCGGCTGCGGGCCGCCAACAACGCTGCGAAGAACACGAATGACGCGGCCGAGAGAATCTTCTTCGGGCCCAGCAGCCCCGACAGGCCGAAGGCCCCCACCCAGCCCCAGGCGCCGAAGGCGATGCCGACGCCGAACGCGGCGACGCCAGACTGCAGAAACAACACCGTGAACCGGTCGAGCTGGGCCAGCGGCGGGAAAACCTGCAACGCCCGCAGCCGGTTCTTGCTCTTCAGGCGCCGCACCATGAACAGGTAGGTGGTGGCCGAGACGGCGGCCATCAAAAAGAAGCACTCGCCCGCCACCGCCGCCGCCACGTGCGCCAGGAACCAGGGACGCTCGAACAGCGGGTTCTGCCAGACGCTCTCGGACAACCCGGCAAATCCCACCAAAATGCCTGCCAGCGGCAACCCGAAGATCGAGAAGAACGTCTCGCCCGCCCGCCACTCGAGGGCAGCGCAGACCAGGGCCAGCACCCCCGCCGCCAGCAGGAAGGCCGCCCGGCTCGAGAAGTGCTCCGGTGCGGCACCGCCCATCAGCAGCAGGGCTCCCGCGCCCAGGTGCGCCGCCAGGCCGACCCCGATGGGCCCCGCCACGAGAACGGGGGCGAAGGGACCGCGGAACCACGTCAGCCGGGGCGTCCGATGCCCGCCGGCCCCCGCCGGCAGACGCGCGGGTACACCAGCGGAGCCACTTCCGGGAGCCCCCGAGCCGGGGCCGCCCCTCCCGCCTTCTCCGGCCTGGGACCCAGGGCCCGCCGCCAGCCCCACCCGTGACGGCCACAAACCGCTGTCTTCGGGCTGCCGGCCCCAACCCATCGCGACCTTGTGCATGACCCGGGTCACCGTCGCCACTGTGTAGCAGAGCGCTGTCAATACCAACAACAGATACATAGGTCCATGGTACCACACCCAGGCTTTTGGTCAGAACCGGAATTTGTGGTCGTGAATGGAATACCCCCCCGCAGGCGTGCGCATCGGCGGATGGCAGCGGGTGCAGTCGCGGCCCGGGCTCTCGGCCGGGTGCCGGTCGCGGTCGGTGTGGCAGGTCAGGCAGTACTGGTCGTGGGTCAGGTATTCGCTGCCCGAGGCCGTCTTGTAGTCGCGAAAGTTCTGGCAATAGTCGCAGGTCAGCCCCTTGGCCAAGAACAGCCGCGCCTTTAAAAACTCCCACTGCCGCACCCGGTCCTCCATCGTTTCGTCACCGGCAAAGGTGGTCTCATCTTGGCCCGGCTTCGGCGTCAACCCCGAGTAGAAGGCGGCAAGGTCGTCGCCCGGCAGATACCCCGCCGGAAAATGGAAGCGCCCGGTGTTGTCGAGGCCGGAGGTGTGGCATGACATGCACACCTGCTCGCGTCGCTCCGGCGTAAAGCGGGCTGGGTTGCGCACGAACGCCTTGGCGCCGGTCCGCACGTGGTTGAGGGCGGGGCCGTGGCAGGCTTCGCAGCCGACCCCGGCCTCGACGAACTCCTCGGTCTCGGCGGAGAACCCGGTCGTGTGGCAGCCCGCGCACTGCGTCACCCAGTGGCGGCGCGTCCAGCCGTGGTCGCGCGTCGGCAACCAGGTGCGGGTGTGGCGGTCCCAGATGCGGGGCAGCACCACCAGCGTGCCGGTCGCTTCCGCCACGAAGCGATGCACATAGTGCGACCCCAGCACGTAGCGCACGCCCGAGGCCGGCCACTCCAATTCGTCGTCGCGCAGGTGCCGCACTTCCTCGACCTCGGCGAGGGGGCGGGTCATGCGGGCATGTGGCGTTAGGGCCCAGGCCTGGAAGATCTTGGCGTGGCACGCCATGCAGGCTTTCGACCCCGCATAGGAGCGGCTCTCGAACGCCCGCCCCCCATGGGCCGACAGGGGGAAGGCCAGGCCGTCGGGGCCCGCCCGCCGGTCGCTGTGGCATTTCCGGCACAGATCGCCCTCACCGTTCGGATGCACCAGGAGGAAGGTGTGGTGGCCACCTCCGGGGGCGCGGCGGTCGAGCGAGGCGGCCAGCCATGGCTCCGAGGCGAGCCGGGCCTGGTGCGGGGAGTGACAGGTCAGGCAGCTCAGCCCGTCGCCGCCTTCGAGGGGAAGCCCCGCCCCCGCGCTCACCGACACCCCGACCGGATGGCACGCCCGCGCCTCGTCCGGATGACAGGCCAGGCACCAGCCCCCCGCCGCGGGCCGCAGGATGACCGGCGTCCCCGTGGCGGCCAAGCGCGGTCGCGCCGGGACCGCCGGCGGAACGCCCCTCCCGGCCTGGTCCGCGCCACCCCCGGCCAGCCCGGTCGATCCGCTGGCCGACCCCGGGTGGCAGGTCGCGCATCCCGCCTTGACCGCCGCCGCCGCGTGGTCGAAGCCGTTCCCGGCCGCCCCGGCTGGACCGGCCGCCCGCACTATCCAGAGAACCAGCACGAGTCCGGCGATCAGCTCCGGGCATCCGGCGCGGGACGGCGCGGGCTGGCCCGGCACCCTCCCGGCCGGGGCGCAGCCGGGGCCGGAGACTGGTTGCGCCGACCATCGTGGAGCATGTGGAACCGGCGATCGGGACGACCATCGTGGAAATGGCCGCGGCGACGGTTGCCTTTTCGCTCGCGAGGTCTTGCGCCCGGATGATCGCGCCATCGCCCGTGCGGTCTGTGGCGAGAGCGCTCGGGTCACCGTTCGCGGCGGCGTGCGCGGGGTCGGACGGGAGGACAATGGCGAAGCAACGGCTGGGCCCAAGGGGGAACCCTTCCGGTTAGGAGCCGCGGCCAGCGGGAAGGCCGCCCCCCGACCCCCCGGGCGCGGGCGGCGCCGCCACCTTTGGCGTCGCCCCTTCCGGCGTCGCCCCTTCCGGCGTGGCGGCCGGGGCGTCCAGGGTCACCCCTGCCAGCGCCGTCTCGAGCGTGGCGCGGATCTGGCCGTAGTCCGGCTCCTTCCCCGCCGCCAAGGCCTCGCGCAGGGCGGCCAGCGGCCGCAGCCGCTGCCGCACCGCCTCTTGCACCTGGTTGGCGGCCTCGCTCAGGAGCTGCCCCTCGTCGCCCGCCCGCAGTCGCAGCGGCGGCAGGTCGAACCGGCCGGCCGCCATTTCGCGCAGCCGGCCGGCGATCTTGACCACGGGCCCGATCAGCCGGTGCGAGGTCAGCGTCGTCACCACCAGCAGGGCCAGCGAGATGAGCAGGAACGAGACCCCGTTGGTCACGATGATCGCCGGTTTCAAGATCTCCCAGGTCGAGCGCAGCCGGTTGTGCGCCGAGAAGAACCCCTCCTCGACGGTGCGCGCGGTAATCTTGTACAAAAAGAATCCGTGTATCAACGTCCCCACCAGGAAGACCAGGATCAAAAACCCCACCAGCCTGATCTGGTAGGAAGGCAACACCAGATAGTGTGTTCGACTGCCTGCAGCCATCGGTTTCTCCTTGGGTCCGAGCTCGCCTTCCCCGTGGGAAGGTCAGCGAAATGGGTTCCTTCCTGTCTTCTGCGCCGGGGAACCCCCAGTCAGGGAAGATTCCCCCGGTTGTCCGTTCACTCCCGTTGACCAGCCATTCCCCGCTTCTCCTTCACCTCCACCTGCAAGCGTTGGCTCGTCTCAAGGGCGGCTTTTCGGGCCCATTGCGGGGAAGCCCCCCTCGGTCGCCGCTCCATTCGTCCATTCGGTCGCCGTGGCGGTCATCGCGGCGGTCGCCGGTGCGGTCGTCGCGGCGGTCGTCCATTCGGTTGCCGCTGCGGTCGTCGGCCGGGCCAGCGACGGATGCACCCACCACGGCATGGTCGTCCGCATGGTCTGCAGAAAGCGCTGCACTGCCTGCCGCCTTGTTTCTTCCCGGGCCTGGGCCGCCGCCCGGCGGGCAGCTCCCAGCGGGTCCGCGGCAGGACGGGCCTTGATCCGCAGCAGGTGCACGCCCTCGGCGTCGGTGTAGGCCGCGGTCATCGATCCCACGGGCAGCTTGGCCAGGGTTTCGAAGACCCCGGCGGGAAGATCGGCCGCGGTCTTCCACCCCAGGTCGCCCCCGACGGCGGCGTACAGTGACCGCGAGTAGCTGGCGTTCAGCACGGGAAAAGGGATTCCCGCCGTCGCCCCCGCCAACACCTCTCGCGCGGTTTCTTCGTCACCGACCACGATCGTCTGCAGGTGCAACCGGGCGGGCGTTGCCGACTCAGCCAGGTCGGGAGCGACCGCCGGCTCGGGGTTGGCCGGGACCGAATGCACCGCGGCATCGGCCACCCGGGTTCGTGTCATCCGGGCCAGTGCCTCGATCAGGAACCATGCTCGAACCAG
Organism: Candidatus Ozemibacteraceae bacterium; assembly: GCA_937998695.1. Lineage (GTDB taxonomy): Bacteria > Muiribacteriota > Ozemobacteria > Ozemobacterales > Ozemobacteraceae > Ozemobacter. The sequence continues at coordinate 7,475 of CALLCO010000271.1, forward strand.
GTCCGCGGCCGGGGTGGCTGGCCCCGCGCCGGCCAAAGGGGCGCCGGTGATGCGGCTTCCCGGCGGTAGGGCCTGCCCCGACCCGGTGAATGTGGCCGGGGCTACCGGCGGCACGCTTCCCGTGAGGATCTCAGATGTCGGCCTGACCGCCTGGTCGAACGCCTCCCGCAGCCGGATGAACTCCTCCTCCCGGTCGAGTCGGAGCTGTCGCCCGGCCTCGGCCAGCAGCAGCGTCTCGACCAGTTCGGCGGCGAATTCCGCATTGCCCAGGCTGCGAGTGGTGGGCGGGGCGCTGTCCTTGAGCTGCCGGAACTGTCCGAGCGTCAGGCTGGTGCCGCCGACCTTTAAGGCGAGATCGGGCCCAAAGAGCCAGGCATCGAGATCGACCTGGCTCAGGACCACCATCAGGCAGCCCGTCAGCAAGACCAGCAGCAAGGCGGTGCTCAGCAGGACGGGTCGCGACACCCGCACCAGGCCAGCGTCGGACCATTCCTCCCAGCCGTTTCGCCCGCTCACGGCCGTTCTCCCGTCAATTCCTCTGTCACTGGCCCGGGTCGGTCATCAGAACCCGCCTGCCCGGCGGACTGGCCTGCCGCCGCAGGAAGACCCAGGGACCGGTCATCCCCCGACGGAATGGAGGCATCGCCGGTGGGCAGGGCGCGCAGCCGCTCGAACAGCTCTTCGAGGGGGAAGGGGCCTTCCCGCGAGAAGGTGATCTTCCCGGCGGGATCGACCAGAAACAGCGCCGGCGTCGTGCGCACCCCCCACTGGTCGGCGGCCACGTAGGCGTCGGACGCGATCTCTTCGAGCAGCACCCGGCAGTCGAGGTTCCGCTTGCGAAGGTAATTGGCCAGGCCTTTCTTCATGCGGGCGGTGTCGAGCGAGACGAAGAAACTCTCGCACGGGTGGCCCGCCAGGGCGGCCAGCTCGGTCACCACCACCGGCATCTCCTCGAGGCACGAGTGGCAGAACAGCGACCAGAAGAAGACCAGCGTCCAGTGCCCCGGCACGGGGAATTCGATGGCCTGGTCGTCGAGATCGCGCAACGTCAGCCGCGGCGCCATCTCCCCCGGCTGGAGGAACGGCCCCGGCTCGGCCGCCACCACGCCGACCAGCCCCAATCCCATCAGCCCAATCAACCCCGCCAGCAGGATCCGGGCCCCGAGGAGGCGCATCCGGGGCTGCGGTGGCCATTCGTCCCAGGGTGATCCATGACTCGCCTCCGAGATCTTAGACCAATCCCGCGCATCAACCAGGAATTCTGTATCGTGTCCCCGGGATTCCCGGGATTCCCGCGGGCAACCAAGCCAATCCGGGGAATCAACCCGGGATTTCGTATCACGTCCCCGGAATTCTTCCCGGAATTCTTCCCGGAATTCCCGGGGTGGACCATCGCCGGGTTCATGATTGGAGCTGCCCGGTTTCAGGGACGGAAGCCTCGAAGCGCGTTCTCCAGGATTCTGTGGATTCCGGGGACGTGCTTCGACGCTGGCCGGGCCGGCGGGCAAGTTGTTCGCTCCGGCAATCGCCTCATCCCTTTTGGCTGCAGGGTAGGCGCGGCGGCCGGTCGGGTTTCCGACACACGCTCTCCGAGCCCCCGAAGGAGCGGGGTCAGAGCTTCTCGGTGATGGCGCGTTCGATCTCATCTTCCTGGCCGGGTTCGTAGCCGACGTGGGCATACAGCACCTCCCCCTTCCGGTTGAGCAGCACGGTCTTGGGCAGGATGGTGGCCTCGTAGGTGCGGATCAGCTTCATCTCGTCGTCGATCGCCACCAGGTACGGGATCGGCCGGGGATATCGCGTGATGAACTTCTGCACCTTGGGCAGCGGGAAGCCGGGGGGATGGACCCCGATGATGGTCAGGCGGTCTTTCAGCTTCTCATGCAGCCGGATGACGAAGGGGATCTCCTCGATGCACGAGCTGCACGTCACCGACCAGAAGACGAGCAGGATCTTCTTGTCGGTGAACATCCCGCTGAACTTGAACTTCTCGCCCTGCACCGACGACAGCATCACGCCCTGCAACGTGTCGAGACGCCCGGGCGGTGTGTCGGGGATGAACAGGAAGATGAGGGGAACCGTCAGCAAGGCGATCACCAGCAAAATCAGGGCATTGCGGTTCATGGGCCGGATGATCCCTAGGCGGTCGGGCCGTGCCGTGCCGATACCTGGCGGAGCAAGGCATTGCTCGAGGGAAGCGGCCACGGCCTCGTGGCGTGCTTCACGTGCCGTGCCGGTCCTCGGTGCAGCAAGGCATTGCGGTTCATGGGTCGTATGATACCGCATCCGCTGCTTCTCGGCCACCACGCAAGAGCGAATGACCCTGGCGGCTCCCCCGGGAGGGTGTCGCTGGAAAGGCCGGTCTGCTAGAATAACCCTCCCGAAGGAACAGTCGTGCGTTCCTTGCGGGCCTCGACCTGGGACTGGTCCCAGGCCGGTCTGCGGGAAAACCCCTCCCGGAGGAACACTCGTGCGTTCGTGGCGGGTTCGCCTTCCCTTGTGGTGGGTCAGGCTGTCGCTGCTCGGCTATTGCCTGGTGATTTTCTTCATCTCGTCGCGGTCGCGCCCGGAGGAAGAGCTGGGTCTGCCGACCGGGGCGGTCATGCATTTCATCGAATATGCCGGCCTGGGCGTGCTGGCCTGGCTGAATGCGGGCCGCCGCCGGCGCGGACCCGGGGGACCCACAAAGGCTGGAGAGGCCGGGGCCCTGCCTCACCAGGAGCGGCGGCCGGACGACCCCCGGCACCCTCTGATGTCCCCAGACGTTACCCCCACGAATTCTGTATCGCACCCCCGAAATGGGCGAAGTGCGGAATTCGTATCATGTCCCCGGAATTCCCGCAGGTGGAAGGCTCTGGCGTTTGCCGCTTTCTATGCCATGACCGACGAGGTCCACCAGGCGTATGTGCCCCTGCGGTCCTGTCAACTGGAAGACTGGCTGGTCGATGTCCTGGGCGCCCTGGTCGGCATTCTGGTGATGGAGCGGCTGGTCGCCACCGGACGCCTGCGGTTGCGGATCACTCGCTGGTAGCGGCGCCCTGAAGGCGGCCCCTGGTTCTCTCTGCCTGCGGCGGTCGATGGAGGTGGACGACCGGAGCGAGGTGGACGGCCGGCCGGAACACCGGTCAACATTTCTGAAAAAGCGAGACTGCCGATTCTGGCCTCTCGCTCATTCCAGCACCACTATGGTGCCGGCTTTCTTGTCGCCCCAGCGGCGGCCTTCCAGGTCCTTGAACATGGTGAAGATCTCGAACCCGTAGAGGGCCAGGACCAGGATCAGCAGAAGCGAGGCCAGAACCATCACGACCATCCCGACCAGGATCTTGAAGGGCAGCAGATTCAACAACGACAACACCGCGGCGGCGAAGCTCGGCACCGCCAACAGGAAATTGCGGGCGACCGAGTCGGCGGTGGTGATGGGCTGCCGGTCGGCCCCCTTGACCACCCGGATCGTCATCATCTTCTTGCCGACGCTCTGCCGGTCGAGGATGGCGATCTGATAGGGTGCGTCCTTCAGCAGGATCAGCACCCCGCCCATCGCCACGATCAGCGTCGAGACGAGGGAGACCAGAAAGCCCGGCAGCACCGCGAACAAAACCATCAACGGCACGTGCAGGAACGCCACCAGACAGCCGATCAGGGTCAGGTCGATGAACCCCGCAATCAGCCGCTTGGCGGGAACGCTCATGTTCTCGGGCTCGAGGGATTCCATGACCTTGTTCTTCATCTCCTCGGCCTTCTTCAACGGGTCATTCGGCCCGCCGCCACCGGATGGGGGCGGCGAACCGGCCGGCTGACCGGGCTTGCGGGGGAGCTGCACGGGACTGGTGGCCATCGGTTCCTCCTGCTGTGACCTCTCCGATTGGTGGCCTGAGTGGCCGATGGGGAATGTAAGCCGAATCTCCGGCCATGTCAAGGAACCCGCCAGCCGACTCTCACGAAAGGACCGGTCACCGCCTCCGATGAAGATCGGCCTCATTTCTGATACCCACCTCACCGACGACAACCCCGTCAAGCTGCCCGACTGGGTGGTGAAGGCGTTCACCGGCGTCGATCTGGTCATCCATGCCGGCGACATCGAGGGCGAAGGGGTCCTCGACGAACTGGCCCTGCTCGCCCCCGTCCAGGCGGTGCGCGGCAACGTCGACCGGCTCGACCACCTGCCCGTCTCCCGCCTGGTGCCTATCGACGGCGGGTTCGCCGCGGTCGCCCATCGGCTCGAGGACGCCCGCCGGGCCTGGCGGGCCGGCGTCATCCTCCTGGTGCACGGTCATACCCACGTCGGGGAGATCGTCACTGAACCGGGCCTCACCATCATCAACCCCGGCAGCGCCCGCCGGCCCCGCGACGGCCGTCCCCCCTCGGTGGCGGTGGTGGAGGTCGTCGCCGGGCAGATCCGGGCCGAATTCACGTTCAGGCACCAACCGGCCGATGAATAGGGAAGACCATCCACCGTTCGAGGAAGGAAGGCATTCATGAAACGTCTCGTCATCCCCACCGCGGCCATCGTTCTGATCCTGCTCGTCGTCGGCGTCTGGTCTGACAAGGCGGCGGGCACCTCCCCCCGCTATGGCGGCACCTTCCGGGGCTACCTGACCAGCGAGCCGGCCAACCTCGACCCGGCGCGCGGGGTCGATGTCAACGAAGGCAGCGTCCAGGCCAAGTTATTCGACGGGCTGGTGCGGTATGACGAGGCGATGCACCTGGTCGGCAACCTTGCCGAACGCTGGGAAATCTCGGCGGACGGGAAGTTCTATACCTTCCGGCTGCGGCAGGGCGTGCGTTTCCACGATGGCCAACCCTTCACCGCCAAGGATGTCCTCTACTCTTTCGACCGCCTGCTCGATCCGAAGACGGCTTCCCCCCGCACCTGGGTTCTCGAAAAAGTGCGCGGGGCCAAGGAGCGCCTCGACGGCAGCGCCCCCACCGTGGCCGGCCTGACCTGCCCGGATGCCTACACCGTCTGCATCGAACTGACCGAGCCGTTCGCCCCATTCCTCAGCCTCCTGTCGATGCCGGCCGCCTTCGTCCTGCCCTCGGGCGCGGCCGACCGCATCGCCCGCAAGGAGTTCTTCGAGAAGCCCGTCGGCACCGGCCCCTTCAAGGCGGTGGCCCGCGAACGCGACAGCTACATCCGGCTCGAGGCCAACCCGTCCTACCATGGCCCTCAGCCCCAGGTCGGCGCCATCGAGCTCCGCATCATCCCCGAGAGCTTGAAAGCCGAGATGGAATTCGAGAGCGGCAACCTCGATATCTTGCAGCTCAACCCCTCCAATTACGAGCGGTTCGCCAGTCGCCCCGACCACGCCGGGCGCATCCATGACGTGCCGGCCATGAATGTCTTCTACATCGGGCTCAACAACCAGACCGCGCCCTTCAACGACGTCCGGGTGCGCCGGGCCCTCAACCTCCTGATCGACCGCCAGGCCATCCTGAGCGCCGTCTTCCAGGGGCGCGGAGTGCCGGCCGCCGGTTCGATTCCGCCCGGCATTCTCGGCCACTCCGCCGACCTGCGCGGCTACGGCTTCGACCCCGCCAAGGGCAAGCAGCTGCTGGCCGAGGCGGGCTTCGGGCCCGGCAAACCCCTCAAGTTCGATCTCTACCAGAAATCGTCGCAGTCGGCCTTCGAGATCACTCGCCTGCTACAGGGCGAACTGAAGAAGCACGGCGTGCAGGTCACCCTCAAGCCCATGGAATGGAGCGCCCTCAAGGATGCCATCAACCGCGGCGAGGCGCCTTCCTTCTATCTGAGCTGGTTCGGCGACTACCCGGACGGCGAGAACTTCCTCTTCCCGCTCTTCCATTCGAAGAACTGGGGGGCGGGCGGCAACCGCGCCCACTACAAGAACCCCGCCGTCGATGCCATGCTGACCGACGCCCTGCGCATCCAGGATCCCGACAAGCGGGCCCAGGCCTACGCCACCATCAACCGCCTCGTCGTCGAGGAAGCCCCCTGGATCTACCTCTGGCATACCCCCGAAACCTACCTGTTGGGGCCTGCCGTCAAGGAGATGGTCTTCTCGCCCCTCTTCTCGTTCGACAAGGGGCTGACCATCCGCACGGCCCAGTAAGCCGATGACCCGAACCCGCCGGCGAGCTGGGGCCGCCTTCGCGGTGGCCCCGGCGCGGCTTTTCGGTGGCCCGATCCGGGCTGCCGGCGCCAAGGGCCTGCCCAAGCGTTCCGCGGATCATGGCTGAATTCGCGCTGCGACGGCTGCTGGGCACGGTGCCGGTCATCCTCGGCATCCTGGCCATCGCCTTCGTCGTCCTCTACCTCGTGCCCGGCGACCCCGCCCAGACGGTGGCCGGGCCCCGCGCCTCGCCCGAGGCGATCGCCCGTATCGCCGCCGAGATGGGCCTCGACCGCCCGCTGCCCGAGCGGTTCCTGGGCTACCTGCGTCGGCTGGCCACCGGCGACCTGGGGCGGTCGGCCGTCAGCGAGAAGCCGGTCGCCGACTCGATCGTCGAGAAATTCCCCTACACCTTGAAACTGACCGTGATGGCGATGGCCTTTTCGATCAGCCTCGGCCTGTTGGCGGGCATTCTCGGCGCGATGTACCGCGGCGGGGTGGTCGATCGCCTCTGCACCGTGCTATCGGTGGCCGGCATCAGCATCCCCATCTTCCTGTTCGGGCTTGTCTTCCTGTATCTGTTGGCCGGCAAGCTGAAATGGTTCCCCACCTCGGCCTACATGGCCGGAGACTCCTGGTGGCCACTGGTGCTGCCCGCCTTCACGCTGGGGGTGCGCTCGGCGGCGTTTCTGGCGCGCATCGTGCGCAGCAGCCTGATCGAGGTGCTCAACCACGATTTCATCCGCACTGCCCGCGCCAAAGGGGTGCCGGCCTCGCGCATCCTGTTCCGGCACGCGCTGGTCAACGCCCTGATCCCCATCATCACGGTCATCGGGCTCGACCTGTCGAGTTTTCTGAACGGATCGGTCATCGTCGAGACGATCTTCGACGTGCCCGGCCTGGGCCGGTTTGCCATGGAGGCCATCCTGCAGCGCGACTACCCGGTCATCCAGGGCATCGTGCTGTTTTCGGCCTTCGTCTTCGTTTTCGTCAACTTCCTGCTCGATCTCGTCTACGCCTGGATCAACCCGCGCGTCCGCGACGAGATGTTCGGAAAGGCCTGACCATGCGACACCCCTCGCCGAACCTGGAACCGACCTGCGCCCCTCCCCGCCACTCCAGAAGGGAAGGGCCACGCCGTGGTGAGGGGGCCAACAGCTGCCGCCGGCGGCCCCTTCCCCGCGGACAGCCGTCGCGGCGGCCGCCGGAGGGGGCGGCGCGATGACCGGTCTCTGGAAGCGCCTGTCCTGGACGGGACGGCTCAGCCTGGTGGGCATCCTGGTGCTCGTCGGGGTGGCCCTCGCCGCACCGCGCCTGGTGCCCCACGACCCGATGGAGACCGACCCGCTGCGCCGCCTGGCCAAGCCCACCGGCTGGTGGGTGGAGGTTCCCGCCCCCCCTTCCGAAGAGCTTTCCGGGCCTGGAGCCCAGCCGACCCCTGTCGTTCCTGATGGTCTGGCCACCCCTGCCGGCGAAGCCCCTGACCTCTCTTCCGGCCTCTCTCCCGGCCTCTCTCCCGGCCTTTCTTCCGGCCTCTCTCCCGGCCCCTCTCGACCGGCCACTGTCTGGCGACCTGGCTTCTGGCTCGGCTGCGACCAGTACGGCCAGGACGTCTTCTCACGCCTGGTCTACGGTACCCGCCTGTCCCTGGGCATTGGCTTCTCGGCCCGGCTGTTCGCCCTGGCCATCGGTCTCACCGTCGGCCTGCTGGCCGGCTATTTCGGGGGCTGGGCCGACTGGCTGCTGATGCGTCTGGTCGACATCTTCCTGGCCTTCCCCAGCCTGTTGCTGGCCATCGCCATCTCGATGGTGCTGGGCAACGGCCTGCTGACCGTCATCCTGGCCATCGGCGTGGTCGGCTGGGCCGAGACCGCCCGCATCGTGCGCAGCCAGGCCATGGAGCTGCGGTCGGCCGAGTTCGTCCAGGCCGCCCAGACGATGGGGGCGAGCCACACCCGCATCATCCTGACCCATATCCTGCCCAACTGCCTGCCACTGATCATCGTCATCTTCGCCATGGGCATGGCCACCGCCATCCTGGCCGAGGCGAGCCTCAGCTTCCTCGGTCTGGGCGCCGATCCCGCCCTGCCGACCTGGGGCGGCATGGTCGCCGCCGGCAAGGACTACCTGTGGGTCTACCCGACCCTGGCCATCTACCCCGGCTGCTGCATCGCCCTGGTCGTCATCCTGTTCAACGTGCTCGGGGACGAGCTGCGCGACGTGCTCGACCCCGGCCGGAAAGGATCTTGGTGACGGTTGTCGGCTGCGAGGCTGATACGGGAGACCGGCGGCAATGCACGCCAGGCTGGAAGTCGCCGGGGCCATGGTAAACCACCCCCTACCCGAGACAGAACAAGGGAGACCAAACAATGCTCGCCAGGCCCGAAGGGGTGAAATGTGGCAACTTTTTCGGTCCTGGGGGGTGTCAAAGAAATTGACACCCCTCAGGAAAATGGTGGGAAATGCCGATGTACCTCGTAGGACAGGAAAAGGTCTCGCCCGGCAAGGAGGCTCCCATGAAACGCATGACACTCTGGACCGCCCTCGGTTTGACGCTGTTCTACGGCGCCCTGTGGCTGCTCTTCGCCGAGAGCCGTCCCGTCAGCTGCCACGAGGTGCTCCTGAGCGATCGGGAAGCGGTGGTCACCCTGCAGAACGATGGCGCCGAGCCCGTGGCCAAGGTGCTCGTCGTTGCCCGTATCTACCAGGGTGAGGAACTGGTCGCTGCCTCGCCGCTCGTCGAGAAACGGGGACTCGCTCAGGGCAAGGCCCAGGTACGCCTGCCCCTGCCCAAGCCGCTGGCCAAAGGCATCGACTACCGGGTCGTGACCCACGTCCAGACCGCCGGCAGCCGGCCGGCCAGCCGCGAGTTCCAGGCCCGCGTCGTCAAGCAGTCCGCCGCCGCCTGGCCGCCCGCCCGCCGCCGCCAGGTCATCGACGAGCCGTACCGCCTGCGGCGGGTCATCACCACCATCGACCCACGCGCCGAGATGGGGTTGTTGTAGACAACGTCTGCCCCGCCTGGGGGATCACGCGAGGATTGCCAAGGCAGCAGGATTCGCGGTAGAGTTGCCTGACCCGCCTCGACGGATGGGAGGAAGGCAACGTCGTGCGAACCCCCTGGAAATCGGCTTTCGGTCTGGCGATTGGCCTGCTGGTCGTCCAGTTGGTCGCCGTGCTTGCTCTCTGGCACGAGAAGTTCGAAAGCGGGGCGGCCCTCCAGGTCCTGCCCCCCAGCCACCTCGATTTCAGCGAGGATGTCTGGAACGTCGAAACCCTGCGCAGTCTTCTCGAGAGCCCCGATCTCGAGGCTGAGGTGCGGGCCCGGTTCGGGCTCGATCCGCAGCAGAACTGGACCGCCCGTCCCCTCGTCGAGCGCCGCTTCCAGGAGGTCGATCCGGTCCAGGGAATCCTCCGGTTCCGCTTCCGCGACTCCTCCCCGGAGGTGGCCCGCGGGGTGGTCCAGGCTCTCCTCGACGGCATGGAAGCGCGGTGGCGGTCGGCCGCCCGCTCTCGTACCCGGTTTCTCCTCGAGCAGGACGCGCAGGTCCTCGACATGAACCTCGAACAGTTTGACCGGCAACTGGCCGTCATGCCGCCTTACAAGACCGTTCTCGAGGTGGCGACCGGCAGCCCCTGGGCCGGGCTCCTTCCCAGCTTTGTCGGAGCGTCACCCCACTTCGAAGACCTCCGGGCCCAGCGGTTGAACCTGGCCCGCCGCCGTGCCGAGATCGGCATCATGCTCGCCCGGCCGGGCGGGTCGCCCGATCCGGTGCCGCGCTGGCGGGTGGTGGCCCCTCCGGTGACCGCCCAACGCCCGGTCTGGCCTTCCCGCCGTGACCTGCTGGTCGTTTCCCTGGTCAATGCCCTGCTTTGGGCCGGGGCCTGGTATCTCTTCCAGATCTGGCGCCCCGCACCAGGACAGGAGACACAAGACCCCGGAAGTCCCTCTCATCCCGGTCACGGGACGACCGCATGAGCGGTCCTCCGGGCGTCTCCGCCGTGTGATCTGGGAAACCGTCGCCGCCGGGCTGCCGTCCCTGGCCGTTCTGGGCGCGGGCTTGTTCGTGGCGGCTGGCGCCGCCCACCGGTTCGGGGTAGTGGGAAATCCGGTGACGGCCTTCCTGGCCTCCTGGGTGCCCATGGGGATCGTCCTGGCTACCGGCTGGATGACCTTCCATCCGTTGCAGCCAGGCTTCATCGTCGTCCTGGCGAGTTCGATCGCCGCCTTCCTGGCCGGGACGTTCGCTCTGGCGAGGCCGCGACCCAGGCCCCACCCCCGGAATCCCCTGCCGGGGCCACCCACCGGTGTCGATCCCGGGCGGTTCCGCCTCCTGCTGTGGGGGACGGCCCTGATCGGCCTGGCGTCCTTCCTCGGGTTCGTGGCGGCGGTCCGGGTCCAGCTTGGGTGGGGGGCCCTGTTCCAGCGGCCGCAGGATCTTCGCTGGGCCATGGGCGCGGGGACGTTCACCGATCCCACCAAATTGCCCCATTATGCCACCATGCTCCTGCCGGTGCTGGTGGTCATTGGCCGGGAGGCGGGGGTGGCCCTGGGCCGAGGCTGGTGGGTGGGAGCTCTCCTCGCCCTTGGCAGCAACCTGTTTTCCACCGGTCGCACGAAGATCGTCTGGGTGGCGGTCTGGATGGCGTTTTGCCTGATCCTGTCGCGGGAACGCCGCGAACCGCGGCGCGTCTGGGGCGTAGCCGCGGCGACGATGGCGTTCGGTCTGCTGGCGTTCTGGGGCATGGGTGCCTGGCTGGGGAAGGGTTTCCCCGTGCACGAACACGGGAAATGGATGCCCGAGATGCCCGAGGAGTTCCTCGGGTTGGGCTCGGTATTCTTCTATCTTGGAACGAACCTCCCCTACCTCCAGGAAGTGCTGGGGGTGGGCAGTCCGGAACCGCCCTTGTTCAGCAACCTCCTGCTGCCCTCCTACAAGGTCCTGTCCGTCTTCCTGCCGGGGGTGCCGGTGCCTTCGGAAATCCTCGAGACCTGTTTTCTTCCCTACCCGGCCAACACGGGCACCTGGCTGGTCCAGTTCGCGTTCGACGCGGGGGTAGTGGGGGTTCTGGTTTTTCCTTTCCTGGTAGGAGGGCTGGCGGCCTGGCTCGTCACCAATCCCGCCTGGCCGGAGGCCGACCCCCGCCGCCTGTATTTCGGGGGCCTGGCCCTGGCGATCATCTGGCTGGGCTTCATCGGCAACAAACTGCCGTCGACGCCCACCTGGTTGTTCGTCGGGTTTGGTTTGGTCTGCCTGCCCCTGGTCAGGGCGCCCGGGGAACCGTCTTCTCAGAGCCGTCGCCCGGCGCCACCCGGGCCGCCCACCGGGGCAGGATCGTCAGACTGAACGTGGTCTGACCGGCATCCAGGGCCAGGTGGGTGAGCGCCAACCCCGCCGGCCCCACCCATCCGATCGCCAGTGCGGCCACCAGGGGGCGGGCCAGCCCGGTGATCACCGCCACCCCTGCGAGGGGGGCCGCCAGGCCGCGGCTGTAGAGGAGCGGGGCGACCAGCGCGGCTGGCACCGCGATGGGAATGGCCACGAAGAACGGCCACCAGAAGGGGGAAGAGGCGACCGCCCCCGGTGACCGCTGGGTCACGACGGCGAAGCCCGCCAAACCCAGGCTGGCCAGCAGGGCCCCGGCCCGCAAGTGGTGCCCCACCTCGCGCCTGACCCCGCCGGGGCGGCCTTCCTCGCAGGCCGCCCGGATGGCCGGATAGACGGCCTGCCCGCTCAGGTAGACCGGGGCGATCGCCAGCCGGTAGAAGGCGTCGGTGGTGCCGTAGAGGCCCAGACTGTCCGCGTCCAGGAACCGGTCGCCGACAAACGCATCGCTTCGCTGATAGAAAGCGGCGGCCACTCCGGCCAGGGCGAATGGAGCCAGCCGCCGGCCGGCCAGTCGGAGCCGCTCCGCCAGGGGGGCGGCGGAGGGGGGAGGCAGGTCGGGGGCCAGACGGAGCCACCCGCCGGCCGCCATCCCCGCCAGCTCGGAAAGGGTGCCCCCGATCAGGGCCAGCATGCCCGCCACCGGGGTCGGTCCGAGGGTCCCCACGGCGAGGGCCAGGCCCAACCCCAGACCACCGGCATGCCAGACCCCGCACCGGGCGAGGGGCCCGAACTGCTGGAAGGAATACAGCCGCCCCTGGCGGGCGGTGAGGGCGGTGCGGGCGCACACGAAAACCCCGATCAACAGGGCGTCGCGGGGTGTCATCTGATTCCAGAGGCCGGCCGCCGAAAGGCCGGCCAGCCCCCCGATTCCGGCGAGAGCCACCGCCTGCCGCATGGCCAGGATGTCCGCCAGTTCGGGAGCGGCCCGTCCCGGCCGCGACCCCCAGAGCACGGGGAAGGCGTTCCCTGCCCCAAGGTCGGCCACCAGGGCCAGGAACAGGGCGGCCGAAGCCAGGAAGAAGAACCGTCCGGCGGTGGCCGGGCCCGCCACCTGGCACAGGATGGCCTGCAGCAGGAACGGCCCCACCGCGCCGAGGGTGCGGGCCGCCCCGTAGGGCAGGATCCGCCCGACGGCGTGTCCCTGCAGGGTGTCGGTCGGCGGGGTGGCAACCACGCCTGGAGGGGGCGCCGAAATCGGTATCGGGGGGGTGGCCGTCCCCGGCGATCCGTCCGACGAACCAGGATTCGGCGCCCCATTCACCGGGAAGCTCCTTCCATGGGGGGGGTGTCGGGTGGCGGCGAACGTTCGACCACAGGTCGGTCGGGCTTGGCCGCCGACGGCACGGGGAATCCGTTCCCCTGCCCGG
>CALLCO010000272.1 GCA_937998695.1 Candidatus Ozemibacteraceae bacterium
GAGCCGCGGAGGGTACCGAGACATTCCTTGGCCTTGCCCAGGATCTGCTGCCGGCGCAGTTCCTTCCCCGACTCCTGCATGGCGGCCGCGAACCCGGAGGGAAGATTGGTGAGGAGGGTCGCCAGCCACTCGAGCCCATCGACCAGCTCGAGGAACCGGGACATCGCTTCTTTCACCTGCCCGAGGCGCAGCTCGCCTGCCGTGCGGGTGGCGAGATCGGCCAGATAGGGAATCACGTCGGCACTGTCGGCGACCATGAGGCGCACCATTTCCTCGGGGGTGGCGGCCAGCAGGTCGATCGTCTCGCATTCGAGCACCCGGCGGGTCTGCAGGGTGGCGGCATCCTCGGGATCGATGACCGTGCCGTCGGTGGTGATCTTGACGATGGTCAGACCCTTGCCCTGCAGATCGGGGCCCAAAGCCTCGAGCAGCCCCCCCAGGGTCACCTCGGGGGTCAGCCCGTCGACTTCGATCGGTTGATCGTTGACCAGAATCTTCACCGCGACAACCTTTCCGGAAGCGTGATGACCATTATAGCAAACGGCCCGGGCCGCGTCACTTGCTCCCCATCAGTCGCGCCAACTGGTTGGCGAAAGCCTGCGACTGGGTCTGATAGCGGGATATGGCCGATTCCAGATCGGAGAACTGCTTGATCAGAGCATTTTCTCGGTTGATCAGCCGGTTGTTCTGCCGAATGATCTGGTCGTTGATCAGGCGGATCTGTCGGTCCATCTCGCTGTTGGAGTTGGTCACGCCGCTGCGCCCCACCCGACGGGTCAGGATGCCATCCGACTTGGTGAACTGGTTGAGGGTGTCTTTCAGGCGACGGGCGAGACCCTGCCCAGCTTCGCTCGTCGATTCCCGGGCGAACAGTTCGGCGACCTTGTCGGAGTGTTCGCGTAAAGCCCGATTCAATTTCTCCTCGTCGAGCACCTTCAGGATTCCGGATTGGGTGTCTTGATAGGCCGATCCCACGGCGCCGGTCGAGATGCCCAGATCAGACAGGCTGTCGAACGCCTTGTCGACGTTCTTGACGATGCCCGCCATCACCACCCGCATCCGGCTGCGCACCATAGACAGCGTGGAATCGCCACTCAACAGACCGATCTTGAACCGAGATTCGTAATTTTCGAGGTCCTCTTTCTTGAGTGCCTTCTTTTCATCATCTGATAGCCCGTCGAGCGTAAAATCCCGTCTCTCGGTGAGCCGGGTGGAGATCATGGTGATCGTTTCGTTGTACACCTTGAGAAATTCATCTATGGCCTTCCGGGCCACATCGGGGTCCGTCGTGATGGTGACCGTTTCCCCGGCACTACCGGTGACGTCCTTCAGGGTGAATGTCACCCCCTCGACCAGATCGGAAATCTGGTTCGACTGCCTGATCTGATCAGCCCCTCCAGCCACCTCATCGATGCTGAAGATCGCATTCTGTCCGACCGACTGGGTGGCGCCGATCAGCCCCAGAGCCGTCAAAAAATTGCTGGTATCGGAAGGCGCCCCCAAGGCGATCGAGGTGTTGCCCGGCTGGGTCGAGGTCAATTCGAGGCCTCCCACCGCCGGATCGAAGCGGGCCTTGACCCCGACCTTGGCGTTGTTGTTGATCATGGCGATGATGCCGTCGAGACTCTGGGCGGCGGGATTGGCGACCAGGAAGCTGACGCCGTTGATCGTGAACGAACCAGAAGTGACGGGCACCGCCAGACCGGAAGCGCTCAGCATCGCGCTCGACTTGATATTGGACAGGCCGTAGGCGCTCTCCAGGGTTGACCCAGTCGCCGCCCCGGTTACGCTGGTGACGGGCATGGACATGAGGGAGGCCAGATTGCCCCCCCACATGTCTTCGACCTTGAGAGAGGCCCCGGTGCCCTTCGCGCTGGTGCGGATGGTTACGCGCTGGGTGCCGGCGTCGTAATAGGCGTCTTCGATGCCCTTGATGCCGCGGACCCGATCGAGCACATCGTTCAGCGTATCGGTGGTGCTGTAGGCAATGTCGGTGGATTCCCCATTGACCGTAACCCTCAGGGTACCCGCAGTCACCCCGGCCACCAACGGCGGCGAAAGGGTACCGAGCTGAGCCCCGGACGCCTGGGCCAGGGTCAACCCAAGGTTGGCGGTGCTGCGCGCTTCGGCGGCGGCGGCCTGCGAGCCCCCGATCAACCCCGCCACGGCCAGGAAGTTACTGGTGTCGGTGGCCGAGCCCACCCCGATGGGGGTGGTCGAGCCGTCCTTGCGGGTGAGGCGGATGGTATCGGATTTCGCGTCGTAGGTTGCGTTCAGGCTGGTCGAAGCGGTGATCCGCGACAGGACGGTCTGCAGGGTATCGTTCTGAACATCGACCGAGATCTTCACCCCATCGATCGTCATGGTACCTGACCGTATCACGGCAGGGAAGGATTCGCTGACCAGCTTGAGCCCGAAATCCGCGGTCGAGGTGGCAGTACCACCCCCGGCGAAGAGCCGGGAGGTGAAATTCGAGGCCGGCTCCGCGAGCGTATCGTCGGACAGGGTAAAACCGGTTGTCGCGCCAGTGTCGGTATTGGCGAGAGCCAGGCGCCCTGTGGCCGCGTCGAACCAGAACTCGACCAGGCGGTCGGCTGGGTTCCCCGTGGGGGTGCCCCCCTTGACCAAGGCCCCCGCCGCATCGATTTGGTGGTTGAGCGCCTGGATGGCCTCCCCGATGGTCGAACTGGCAGTCAGGCCCGTCAGATCGAGGGCAACGGTGTCTCCCCCCCTGACCAGCCTCAGTTTCGAAGCCGGGTCGATGCCCAGATCCCCCAGGGTGGTGTCCAGCCCCGATCGGATCTGGACGAGGTTGGAGGCCCGGGCCGGAACGGTCGAGGAAAGGGTGAAGGCGGAGGAGGCATCGAACATCCGTGTTACGATATCTCCCCCGCCATCGGAAATTGTCATACTCTTGCCGGTGTCGAGCAACGTCAAGCGAATCTGATTGGTGCGGCCGTCGAACCCGGCTTGGAGTTTGCCCTTGAGGTCGGCATTGGCATTGATCTGGGCGTTGATGGCATCCACCATCTCCCCGGCGGTCGAATCGGGGGTGAGGGTCGACAGATCGATCGTATGGGACCCCCCACCGAATACATCGATCTGCAGGCTGCCGGGGGTGACGCCCAAGCCGCCGAGAGTCGTCGAGGCGCCGCCGATCGGCTGCGCGCTCTGAATCTGATGACCGGCTTCGAGGGGGCCGGCCAGGCGGCCGCTCGAAGAGACCTTGGTGGCGGTGGCCAGTTGTTTGATGCGCACCGTGTAGCTGCCCACCTTGGCCGAGGTGGTGGCCGCGGCGGTCAGGATCTTGTCGTTGGTCGACGTCGATTTCTTCGAGTTGAAGGTTCGGCTGAAGGTCAGGTCGGTAGCACGGTTCTGCAACTCGAACAGCTTCAGATTGATTTCTTGCAGGAGAGACTTCTGGTAGGTCAGGGTATTCCGCTTGCGCTCCAGGCGGCCAACCGGGATCTTCTCGGCCTGCATCATCTTGTCGATCAGGCCTTGCGTGTCCATGCCGCTGGAAAGCCCGCCAACCCAGTTGCGGGAGATCTTTTCTACCATAAAGCCTCCTTGGCCGGACCCGTCGCTCTGTCCGGACGGCCGGCGAAACCCGTGAAACCCCGTTGGCTCGGGGAGTTCACGCCTTCTTGTCGAAGATCATGCCCAGATAGTCCTGCATTTTCGAGAACAGGTCAAGGAATTCCTTCGGAGGAATCTCGCGGATGATCCGGTTCGACACCGAGTCGACCACGGCCACCATCGTCGATCTGGTTTTGTCATGAATCTGGAACCGCAGCGATCGGTCGAAGATGACGGCCGTCTGGTTCATTTTTTCGACGGCTCTCTCGACCTCTTTGCGCTGTTTTTCCGGGTCTTGTTGCTCCTGCTGAGCCTTGACCGCTTCCTGCTCCATCGGCTGGGGGGTTCCCATCGTGGGTAGGGTGAACTCGTGGTCAGGGGCCGATGTGTAGGAAGCAGGATCAAGAACGATTTTCACATTCCCGACTTCCATAAGCTTCTCCTTTTTGAGAACCCACGGGCCAGAGAGCGACCCGTGTCACAAAATCCAGGGGAATCCCGCCCCCCACGGAGGGGGTAGTGGACCGCGGGCGCCAGGGAGGGCGCTCCGCCGCGGTCCCGCCCCCCACGGTCGGGGGGCGGGTCATCCCTCAGTTGATCGGTTGTCCGGGGGTCGGCCCGGGAAACCGTTACCGCAGCAGTTGCAGCACGCCCTGAGGTACCAGGTTGGCCTGGGCCAGCATGGCGGTGCCGGACTGCGAGACGATCTGGTTGCGCGTGAACTCGATCATTTCCTGGGCGATGTCGGCATCGCGCAACCGCGACTCGGCCGAGGTCAGGTTGCTGTGGGTATTGCGCAGGTTGTTGATGGCGAACTCGAGCCGGTTCTGGAAGGCACCCAGCTTCGAGCGTTCGGCCGAGACCTTGTCGATCGCGTCGTTGATCCGGCCGAGCGCCAGACTGGCCCCCTCGATGCTGGTCATATCGATGACATCCAGGCCCAGAGCTTTGGCCGACATGTTCCCCATGTTGACCTTCATGACCTGGCCTTGGTCGGCGCCGATGTGGAACTGGGGAGAACTGGTGACCACATGGGCCCGGACATTGGAATCACCGAGGCCATCCCCGATCACATTGAGAGCCGACAGGCCGAGTTTATCGCGCAGATTGGCCGTGTCGGTCGCCGCCCCGACGCTGATGGCGAAGTTCACCCGGCTCTCGGAATAGGTTCCGTCGGAATAGGTGAGACGACCCAACCGCGTGGAGGTGAAGGCGAGGCTGTCCCCGACGCGGTCAGCCCGCACCTCCGACCCGCCTGCCGCCAACGTGTTGTTGATGTAGGTCAGCATGGACCCGATTTCAACCATGTCGGCGGTCTGGGCATTGTTCGTAGCTGTATAGATCGAGATGCCACCGACACTCACGCCAACCCCGTTATTCTGGCCGTCGAGGATGGTGACAGCCACTTGGCCGCCGGTGGCATTGGCATCGTATTGGCTGATCCCTTCAATGACAAACGCGGTATTCTTGCTCCCGGTGACCGAGGTGTAGTAGGTACCGTTCCGCATCCCGATCGATCCACTGTTCCCAGCTAGGTCAAGCCGGCTCGAGATACCAGTGGTGGTGGGGTTGAAGACCAGCTTGATTTCTCCATCGGAAATCTGAGCCTCAAGCCCCCGGAAATCAGAATCGTTCACAATGGCGATCGAGATCTGGGCCGAGAGAGCACGTTGAATGCCACGCAGCGTCCAGCGTCCTGCGGCGACCGACAGCGTCTGGGTTCCTGCGCTGGCCCCCGAGGAATCGTAGATGGTGATGCTGAAGGTGGCGGCGGCAGCCAGACTGAGACCTGTCTCGATCCCTTTATACCCTGCGACCTGACCGGGCTGGGAATCGAACATGACATCGACGCCCGGCAGCAGGCCATAGAGACGGCTGTCGTTGGTCTGCCCAGTGATCATGTTGCCGAACGGGTCCATCGCCGTGCCCTTGATCACCCCGTTGGAGGCGGCACGGATGGTACCCATCCCCAGGGCCTGCAAGAGGCCCTGGTCACCCGCGAAGTTGATCACCCCGCGCTCACCCATGACTCCGGCGGTGACCTGGAAATACCCGCCATCGTTACCGGTCGTCGGATTGATGAACTGAATGGTGGCGTTTTTCTGATCCAGGCCGTTGGCGCCGCGGACGGCTGTATCGATCTTGTTGACCAGATCGCCAAGGGTGAAGCCACCGTCGATGGTGATCTGGGTCTGCTTCCCCCATGAATTGAGAACCAGGGTTTTGGGGGTGGCCAGAATGAACTGCCCATTGTTGTCGTAGAACTGGGCCACCTTGTCGAGCGTAACCGACCCATCGGCGAGGGCGCCGTCCGACCGCAGAGTGAAGATCTGAGACCGCTGCATCTGCGCCGCACCGGCTTGGGCCAGGGCAAGACTGATGGAGTAGTCGCCACCGACCACGGCACCGGTCACCAACCCCTGGAAGAACTTCGAGCTGCCGGTGAAGAGTCCGGTCTGGCTGCCGTCGAGCAGCTTTTTGGTATTGAACTCGGTGTTATTGGCGATCCGGTCGATGTCGTTGCGCAGCTGCAGGACTTCTTTCTGGATTTCCAGGCGGTCGTTGGTGGTCAGCGTGTCGTTCGACGACTGGATGGCCAGTTCGCGCATGCGCTGCAGGATGCTGTGGGTTTCGCCGAGGGCGCCTTCCGCCGTCTGGATCATCGAGATCCCGTCTTGGGCGTTCAGCACGGCCCGGGACAGACCCCGGATCTGGCGCCGCAGTTTCTCGCTGATGGCCAGACCGGCGGCATCATCAGCGGCCCGGTTGATCCGCAGACCCGAGCTCAGCTTCTCGATCGATTTTTCGAGGCGGGTCGACGTCTGCGTGAGCGTTCCATGGGTTTTGATCGAAAGAACGTTTTGATTGATGCGAAGAGACATGCTCTTTCCTCCTTGACATTCGTCTCCGCACATCCTTGTGCGGAGTCACACACCCAGGGCCGTATCAGTTCTTCAGGACACCCCCTTTCGACGTTCTCAAAACCATTGGGACATGGTTTCCCGCTTCCTACTTAGGGTATCGACCTCCTTGGCTGGAAAGTACTCCGGCAAATCCAGCGGTTTTTCTGGCCTATTCGAGACCCTGGGAGTCTCGGAGCAAATTTTCGGATGGCTTCAGCCAATTTTCTGCTTTTTCCTTTGATTTTCATTGAGCCTGAAACCTCAGGCGGCTCCCCAAGGAAATTCCTCCCCGGAGAGCCGCCATGAAGCTGCCGGTCAAGCCGGCGGCGGTTACCGCAGCAGATCCAGCACCCGCTGCGAGGTGACGTTGGCCTGGGCCAGCATGGCGTTGCTCGACTGCTGCAACACCTGGAACCTGGTCAGTTCGATGACCTCGCGGGCCATGTCGACGTCGCGGATGCGGGATTCGGAGGCCGACATGTTCTGCAGGGCGACGTTGAGGCTGTTGTTGGTATATTCCATCCGGTTCTGGATGGCTCCCAGTTTGGCACGCTCCGAGGAGACCCGTTGCAGGGCCTTGTCGATCAGCCCGATCGCCTCCTCGGCCACCCGGATGTTGGTCAGGTCGAGGTCTTCGATACCCAGGGCCCGGCAGTCGGTCCGGATGATGTTCGATTTCGCCGTGTGCCCCTGGTTCGGTCCGATCTGGAACTGAATGAAAGCATCCCGGAGGTGCATGGTGAATTTATACTGGCCCGTACCATTGTCGTACGTCTGGGGGATGATGGCCCACACACTGCGGATAGTGTTGGCAGAATTGGGATCGCCCAGATCGGTGAAGGTGATAGACCCATTTTCGCCTGGCGTGGTACCATAGAATCGGAGGGTCTGGGTGGCCGTCTCGATCTCCACTGCCAGATTGGCTCCCGGAACGAGGTTGACGGCATTGTTGTAGAGATTGGCGATGCTGGCGAGGGTCCTGAACGAACCACCGGTCGCCGGATCACCGGCAGCCACAGTTAAGGAAACCGCGGTCCCGTTTTCATCGACGGTCAAGAAGCGGAGATCATCGGTAGGAGAAGTTCCTCCGACAACATACCCGTAATTGGTCCTGGTCTGATCGTAGGCGAAGTTCTGAATCACGGGCGATCCATTCACATTGGCAATGGCCTGTCCATTGAACAATCGCACGTCGGTCAGAGGGGAACCCAAGCCCAGATCGACGATGCTGAACCCTGAGTAGAAACCTGTTTCCAGGGACTGCAACTGCAAAACCCCTCCGACATTGTACGCTTTGATCAGCAAGCCACCCATCTGCAGATTGATCGCTTCAGCAATCGATTTGACCCCACCGGCGGAATAATTGGCATTCAGGGTGATATTGATGATATTGGTCGGGTCGTGGCGATCGGCGATCGCGAACCCCAAATTGTTGACGCTGAAATCGAACACGCTGACCACTCCCAACCCCTTCAGGATTCCGGGAGAACCGCCGCTGCCGGTAAACCGTCCAGTGGCGATGCCCAGCTCGGTCGATCCCGTGTAGTTGGAAATGCTGACATAGGCGGAACTGCCGGTGTTGGTCGTAAAGAACTCGATGGCATAGGAATCGTTGACCCGCGCCCGGGCAAAGCTTCCCCCTAGGGAGAGAGTGGAATTGATTATCGAAGCCACCTGGGTCATGGCAAAGTCGCCTGCAGGGATTGCTACTGGGACAGGGACCGCCGACCCACCCGTTCGGGAATCGGCCACGACGAAATTGATCGGCTGGGCGATATTCACACCCAGGGTTGCCGATACCGTGCGGGCATAGGCATTGGTGGGGGGTTGGAACACCAGATCGAGCCCCTCGATCAAGCCGGCCGCCCGATGGCCGGCGATCTGGGTGTTGATGATCTTGCGTTCTCCCGGCGCGACTCCCAGATTGGCCACCGCGATGGAATAGACCGGATCCACGGGAGCGACGACTTCTTGGAAGCCCAGGGCTTTGATCAGGCTTTCTTCCCCCGTGAAATTCACCCGGCCGATCTTGCCGTTCTTTCCGGACGTTACCGAGAGTTGGCCGTTGTTCTCCCCGAAGTCATAGAAGATGGCCGAGGATGCTTCGAAATGCAGACCGTTCCCGAGCTGATCGGTCGTCATGGCCGCTTCGATCCGTTCGGCCAGTTGGTTGAGTGTCAGATCTTTGCTGACCGTCAGAGTTCCCTGGCTGTTGTCCCCCTGGATGTACAGGGTCTGTGGCAGATCGAGGATGAAATACCCGTTTTTGTCGTAAAAGTTGGAAATCGATTGCAGGGTGGTGTTCCCCGAAGCGATCTGGCCATCGGTACGGACAAAGATGGCCGAGCGCTGCACTTGGGCGGTCCCCTTCAATTGCCGGGGTCCGTAGGGGGTGATCTCCTCTTTGGGCATAATCATGACTGAAAAGTCGGAGAAGGTGAGGACCGCCCCGGTCACCACCCCATCGAGGTTCTTCGGGCTGCTCGTCGAAACGTTGGCCGTCCCGCTGCCATCCAAAAGTTTCTTGGTGTTGAATTCAGTTCCCCAGGAGATGCGGTTGATATCCTCCTTCAGTTGCGCGATCTCCTTCTGGATCTCGAGGCGGTCCGTGGTGGTCAGGGTGTCGTTCGACGCCTGGATCGCCAGTTCCCGCATGCGCTGCAACATGGAGTGGATCTCGTTGAGGGCCCCTTCCGCCGTCTGGATGAGACTGATGCCATCCTGGACGTTCATGATGGCCCGGTTGATGCCCCGGACCTGTGTCCTCAGCTTCTCCGAGATGGTGAGCCCGGCCGCGTCATCTGCCGCTTTGTTGATGCGAAGCCCCGAGGACAGGCGCTCGATCGAGCCCGACAACCGGCTGTCGTTGAACGCCAGGTTCATGTGGGCATTGAGGGCGGTGACGTTGGTATTGATGCGCAGGGCCATGGTTTGCCTCCATACGTATCAGGGTGACTTATCTCTCCTTATGTGGGGCTTATTCACCCTGTCCTAATATCCCATCGGTCTTCGTGGACCTCATCCATTAGGGCGAATTCCGATGGTTAAATCCGTTTTTTAGGTTTTTTCGCGTCGTTCCTTCATTTCTCGTGCAGTACCGAACTACTTTGGCTTTTTCTCCAGGTTTTTGAGGATTTCCTGGGGCAGGGCCTTGAGAGCATCCAGGCTCTTGGTCTTGGCCGCGAGGCGGTTCTCGCGTTGGATCTCTTCGTACACCTCCCAGCGGTGGACTTTGACCGTTTTGGGAGCGTTGATCCCGATCTTGACCTGGTCTTTCCCGATATCCACCAGGACGATCTCGATCTCGTCTCCGATGATGATCTTCTCGTTGATCCGGCGCGTCAGTACCAGCATCAGCCCTGGCCCTCCTTCTTCGGAGAGTCGGCCGGCGCGGGAGCGGCGGCCGGGGGCTGGGCGGCGGCCGCGAGGCGGCGCGCCCGGTCTTCCATCGCGGCCAGGATCCCGGTTTTCAGTGAGTGGGCGGGATTGGTCGAGATGATCTGACGGCCTTTCCGTGTCTTGACGTTGATCACCAGGGGCCCCTGGAGATTGGCGGTCATGTCACGGGGGTTTTCGGGAATGGTGACGATGGCGTACAGCAGAATCTCCTCGACGGCTTTCACCCCGAGGAATTCGACATCGGCATCGCCGATGTCGAGGTCGTAGGAAAACATGAATTGGAGCGGTTCGATGATGACGAATGCCAGGTCACCCTTGTCGAGGCACTGCAGCCAGCGGAACGGCCCGCCGTCCTGGGTGTTGAGAACGACGAATCGGTGCGCGTCCTCGAACCCCAGGAGCCCTTCGGAAAATTCGACGATCTCCTCTGGGGCGACCTCGATCTCCCCGAAGCGAGTAGTCATGATCTTCATAGTTGGCCGGTCTCCGCTACCTGAGGAATTCCATCAGGGTGGTCTGCATGATCTTAGCCCCGCTTTGCAGGGCCGCCCGGAAGGCTGTTTCCAGCATGGTCATCCGCGTGATGGCTTCCGTCATATCCACATTTTCGACCACATCGAGCAGTTTGTTGAGATGCAAATTGATGTTTTCGCGTTTTTCCTTCGCGGCGGTCGCCCGGTTGGTCTTGACGCCGACCTCGGCATGGAACTTCAGGACCCGCTCGATGTCCTCCTGGATGGACTTGATGCTCTGGTCGGAAATAGCCTTGGCGTCGTTGCGCAGGAGGTTGTCGCGCAGATCGGCCAGGGTCGAGAACATACTGCGGGATCCGCCCAGGCCCAGAGCCGAAGCGGGGGCCGGCTCGCCGGCTTCCAGCTCGCGCACCTTGATGAAAGGCTGATCCTTGGTGTTGGTCAGGTTCAGCCGCTTGCCGTCGGGGTTGATCCAGGCGGCGAGGTTGAATCGGTAATCACCCGACGAGAACCGGTCGAGCAGTTCGCCGATCGTTTTCACGCCGGTCAGATCGATCTCTCCCGAGAATTCGCCGCTCTGCACGAAGACTTTACCCATGGGCACTCCGCCCTCGTTGACCCGCAGCGCCGAGATGCGGGTCGAATCGCGCAGGCCGGGATCGACATCGCCGCCGATCAGGCGGGTGTCGAGGGTCCAGCCCCGGATGCCCAGGTCGGCCGCCGTCGTCGAATCGACATCGATGATCTCGAGCCTTCCTGTCGCGCCATGGTTCTTGTCGATGATTTCAAGGCCGTTGCGGGCAGCATTGATGCGAGCCTCGATGTATAAACCGTTTCCGGGGTCATTGAGCTTTTTCAGGACGTCGTCGATGGTCACGCAGCCCCGCAGGTCGATGGCCTTGAAATGTCCGGCCTTGTCGGTGATGCGGATGGTCCCCAGACTCACCCCCTGGTTGGCGGTCCGGCTGCAGTTGAGGGCGGCCAGCTCGGTATCGGCCTCGACGGCGGGGTTCAGGTCGAGCCCGCCAATGAGGGTGGGAAGCGCTTTCATGAAGATGGGGGCACCGGTGATGGTGCCGACCGCGAACCGACTGGCTCCGACGATGAACCCGAGGTCGCGGGCGGTGTTCGTCTGCTCTTCGATCTGCAGGCCGGGAGCACCGGCCGAGCTGCGCACCACGAACCGGTTGTTGACCTCGTCGAAGGTCGCCTGGAACTTCTCGAGGGCATTGATCCGATCGAGCACATCCTGGATGGTCCTCGCCCCAGTCAGGTCCACTGGGACAGGTTGGCCATCCGCCCCGCGAATGGTGATCAGGGCGGGTTGGGGGGGCGGGTTGAGATCGGACAGGAGGGAAGCGGCGGTCAGGCCGGGGGGTTGCAGGGATTCCCCGATCAGGGTCGAACCCTGGGTCGAGCCCAGCAAGCCAAGGTGGCGAGCCATGGTGGTGATCTCACGCACCCTGATCGGCTCTCCGTCAGGAATCCCGCTGATGGCGAACGACTTGCCGGCTACGGGAATCGTGTTGTCGATGACCACGATCCGATGGTTGAGGGCGTCGAAGGAAGCGGTCTGCCGACCACCTGTGCCGAGGTTGATGGTGTCGATGACATCCTGCACGGTCGTCGCCGTCGACAGATCGATCCGCGAATTGATCCCGTTGCGGCCGGTGATGTTGATCCTTCCGAGATGAACTCCCTGCCCGGCGTTCAGGGCGGACAGAGGGGTTCCCAGACCGGTCATCTGAGGATCGGAGAACCCGTAGATGGTGTCGGTTGAGCCGGCATCCCGCCATAAGCCCAGGTCGGCAGCAGAGTCACGCCGGCCGTTCACTTCCCGGATCTGGAAATGGACGCCCGGAACGGCCACGGTGTTGTCGGTGATGACCATCCGTTTGGTGGCGGGATCGAAGATCGCCGTCTGGCGGCCACCCGTGTCGTTGTTGATCGCATCGATCACGCCGCGGATGTCGACGGCATCGCGCAGATCGACGATGACCGAAATCCCGTCGCTGCCGGTGATGCTGAGGAAGCCCTTCTCGACTCCCTTCCCCCCGTTGAGGGCACGGAGGGGAGTGGTTTCTGACTGGATGACCGGGTCGAAGGTCGAGATGAGGGTAGTGCCCGGCCAGGCATCTTTCAGCAGACCGAGGTCGGCGGCGGTGTGCGCGGGCAGATCCTTGATATACAACTGGTTCCGCTTCGACTGCACCGTGAAATCACCGGTGCCCCCCGTTTTGTCCCTGATCTCGAGCCGGCGGTGGATCATGTCGTATTTCGCCTCGAGGGCGGTTCCCCCATCGACCGCGTTGATCCGGTTGATGACGTCCTGGACGGTGACCGCATCGGTCAGATCGACCCGGCGGTTGATCCCGTCGCGGGTGTTGATGCTGAGAAAGCCGAGATCGACCCCGCGGCCGCCATTGAGACTGGACAGGGCGACGTTGACCCCGTCCATGGCCGGGTCGGACAAGCCGATCAGCTCGTTGGTCCGCCCCGCGCTTCGGTAGATGCCCAGATCGACGGCGGTATTTGAGGGGACCTCCTCGATGCCGGCCTCGAACGAGCCGGTCAGACCGATCTGGTAGAGCACGTCGTCGAGGCGGTGGGCGTAGGTCAGATCGATCCGGTGATCGATGCCGTTGGCATCGGTGAGAACGATGATTCCCGGCTGGACTCCTTTCCCCCCATTGAGCATGGAGAGGGGGAGGTTGCCGTTGAGGGGAGGCATGGCCGTGCTGAACGACGGCTGAGGGGCGATGGGCAGGCCACGGAAAAACAGTTCGGCGCCGGTAATGTTCTTGGTCAGCAGCACCCCCTTCTCGATCTCGGTGCTCATCTTCTTGTTGTCGCCGGCATAGATGACGTCGAGGACGTTCTGCACATTCAGGGCTGGCCGGGTCGTGCCCTCGGAAAACGTCACCACGTTGGACATGCTTCCCGGCTTCAATCCATTCAGGGTTTGGATGGGCTTGGTCTTGACATCGTGGCCGGCGAACAGGAATTCCCCCCCGATGTCGGTGTTGGCGATGTCGACGACGTGCAGGAGGAGCTGCTCGACCTCCTTGGCGATGGCGTCGCGATCGGCCTGGACGAGGGTGTCGTTGGCCCCCTGCACCGCCAGTTCGCGCACCCGCTGCAGGGTGGCTTCGAGGTCGGTGAGGACGGCATCGGTGTGGTCGAGCCATTCGGTGGTGCGCGCGATGTTCTTGGCATACTGCGACCCTTCGAGGAGTTCGGTGCGATGCTGCATGGTCAGGGCATTGTTGGTGGGGTTCTCGGAGGGGCGCTGGATCTGCTTGCCAGAACTCACCTGGATCTGGGTCTTGTTCAGCTCGGCATGATTGCGGTTCAGCACCCGCAGGAAGGAGTTGACCACCCATTGATTCGATACGCGCATCATAGCGGTTGCCTCCTGGGCTGCCGCGGGTCTGGGTCGCGGTCAGCGGGTTCGGGTCAAGTCTGGTCGAGGGGTTAGATCATCCCGTTGATGATCTTGTCGAGCATGGAATCGACGGTCGAGATGGCCTTGGCGGCCGCGTTGTAGGCATGCTGGAACTTGAGGAGGTTGGCCAGCTCTTCGTCGAGCGAGACGCCCGACAATTCCTGGCGCTTCGAGTCGAGCTGCACCATCAGGTCGTTGCGGTAGGTCCACTGCCGTTCGTAGGACTGGCTCTTGGTGGCCGCCTCAGTGATGATGGCGTTGTAGAACTCGTTGAAGTTGGCCTTGCCATCATTGAACCAGGCCTGGTGCTTGATCTGAGCGATCCGGATGGCGTTGGACCCGTCGCCGTCGCCGTTGTAGGAAGGCAGGCGGTCGGTCGGGTTTTCGAGGGTCCCGCCCGCAGCCGCAATGGTGTTGACGTTGGCCGCGATGTCATCCATCAGGGCGAAGTTCTTGGCCGCGTCTTTGAAGGGGCGGTTGACGTCATCGCTGGTGAGGGGTCGGAAGAAATTGCGCCCCGTCTTCCCGTCGAGACCGAAGCCCTGCCGGTGGACATCATTGACCTCGGCGACCAGACGCCAGGCCATCTCGTCGAGCTTGTCGCGCAGGCTGTTGATGTCTCCGTCCCGCACTTCGAGAAGGCCCTTGATCTTGCCCCCCAGAACGATCGGCCGCAGGTCGAGCTGCGCCACCCCCTTGCCCCGGATCTCCAGGATGACCCCGGGAATGGCATCCCGCACCACGTTGGAGGCCGACACATAGCGGGTTCCGCCCACGGTGAACAGGGCATCGCGGGCCGCCACTTTGGTCTGCAGGTTGAGCACGGTGAACAGGTTACTCGTGCCGTTGGCATAGGTTATGGCATGGGCGGTGCCGGTCTGGGTCGAGGTCAGCACCAGCTTTCCCCCCTCGTTGACCTGGGCCTGCACGTTCATGGTGGCCGTGTTGAGCATGGCGGCCAGGCCGGCCATCGTGGTGTGCTCGGCATCGAGGTAGAACTGGCGGCCGTTGATGACGAAGGTGCCGCTGGTCACCCCGAACGCGGACAGAGGACCGGTGACCGGGAAGAACGACAGGAACGATTCGGTCTGGTGGGCCTGGGCGGTCTGTTCGACGCCCAGGGTCAGATTGCGCTGGTCGGCGGTATGTGAGATGACGGCCGAGGCCACGTCGGGCTGGTTCGACATCTCCGGGTAGGCCCCTTCCACGCTGATCGTATTGGGGAGCTTGGCATCCTTCTGGACGATGTTCAGGTGGAACGCGAAACTGTGGTCGACCAGCAGCTCGTGGCCGGCGCGTACGCGAAGATGGCCCTTGCTGTCCCAGTCGGTATCGACCTTGATCAGCTTCGACAGTTCCTCGATCAGGAGTTGCCGGCGGTCGCGCAGATCGTTGGCCCGGCCCTGGGCCAGTTCGGCGGTCTCGATCTCGACATTGATGCCGGCGATCTGCGAGATCAGGTTGTTGGCCTGGGTGACGGCATCGGACAACTGGTTCTCGATGCTGCCCTGGTAGGCGTGGTCGGGGACGCCCTGGAGGCGCCGCAGGCGCATGTCGACGTCGTGGAAGAAGGCGGCCAGGTTCTGGGCGTTCTCGACGAGATTCGTGCGCAGTTCGGCGCGGGAGGGGCTGACCGAGAGGTCTTCCCAGGCCGCCCAGAACTTGTCGAGCATGTCGCGCACGGTGGCGTCGTTGGGCTCGTTGAAGATGGCCTCGACCTCTTTCAGCAGGTCATTGGCGGTCTGGAATTCCTTCAGGGCTGAGTATTCACGGACGATCTTGTCGTCGATGAACATGTCCCGAAGATTCTCGATTTTCGTGACCTCGACGCCAGTGCCAAGCTGCTGGCCGGTGACGGGGGCGTTGAAAGAGGGAATGCACCAGGGATCGGTGGCCGAGAGGACAGCCCGCTGGCGGGCGTAACCTTCGGTGTTGGCGTTGGCGATGTTGTGGGACGTGACGTCCATCGCCGCGCGCTGGGCCAGGATGGCCCGTTTTCCCAGCTCGAGGCCAAAGAATGTTGCCCGCATGACGCCTCCTCGGCGGCGCATCTTCTCTCGTCATCCTGACGGGCGCCCGGGAAACGTCCTTTTTTCCCCTACTATCTGTATCGGCTTTCCATTCCGAAGACCTTAGGAAAAACTTCCCAAGGGGAGGCGACCGATCGGCGCCACGAGCTCAAGGGGGCGGAGCTATGCTCCGCCCTTGAGCTCGTGGCGATCAGGCCTTGCGGTCGATGAGGGCCGAGATGGGCTGTTTGGGTTTGGCGGGCCCGGCGGGGCCGTATGTTCCCCCGCCAGGGATGCTGGTGATCAGCTTGATCGTGTATTGGGTCAGTTCGAGGGCCTGCTCGAGCAGCTTCTGGTTTTCTTCGTTGAGGGCGCGGATCTGGCTGCCCAGGTCTTTCAACTGGGTGCCCAGCATCCACAGATCGCTCTTGGCATCAGCCGGTTCGATGCGCTCGAGGAGCTGCTCGAGGGTGAGGGTGGCGTCGCCCGCCACCTCGGCGGTGGCGGCGCGACGGTCGTCCTCGAGGGTCATGAGATGGGTGACCAGTTGCTCCTCTTCGGAGACGATGGCCATCAGATCCGTGGAGAACTTCTCGAGCAGCAGCTTTCGCTTGCGCTGCGACAGTTCGAGAAGCTTCTGGGAAACCGCCAGCTCCTGGCGCAAAACCTGCTTAAGCTGGTCGACGGGCCCCGGCACGAGGAGGTTCAGCCCTCCCAGGATTTCGTCAACACCCCGCTGGCCAGCATCCGCTCGGCCACTTTTTCGGCGGGGATGTTGTATTGGCCGGCCTCGAACAGTTTCTTGAGGCGTTCGACCTTCTCGGCGCGGATGTCGGGCTCGTTGGCCACCACCTCGGCGGCAAAACGGGCGGTCTCGATGGGATCGGCCTGGGGAACGGGCTTCCCCGCGAAGACCGGGCGGGCGATGTTGACGCCGCTGGGGGGGTGGAAGGTGGGCTTGGCGACACCGCCAGCCGGGCCGGTCGCCTCCTGCATGACCTTCTTGAATGCATCCCCGGAATCGCCCTGGGTCTTCTTGACCTGGTCCTGGTAGATCCGCGCGATGTCGATCCGATTGGAAACCTTCATGGTTCCTCCTGACTCCCTGAGTTCTCCCCCTGGTCTCTCGTCTCGTTGGCGGGGGACACCTCCAAGACCGAATATCGGACGATGTTCCGGGTTCCTTTAGCAGAATGCCCCCATTCTACGCTTTCAGCGAGAGAAAGTCAAACACCCACCGGGCTCCATCAGCCTCCGATCATCGATTCCAGGAAAAAACCGGTGTGAATAGTGATGTCCAGCCTTCATTCGAGCCCCCCACCGGCCAATGACCCCATACAAAAACAGACGATCCCGGACGAGCCCCTCTCCACCGAAATTTTGCCCTTTCCCATGGTGGTGGATCTGTCGGGCGACCGATCGGCCCACTTCAGAATTTCCAGGTTCACGGGCAAGCATGACCAGCGGGACCCGACAGATAGTTTGAGAACCCTGGGGAAGGGGAAAAGAGGGATCAGGGGCCACAAGACCTGGGTCATGAATCCTCCGCCCGTGGAAGGAGGCGGGGAGGATGGGCGAGGGTCAGGGCCACGATGGAGCTCGGAGCGAGCGTTTGCAAGGCAGCGCGGCAAGCGGCCAGGGTGGCCCCGGTGGTGGCCACGTCATCGACCAGACAGAGGCGGAGGCCCCGGAAAGCCTCGGGGCGCAGTCCCGAGGCCAGGGCAAAGGCGCCGGTCAGATTTCCCGCCCGCTCCTCCTCGGTGCAATCGGCTTGGGGGCGGGTGGCCTTGACGCGAGCCAGAGCCCGAGTACAAGGCTTGCCCCATCCTTTGGCCACCGCCAGGGCATAGAGATGGGCCTGGTTGAACCCGCGGGTCGCTTCGCGCCCGGAATGGAGGGGGACGGGAATGAACACGTCAGGGGAACCCGCCGACCAGGGGGGGCGGGCCACCTCCGCGGCCAGGTCGGCCAGGCGGAGGGCCACTTTCCGCGAGGGTCGGTATTTGGCGATCTTGATGGCTTCCGCGACGATTCCCTCATAGGGGGCCAGGGTCAGGGTTTCCCCCGGCAGGGGAAGGTCGGCCACGGGAAACGGAGCAGCAAACGACCTGAGCAGAGCATCATCGCAGGACGGGCACGGGACCTGCCCCCAAGGAGCAGAGGCTCCGCAGACATGGCACCGAAACGGGAAAAGGGCGTCGAGAAAAGCCCGGCCCCAAGCACGCAGGGCCTCCTTCATCAGGAAGCCCCGCCCATGGTTGTCGCGCGAAGATCAGAGATCGCCGGCGTCGCCGACCCGATCGACCCCGCCGGAGGTGCGGGTGCGCTTGTAGATGCCCCGCTTGCTGGCCTTGACGAAGGCGACGAACTCCTGGACGAAGGGGTCGGCCATCTCGGGCCGGGCTTCGAGTTCGGCCAGGGCCTGCGTGACGTTCAGGGACGACCGGTAAAACAGGCGGTAGACGAGCCGGATGTGGTCGATCGTCTCCCGCGGGACACCGTTCCGTTTGAGGCCGACCCCGTTGAGCCCGATCACCCGGGCCGGGTTGCCGTCGATCTTGACGTAGGGCGGCACATCTTTGGTGATCTTGCTCATACCCCCGATCATCACATACCCGCCAACATGGCAGAACTGGTGGATACCGGCGAACCCGCCGATCACGGCGCGGTCGCCGACGTGGACATGCCCGGCCAGCGTCGCGGTGTTGGCGAAAATGCAGTGGTTGCCCACCTGGCAGTTGTGGGCGACGTGCGAGAAGTTCATGAACAGGTTGTCGTCGCCGATCGTGGTGGTGTTGCCCGCTCCCTCGGCCAGATGGACGGTGACGAACTCGCGAAAGCAGTTGCCCTTGCCGATCACGATGTAGCTGGGCTTGCCATCGTATTTCAGGTCTTGCGGCGGGCATCCGAGGGCAACATGGGGGAACAGGATGTTGTTCGGCCCGAGCGTGGTCCAGCCTTCGAGGTGACAATGCGCCCCGATCCGGCAGTTTTCACCAATGGTGACGTGCGGCCCGATGACAACGTACGGACCGACCTCGACCGATGGATGAATGTTGGCCCCGGGGGCGACGATCGCGGTGGGGTGGATGGTCATGGCGTGGCGTCCTTTCCCCTCAGACGACGGTGAACATCAGTTCGGCGGCGGTGACTTCCTCGCCGTCGACCCGGGCCTCGACAGCCACCTTGCCGGTGTTGCCGCGCACCTTCAGCACCTTGACGTGTAATTCGAGACGGTCGCCGGGAACAACCGGCTTGCGGAACCGCACCCCGTCGACGCCGACGAAGAAGGGCAGCTTGCCCTTGTGCTCGGGCTGCGAAAGGAACAGCACCCCGGCCACCTGGGCCATGGCCTCGATCAGCAGCACCCCAGGCATCACGGCCCGTTGCGGGAAGTGTCCCTGGAAGAACTCCTCGTTGCCGGTCACGTTCTTGATGCCGACCGCCGACTTCCCCGGTTCGAGGGAGACGATCTTATCGATCAGGAGCATGGGATACCGATGGGGAAGGATGGTCTTGATCTCTTCGTAGGTCATCATGCCGGAGGGCTTCCTTTCCTGGATCTCCTGGTAGCGTTGGCAGAGCCGGCGCGCGAACCGGCAATTGTAGGCGTGCCCGGTCTTGTGGGCGATGACGTGCCCATGCAGCCTCTTTCCTATTAACGCCAAATCCCCAATCAGGTCAAGGATTTTGTGGAGGACGAACTCCTGGGGGTCGCGCACCCCCTCGGGGTTCATGCAAGTGCCATCCGCCTTGATGACCACCGCATTCTCGAGGCTGCCACCCAGCGCCAAGCGTTTCTCGCGCAACATGTCGAATTCATGGACGAAGCCGAAGGTGCGGGCCCGGCTGATCCGGTCGTAGAAGAGGTTCTCGTCGACCTCGACGTGCAGGATCTGGGGGGGAATGAGATTGCTGGCGTAGGCCAGGGTGAACGTCACTTCGAACCGATCGGATGGCAGATAGGTGAGCGACCGATCCCCTTCCTCGAGGATACAAATCTCAGGCAGCCGGCAGATTTCGCGGGGAAGGTCCTGTTCGATGCGGCCGGCCCGGCGCAGGGCATCGGCGAAGGGGCGGGCCGAGCCATCCATCGCGGGCGGTTCGGGCCCGTCGAGATCCAGCCAGAGGTTGTCGATACCCAGGCCGTAGGCTCCCGACATCAGGTGTTCGACCGTATGGACACGTGCTTCCCCCACCCCGAGGGTGGTGCCGCGCGAGACCTCGACCACGTTGGCGATGCCGGCGGGTATGACGGGCGTGCCGGGAAGGTCGAGACGGCGGAAGCGGATGCCCTGGCCGGGTTCGCCGGGACGGGCGGTCAACCTCGTCGGCAGGCCGGTGTGCAGGCCGATCCCTTCGATGGTGAAGGGGGCCCCGATGGTGCACTGCCGGTCGCCGGACATGGCCATCTCAAAAGGAGCGCAGATAGACGAGCCGGTAGAGGCTGGCCTGATCGTCGGGAGCGTCGGAGCGGCGGGCGTATTCGACGCTGACTCCCGGATAGGGGCGCAATTTCACCCCGATCGTGGTCTTGTCGTGAATCCGTTCCGCGGCAAGGACGACGAGCGGGAAGACGGTCTTCTCGAACCCGACGAACACTTCCTTGTCGGTCGTGATAGGATCTTTGTAGACCCCGGCGTGGACGGTGGTGCCGAAGGGTTCGATGGTCTTCGAGCCGGCGAAGAAAAAGATCTTCGACCCCAGTTCTTGGCGAACATCGGCTACCCCCCATACGATGTTGGGCAGAAATGTGTCCTCTTCAAGCACATTGAGCTTGAGATTGAAGACGTTGCGGTCTTTGACTTGGCCATTCAGATGCCGCACCAACGACAGTTCGGCGAACTTGCCAAGCATCTTCTGGGAAACCATGGTCAGGGAATGGCTGTCGTCACTGACGTAGGCCGCCTCGCTACGGCAGTAGCCGGTCGGAATGGTGAAACAGGCCGACCCCATCGAGCGCAGGCGCAGGCGGGTCCGTTCGTCGGGCGGCGTCGCCGCCCCGGCTCGGCCAGCCAGGCCTATGAGCAGCGTGACGGCCAGGAACAGGGCGGTGCGGGACAACAGGGGGGAGCGATGCATCATGCGTTCTTTTTCACCTGGGCCAGCTCTTCTTCGAGACGACGGACGGTGCGGAGGAGATCGGGCAGTTTGCGCAGGGCCATCATGATGCGCTTTTCTTCGGAATGCGGCTTGAGGGGGAACCCCGAGACGAGCTGCCCGGGCGGCACGTCCTCGGTGACCACGCCCCGGGCGGCGACGGTGGTGCCCTGGCCGACCCGCACGTGCCCAACCGTGCCGACCTGGCCGGCGAGGGTGACCCGGTCTTCCAGGATGGTGCTGCCGGAAATGCCGACCTGAGCCACGATCAGGCAGTCCTTCCCGACCTGCACGTTATGGGCGAGGTGGACGAGGTTGTCGATCTTGGTGCCGTCGCCGACCGTGGTGCGCCCCATGGTGGCCCGGTCGATGGTGACGTTGGCGCCGATCTCGACCCGCGCGCCGATCTCGACGACGCCCACTTGCGGGATCTTGGCATGCCCGGCGGCGGTCGAGTGGAAGCCGAATCCGTCGCTGCCGATGACCGCGCCCGAATGGATGATCGAATCATCGCCGACGCAGCATCCCTCGCGCAGGACGACCTGCGGATAGAGGTGGACCCCGGCGCCGACCCGGGCGCCGCGCCCGACGAACACCTGGGCGTCGATCCGGGCCCGGGGCCCGATGACGGCCCCCGCCTCGATCACGGCCAGCGGTCCGATCATGGCCGTAGGGTCAACCATGGCATCCTCATCGACGAACGCGGTCGGATGGAACCCGGAGCGGAGGGGCGGCTCGGGATGAAAATAGGCCAGGGCCGCCAGCAGCCCCTCGTAGGCGGAGAGGAAGCGGATCGACGGCAGAGGCAGCGGCCCGGCTTTCTCGGCCGCGATGACAGCGGCGGCGCGGCTGGCCTTCAGTTCGTCGAGGTGCCTACCGACCTGCTTGACCTCGGTCAGGAAGGTGATCTGGTCGGGCCCCGCCTCGGCGATGGAGGCGATGCCGGTGACGACGGGCCCCGGCGTGGGGCCGTCCAGACGGCCGCCGAGGGTGCGGGCCAGAGCTTCGAGGGTGAGGGCCATGACGGCCGGGCCTCCCGTAGGCGCAGGGGGGTGGGATGGAAAACCCGGGCGGAGGGACTCGTCCGCCCGGGTCGGCATCGGATTACTTGCCCTTGGGCTTGGCCGGAGCCGCGGCGGGGGCCGCGGGGGCGGCGGGGGCGGCCGTTTTCCCCTTGTTTAGCTCGGCCAAGACGTCATCGGTGATATCGGTCCCGCCGAAGTAGCAGAAGCGTTTTTCGAAGACGGCTTCCAGGCCCTTGGCGGCGGCGATCTTCTTGATGACGACATCGACGGTGTCATCGAGGGTCTTGGACAGGGATCCCATCTTCTCGTCTTCCAACTCGTACAGGCGTTTCTGGGATTCCTCGAAGAACTTCTGGATTTCGGAATTGGCGTTGGCCAGGGCTTCCCGCTCGGCCTTCAGCTGGGGCTCGAGTTTCTTGGCCTCGGCCTCTTTCTTGGCGTCGCGCAGATCCTGGATCTTCTTGGCGGTCTGCATGTATTTGGTGTTGAGATCGGTCAGCTCGTTCTTCTTGGCGTCGAGCTGCTTCTGCAGCTTGGCCTTTTCGCTTTCGAGCAGCGCTTTGGTTTTCTGGGTCTCGGTGTATTTGGCGAAGATCTTGGCCGCATCGACGTAGCCGAACTGGAAGGCGAAGGCGGTCGACCCCGCGAATACGAGCACCAGGATGAGCGCAGACAGGCGAATGGACGATCTCATGGAATTGGGTTTCTCCTTAGCGTGGGTTTCACTCCAGGAATCGGGGGCGGGAACGCGGGGCCCGAGAGAGCCGGCCGCGGTCAGAACGAACTGCCGAAATTGAAGTAGGTGCGGCCGTCACCACGATCGGAGGCCTTGGCATGATCGATGGCGACAGGCCCAAGAGGAGTCTGCAACCGCAGACCGATGCCGGCGCCGCGTTTCATGTCGAAGTCACGGTCGACCCGGTTGTAATCGAGCCCCCAGACACCACCCATGTCGAAGAACCCGACCACGTCGAAGTTCTTGGCGATGCGCTGACGCAGCT
This sequence comes from Candidatus Ozemibacteraceae bacterium, assembly GCA_937998695.1. GTDB lineage: Bacteria > Muiribacteriota > Ozemobacteria > Ozemobacterales > Ozemobacteraceae > Ozemobacter. Next base: position 22,935 of record CALLCO010000272.1, read on the forward strand.
CGAAGTTGCCATACATGATCTTGGTGCCGAGGAACTCGCGCTCGCGGTAGCCGCGCACGGTGTCGCTGCCGCCCACCGAGAACATGTCGTAGATGGGCACGAAGCCTTCGCTGATGGTGGTACGACCAGCCACCCCCTGGACTGCAAAGATGGTGCGTTTCCCCTTGGATACGGGAACGTACCGCCGCAAGGCAAGCACATATTTGGTGTACTGATTGTCGCCACGCAACAGGCCACCGGTTGTTTCGACCCAGAGCGAGTCGTGCACGCCGCCAGCGGGCCGGAAGCGGTTGTCCCGGGAATCCTTGTCGAGCACCGCGCCGAAGGTCTGCAGCCGCCCGTTGACTACGCCGAGCGGGGTGGCGATCGTGGAATCGGTCTGGGTGATCTTCACATCCTCGTCGCGGAACCGGAAAGACAGGTCGACGTCGCGCCGGATCCGGCGGCCGAGCGTGATGTTCCCGCCGCGCCGTTCTTCGTCATACTGGGTGAGGGTATCGCCGGCAGCGTAGAGGTTGCGGGTGTATTTGGTGTTGTAGAGATCGACACCTAGGCTGCGCGGCTTGTCATTAAGCCAGGGATCGAAGTAGCCGAGTTCGTAGGTCTTGATGCCGCCGAATTCCGTCTTCAGGTAGACCCGCTTGCCCTCGCCATTCCAGTTGTTCTGGGAGAGATTGGCAAAACCGACCAATCCGTTGAGCGAGCTGTAGCCGCCCCCGACCCCGGCCCGGCCGGTCTTCTGCTCGACCACCTGGATCAGCAGGACCACTTCCTCGGGCTTGGCGCCGGGCAGGTGGTCGCGCTTGACCTCTTCGAAGAAGCCGAGGTTGTAGATGCGTTGCAGGTCACGCACGATGATGTTGTTGTCGTAGATCTGGCCGGGTTTGGCGGTCAGCTCGCGCCGGATGACCTTTTCCTTGGTCTTCTTGAGCCCTTCGATGCGGATCTCGGACAGGATGCCCTCGGTGATCTCGATGAAGATCTTGCTGCCTTGGTCCCGGACGTAGGCATCGCTTACCTTCGAGAACAGATACCCCTCCCGGGCCAGCAGTTCGTTGATGTTCTGGATGTCCTGGGTCAGCAGCTTGGAGTTGAAGACGGTGCCCGTCTTGCTTTCCATGGCCGCCTGGATCTTTTCGGAGGAAACCTTCGTGCAGCCCTTGATCTCGATTTCCCCAATGATGGCGTTCTCTTCGACCTTGAAGACGAGGGTCTTGCCCTTGTCTCCCGTGCGGACCTCGGCCCCGACGTAGGAGAAATACCCCATCTCGCCCAGCCGGGCGATCTCGGCCTGGATGGCCTGTGGAGTCAACCGATCGCCGGGTTTCAACCCCACGTTCAGCAGAATGGTCTTCTCGGCGATCATCTTGGCGCCTTCGACCGCGAAACCCATGACGAGATTGCTCTCATAGGCCTGGGCGGTGGCCCCCAGGGTCAGGGAGATCAGCATCGGCAGCAGGACGAGACGGAGAGTTCTTCTGCTCATGGTTTTCCTTTGATGATAAGGCTGAACAAAGTATCGGCATATTACTGTCCACCCTGAAGGTTGTCAAGGCGCCGCCGGCGGTCCTGCCGGGGAGAATTCCGCCCATGAAGCATGTTTTCGCACATCCCCGGGGGCACGGATCGGCGATGAGGCTCTTCCCGGGCACCCCACCTCCTTTGCCCCCCCCGGCCATTTCGCAACGGGTCGCCACCCAAATTCCACTGAGGAGGTCTTTCCCAAGGGTACCTGCGCAGTCCAGTGTCACCGCTGACTTTGCATGGTTTTGATGGGCGTGGTCCGAACTCGTCAACGAAAGCTCGGTCGGGCAACCGGCAAGTTCGAACGTGGCAAAGGCGGAGGTTCCTCGTCCAAGGCGGACCTTCTTGGGAAGGAATGTCGACACGGCCAGTTTGGGCAAGGAGAAGGTGGCGGTTTCCCTGTGGGTATTCCGACTTGATCTTCCTGGGGAGGTTGATTATGCTGGGACCAAGCGGGCCGGTCCCCGTGGGCGACCGGACGCGCCATTTTTCCCGAGCGCAGGAGGCCGGCCGTGGCGAAGTGTCCAGACTGTCAACGAGAACTCCCCTTGAGCGGAAAGTGTCCGTTCTGCCAGAAGGCCGGGACCACCGGAGGGGGGTTTTCCCTGAAAGGCCTGTTGTCGAAACCTCCACAGCCCGGGGAAGGCACCCCAACCACGGCGCCGACCACCGCCGGGGCGCCCCGCCCCCTAGCTCCCGCCGCTCCGCCGCCCCCTTCTCCGGAGTCGGGTGCACCCATCATGGCATCCCTGCGGGCCCGAGCGGGAGGCCTCGGAGCCGGAATGGCCCCATCCCCCACCGCCGCCGCCCCCACCATGCCCCCGCGCCCCGCCGCCCCGCCGCCGGGTCCGAAACCGCCGGCCGCCGACGGTTCGCCCAGCATGGTGGCTCCCACCATGCCCGGCAAGCAGCCTGTCGCCCCCGGTACTGAGCTGGCCAAACGCCCCCCCGATCATGGTTCCGAGGCGGGCGACAGCGATGCCGGTGACCCCAAAGGCATCTTCTCCTCCCAGGTCACCGGGTTCGGCGACGAGGAGATGGAATGCGCGGTGCTGGCCGGCCTTCTGAACGACAACTACATCCTCGAAACCGCTTCCAGCAAGGGCCTGGTCATCGAGCTGTTCTCGACCAAGTACTCGCGGGCAGTCTGCAAGGCCGTCCTCGCCTTGCGCGAGGAGAACCGCGAAGGGTCGCTGATCGACAAGATCGTCATCAAGAACAAGCTCAAGCAGATGGGCCTGTTCGATCTGCCGATGCAGAACTTCCTGAACCGGGTGATGGCCCAGCCCTGCCCCACCCTCGACCAGGTCCTGCATTACATGGAGCTGATGAAGGAGCAGGCCCTGCGGCGCAAGCTGAAGGAGATCTCGCAGAATATCGCCTCCTACATCGAAACCCCGGCCACCGGCGGCGGCACGCTCGAAACCTTCACCAACGGCGTCATCGAGGATCTGCGCAACGTCCAGAAGGCCAAGACCACCAAGCGGATCAACCTCATCAAGGACGAGATGAAGGAGATCATCCACGACATCGACCAGCGCGAGATCAACGGCGAGGTCGAGATCATCGGCTACTCATTCGAGCCGTTCCATTTCTTGAACGTCGCCATCTCCGGGTTCCGCAAGGGGTTCATGTACGCGATCGCTGGCGCGCCCCGCCGCGGCAAAACCACCTTCACGCTCGAATTAGCCACGGCCGTGGCCACCAACTGCAAGATCCCGGTGCTGTTCTTCACCTATGAGCAGACCAAAAAGAACCTGACCTACCGTCTGCTCGCCAAAGAAAGCCGCCTCAACCCCGACTCCCTGCAGCGCAAGAAGGTGCGTTCCGACATGATCATGGACGCCAAGTTCATGGGCGGCTGGAAGAAGATGCAGGCCTACATGGACTACTTCTACATCATCGAGGCGACCAAGGTCGACACCGTCGACCGCATCCGCTCCTACGCCTACAATGTCATGCAGGACTTCAACACCGAGGACATCATGATCTTCGTGGATTACATCCAGAAGATGCCGTTGTCCCGCACCTACAACGATGAGAAGTTCAAGGTGGAAGAGATCTCGACCGAGCTGAAGGCCCTGTCAATAGAACTGAACAACCCGATCATGACGATCAGCTCGCTGTCGAAGGAAGGCTGCATGATCGACGCCAACCCCAACGCCGAGCGTCCGACCATGTATCACTGCAAGGGCTCGGGCGACCTCGAATACGATCTCGACTGCGCGATGATCCAGGCCAAGGACTGGGGCGACACCAAGGAGCTGTATGCCCAGCTTCAGCACAAGGCTGAAGAGATGGGCAAAGACGCCACTCGTGTGCCAAAGGTGGATGTAGTCAACCTCTACCTCGATAAGAACCGGGACGCCCCCGAAGGAATTTACTCGGTCATGCAATACCTATTCTTCATCGAGGACAACAAGTTCATCGAGTTGGGGCCAAAGTATGAGGACGACCGCTACCGCTACAGCAAGATCGAGAGCCTGGTCGATGACCTCATCCAGCGCAACTATATCGTCTTCCACGACCGCGAGCGCGACGCCCAGCTCCAAAAGGGCCGTGTGCAGATCAAACTTAAGAACATCTGATGGAAGGAAATCCGATCGTCCCGTGCTCCCGACGCGACACCGCCGGCTTGGTAACCCAACCGGTCAAAACCTGGAAGGGATTCCACCGGGCCTGGCTCCGCCCGGGTATAATCGAGACGGTCGAGTTCACCCTTGGCCCCAGCGACCTGTCCTTTCGACGGACGAAGGTTACCCGGGGCAGCAAACCCGGCCGGTTCATCCTCTCTAGGAGCGGTAGTTCCGCTCCCGACTCCGCCTCCACGCTCCAAGTGCCGGGCGATTGTCCATGACAATCCCCCCTTCTACCCCTGCTCCTTCCCTGACGCCGGGGCCCCTTGAGCAAGCCCTGACGCTGCTGCACGAGGGCCGTCATAGGGACGCAGAACCCTTGTTGTGGCAGGCCTTGGCGCAGGATCCTTCCAATCCAGCCGCCAGGTATTCCTTGGCCGTGCTCCTGTTGCAGCTCGATCGCCTCGACGAGGCCCTCCTTCAAGCCCAGACGGGCACCAGCCGCCACCCCCACTTCGCCCCGTTATGGCATGTCCTGGGTCAGATCTGGCAGCGGCGCGGCCAAGCGACCGAAGCTCTGACCGCCTATGACCAGGCCCTCGCGCTTGATCCTGCGTTCGTAGATGTGCTGATCAACAGCAGTGCCCTGCTCCATGAGCAGCGACAGTATAAAGAAGCGCTCCTGCGCCTGCATCGGGCGGTGGAGGCTGATCCCGCCCGCGATCTCGCCTGGGCCAACTACGGCATTCTGCTCTCCGAGTTCAAGCAACCCCTGCACGCCATCCACGCCTTTGAACAACTGATCCTGCGCAACCCCACGTACCCGTTCGGCCTGGGCCTATTAACCTTCGAACGTCTTCATTTGTGCGACTGGCGCGATTTTCCCTGGTTGTCCGAACAGATTGTCAGCGGAGTACGGGCCGGTCGCCAGGTCTGCAAAACGCTCGCCTTCATGGCCTTGAGCGACGATGCCGGTGACGCGCGCCGCTGCGCCGAGATCTACGCCGCTCATCAGCATCCTCACCGCTTTTCCCCACTTTGGCGGGGAGAAACCTATGCTCATTCGCGACTGCGAGTGGCGTATGTCTCCCCCGATTTCCGTGATCACCCGGTCGGGCATTTACTGGCCGGCGTCTTCGAAGGCCATGATCACGCTCGCCTCGAAACCTACGGCATCTCCCTCGGAGAAAACGACGGCAGCCGCCAACATCGAAGAATCAGGGCCGCCTTAGACCATTTTCATGAGGTGATCGACCAGTCACCCGCCCAGATCGCCGCGTTGCTCCGCTCTCTGGAGATCGACGTCGCCGTCGATCTGGCCGGCTATACGGCGGGGTCGCGTACCGATATCTTCCTGCATCGGCCCGCTCCCGTTCAGGTGAACTATTTGGGGTACGCTGGCACGATGGGGCTGCCCTGCTACGATTTCATCCTAGCGGATGAACAGGTGATCCCGCCACACGCGCGCCACCATTTCTCCGAGCAGGTGGTGCCGCTGCCCCACTGCTACCTTCCCGTCGTCAGCGGCGTCTCTCCCTCCGCCCCGTTCCCTCGCTCCGCCTACGGGTTACCCGACGACGCCTTTGTCTTCTGCGCCTTTGGCCATGATTACAAGATCCACCCCGAGATCTTCCGGGTCTGGATGAAACTCTTGCAGGCAATCCCTTCCAGCGTGCTGTGGTTGATGTCACGCTACGAAAATACGATCGCCAATCTGCGTCAGGCCGCCTGCGATCATCAGGTCGCCCCGGACCGCCTGGTCTTCGCCTCTCGGGTTCCCCGCATCGAAGATCATCTCGCCCGCTACCAGGTCGCCGATCTGTTCCTCGATCCGTGGCCTTATGGCTCCCACACCACCTCCGCCGATGCCTTGTCCGTCGGCCTGCCCGTCGTCACCTACCAAGGTGGTGCCTTTCATTCACGGGTCGCTTCCAGCCTCCTGACGACCCTGGGCCTGCCCGAGCTCATCACCCACTCGTTCCAGGAGTACTTTACCCTGGCGCGTGATCTGGCCCGGGAACCCAGCCGTCTCGCCACCTATCGTGAGCGCCTGCGCGCCGTCGATCCCCCCTCCTTGCTGTCAGGGAAGCGATTCGCCGCCTCACTGGAGGAGGCGTTCGCCGCCATGCTGGCCGACCGGGTGCCCCATCACCCTGCCCTGAACCATTTCCAGGAGGTCCGCCCCCTGGGCCTCGCGGCCCATCCAGGACGGGGCTTTGCTTCTCCCACCGTGATGGGATGCGACCGAGGCACTGCCAGCCAACCGTCTCCCACCAGCCTCGCCGTTGCCCCCCGCTTGCTGATCGTGGTTCCGATCTACAAACCCACCCTCAATCTTCTGGAACAGTT
>CALLCO010000273.1 GCA_937998695.1 Candidatus Ozemibacteraceae bacterium
GGCGATGTCGACCGCCGCCTTGGCGCCGGTGTTACGCACGCAGGCCCCGTCGAGCACGTCGAGGGTCTCGTCGAGGCGGTTGACATCGCATCCCTTCAGGCGCGGGGCGATGAACTCATGGATGGCCCCCCGAATGCCGCCGAGCGAATCGCCGGTGACCGCCCCGGTGGGCGGAGCTTCCCCCCACCCGACGGCGCCGGTGTCGGTATCGACGGCGACGATCACCGAGCGCAGGTGCTCGAGCGTGCGCAGGGCGGTCTTGAACGGCTTGCGCAGGGGGATAGAGACGATGCCGGTGCGGAGGCCGGTGACGATCATGGGTGCTTCCCCTTTCACCGGGCCGGCCCGTCGAGCCGGAACTCGCGGGCGGCGTAAAGGCCTTCCATCCAGGGTTTGCCGCTCGACAGGAAGACCGCCAGCAACGGGGTCACGAAAACCAGCCGCGCCTTCGAACGCTTCATCTTCCCGTCGGCATCGGGCACGTTGAACCCCGAGAAGTCGTGGATGATGTAGTAGTCGCCGGCTTCCTTCCCGATGTAGAGCATGGCGTGGCCGTCCATGTAGACGGGCGATCCGGGCGGCAACCGGTCAAACAGGGAGCGACGTTCGGCCAGGGGCATCTCCTTGGGCATCGCGTGGGTGACCCCCAACGAGAGTTTGCCCTGCTCGCCGGCATTGCGCGGCAGGCAGACGCCCATGCTGCGGAAGATGTCCATGATGAAGGCGCTGCAGTCGCGGGTGTTGAACATGCCTCCCCAGCCGTACCGCTGGCCCAGAAAGCGGAACGCCTGGGTCATGGTGTTCCGCACGGTCAGGGGCAGGAAGCCGACCCGCACCTCATCGGCCCGCGAGATCAGCCCCAGCCGCCACTCCAGGCGGCCCGCGGCATCGCGTGCCGGCAGTTTAACCACCCAGCTGCCCGCCGGGTGCTGCCCGTCGATTTCGAGCGGGATCTCGTCGCGCTTGGCCAGCGGGATGCGGACGCCCATGTCGAGCTGTAGCTCCGAGATTTCCGGGCGCAGCGGGTTATAGGTGGTGAAGACGTGCTTGCCGGTGACGACCAGGAAGGGCTCGGCATCCAGCCAGCGGAACAGCTCGCCCCGCCCGCCGACCGCCACGTCGGCGACCGGCACCCAGGCCAGATAGTGGTAAGCCTGGGCCAGGAACCATTTCCCGTCGGCGCTCTCGTGCAGGATGGCCAGCGGTTCGAGCGGGTAGAGAGCAGTTTCCATGAACTTGTCGAACTCGTAGTCGTCGGGTTCGCCGAAGACCTGGTCGGTGGTGGGGAAGGCCCGCATCTCGGTGCGCTTGACGGTCACCCCGAACCGCACCGTCACGAGGTCGGGAACCGCCGACGCGTTGAGGGCCCGTTCGAGGCCGTCGAAATAAGTGGGATCGACCTCCTGGCCGTTGCGGTAGACCGTTTTCGAAGGGCGGCTGCTGACCTTGGCGATCATCCTCCGCACCTCGTCGCCCGGCACGACGCGCCGGAAGCGGCGCAGGTCTTTCAAGACCTCGCACTGGCGCAGGTTGGCGCGGTTGAATCGGGCGATCTCGTCGGGGGTCATGATCACCCGGTCGGGATCGGGGCTGCGCGCCGCCCAATAGGCGGGATCGAGCATGGCATCGACGATGCCGGGGATGTTGGGATCGAACTGGATGAACCGGGGGTCGGCGGCCGGGGCCGCGCCTTTGCCGCTGCCGCTGCCATTGCCGCGCAGCCCCGCCGCCAGGGGCGGGCATCCGGCGCAGACGACCAGCAGGGTGAGCAGGACCATCGACAGGCCCGATGAAGGAACGGAAGACTGGTGCATGGATGGACCTCGCTTCGCGTGACTAGTCCTCGTCGCTCTTCTGCCACACGCCGAGCGTCGACAGCGTCATCACCAGGAAATACAGCAGCACGATCCCCGGCACCTACTCGAAGAACCGCCGGTACCGCCGGTCGAGCTGCACGACGACCGCGATCAGAAACAGCAGCACGGCGACATACGTGAACCCCCTGGTGATCATAGGAGAATGATACCAAAAACCCGTTCCACAAACCTCATTTTCAGAGTCGCCTGGGAAGCGGCGTATCGAATGTCTATGTGTCCTCCGGGTGGGAGTCCAGGGTCAGGGGTGAGTCATGGGAGGCGGGTCAGAGGAACGCGATACGGAGGGCGGGCGAGTGATGTGCCATTCGAGTTGCGTATGACGTCCCCGAAACCGTCCCCGAAACTCGGAAATTCCAGGCCAGGGCGGTTGGGCCGAGGGTGCGGTAGTTGGCTCCGATCAGCAGGCATCCGGCCAGTGGCCCGCCCAGGAAGGACGCGCCGAAAACCTGGATTGGGGTGAACAGGGAACCTGCAACGCTGAGTCCGAAGGGGCCGGTGGTTCCATGCAGGTTTCCTTGGCAGGTTTGCCGTGGGCGATGGTCAGGCCGGCGGCAACAGCTTCTTCCAGCTCGGGGGGAGGTTGCGGTCGAGTTCCACGCCCTCGAAGGGCTTCCCTTGACGGGCCCCGACCTGCCAGGCCCAGGCGGCCATCTCGGCGAGCCCCTTCACCAGCGGTACGGGTGGCGGTTGATCGGGGAAGACCCGACGGACTTTGTCGTGGGTCGCGTAGGCGTGGGCCACCTCGTTGCGGGCGGGCAGGTGGTCGATGGGCACCCGTTTCCCCATGGCGGCCATCACTGCCTCGGCCAGATCGCCCACCGAGACCGGTTGGTCGGCCCCGACATTGAAAACCTGCCCGACCGCCGCCGGCACCGTGATCGAGCGCGCGATGATCGGCGCGACGTCGTCGATGTGCGAGAAGGCGCGCGTCTGGGAACCGTCGCCGAAAATGGTCAGCGGCTTTCCCTGCATGACCTGGTTCATGAAGATGCCGATGACGTTGCGGTAGGGGTCACCCAGGTTCTGGTTGATCCCGTAGACGTTGTGCGGACGAAAAACGATCCAACGCAGGCCGAACATCTCGTGGGCGGCGCGCAGGTCAAGTTCGACCGCATACTTGGCAATGCCGTACGGGTCCTCCGGCGCCGGCGCCAGCTCTTCGGACATCGGCAGCTGGTTGCGGCCGTACACGGCGATCGAACTGGTGAAGACGAAGGTCGCCACCTCGTGGCGGACCGCCGCGTTGATCAGGGCAACGCTGGTCAGCAGGTTGTTGCGGTAGTTGAACCCCCGGATGAAATGGGAAAGGCCTTCCGCGGCGTAGGCCGCCAGATGGAAGACGTGCCGGAACCGGTGCCGCGCGAACAGCGATTCCAGCAGGCTGACGTCTCCCGCGTCGCCGCGCACGAACGTCGCCCCGGCCGGCACGTTGGCCTCGAATCCGCCCGACAAATCGTCGACCACGACGACCGGATGGCCGGCCGCTACCAGGTGGCGCGCCACATGGGATCCGATGAAACCGGCGCCGCCGGTTACCAACACGGCATCAACCGTCATGCAGTCTGTCTCCTCTCGGGGAACCCCTCAGCTCGGGCAGAACTCCTCGAAACATTCGCGGACCAGACCGATCCGCCGGATGACGTCCTCCAGTTCCTGTTGCAGGGCATCGTTGTCGGGCGTGAGGTCAGGATCGGCCAGGATAGCCTTCCGGCGCTTTTCGAGCCGGTCGTACAAGGCGTGCAGCTGGGTGCAAAAGACCTCGGGGGAGTAGGGGGCCGCCTTCGGCCCCGGTCGGGGACCTGGCGAAGGCCTGACTCGGGCTGGCCGGACGGCATGGCCGGCGTGGCCAGCCTGGCCAACCCGGCCGCCACGAGCGGCACGGGTGGCACGGGTGGTGGGGGCGGCACGGGTGGTAGGGGCGGCAGGGGCGGAAGAGGGGCTTCGGCGCGGTTGTGCGGCCGGTTCCTTCCGGGGGCGGGCGGTGGGCATACGATGAATTCCTCCCAGGTCGCCGGGCTTACGTGAC
>CALLCO010000274.1 GCA_937998695.1 Candidatus Ozemibacteraceae bacterium
TTCCCCCCCCCCCCCCGGGAATCGGCCTCCCATGCCCCCGCCAGGGCGCTGCGCCCCGGCGCGCCTACGCGGGATTAGCGAGGCCGTAGAGAACTTGGCTTGTCCTCGGCCGGGCTGCGCCCTGCCGCACGCGGGAAAGCCGGGTACCTTCCAGATGAACGACAGGCCGCCCTCTCGGCACGGGTCTTTGGAAATGACAACGGGGCCCGCGCGGGGCCCCGTGGCAGATCAGGGAAAACCGGTCAGTCGGCCTTGATGGTGTCGTCGACGATGTCGAACACGACCTGGTTGCGGAAGATCAGCAGGGTCTGCTCGTGGCCCATCTCGGGGATGGCCGCGCTGAGCCGCCAGTAGGTCTCAATGCCGCCGGGGGTATTGGCGACGAACTCCTGCACCTCGACGGGGCGGTCCTGGAGGTCGGCGACCACGTGGCGGCGCCAGAGATCGTGCACCCGCTGGGGAACCTCGGCAAAGGGCACTTGATCGATGGTGAAGCTGCCTTCCTCGACGCAGGCCAGCAGATCCTCGAGGACGTTGGTGAGGTTCTTGTACTGACCGGTGGGATCACCGTTCTCGAACTGGAAGATGAGAGCGGCCCGTTTCTCGCGGGGCAGGTTCCGATACAGGATCTCACTGACCTCGCCACTCTGACGCACGGTGCGGAACCGGTAGAAATCGGTCTTGGCCAGGGGTTTGCTGGCATCGAGGATCATGCGGTAGCGCGACAGGCTGACTTCCTTGGCCTCGGGCTCGTGACGCATCCAGGTCTCGACCACCCATTCCGGGGCTTCTTTCAGGCCGATGAGGGAAACGTCGATGCGACCGGAGGCCGAGCAGTCGAGCAACCGGTCGATGGTCCACACCAGGCCTGCTTTGTGCGAAACGGTCTGCTGATGGCGCTGGATGTCCTGGATAAGCTGCCGGTCGAGATCGGCCAGGGGAGAAGCATAACCGGTGGGGGTACCAGCCAGGGTGAGCCCCAGGACAAGGATGCCCGCCAGGGGAAGTCGGATCGAGTGGTTGATCATAGGCTCAGGTTCCTCCACAGAAGTGCCTGTCACTGGTCCATCAGAGGAGCCGACACCAGGACAGGAGAGGTAGTATACCATAAGCCAAACCGCGGGTCAAGGTCTTGAAGGTCGGTTTTCAGGGTCATGTGAAGCCCACGTGCGTTTCTGTCTGGCCAGGGCCGTGGGCCGGTTTTGCCTCCAGATCCCATTCCGCCGGCTCGAATCGGTTGCCTCAGGCTCAGCTCGAATCGGCCAGGAATCATTTGACCCTGATCGGGGGTCTCGGGTCCAGGGGTCGCCCGTCCCGTCCACCGCCGGAGCCCGCGCTTCTCCTGGCCCAGGCGTCACCGGGCAGACCAGGTGCGAAGCCCGTTCCCATCGGACCCACCATGACACACGCTGCCCTGACATCGACAGAGATACGTCATCTGTGGTTAAATGGAGGAGATTCCCGACCTGTGAGGTGTCCACCATGAACGTGCAACGCGCCGCCACCCCGACCCCGGTCGTGGCCACCCCCCTGACTGACCGGATCGCCCCGCCGGGCGGTTTGGCCGAGCTTTTCGAGATCGATCTATTCCGACAGGCAGCCTGCACCCCTGCGGCCACCGAGGACCAGGCCCGCCCCACCCCGCCGGCCCGGCGCCGCCCGACCGATCACCATCCCAAGGCCTGACCCGAGATGCGCAACGAGCGGGTCAGCCCGATCAAGAGGGCGCTGATCGCCGGATATCCGGTCATCGGCGTCAACACCTGGGAAGAAGATCAGACGGTCGCCGCCCTGGCCATGTTCGCCCGCTCGGTCTACGGAGCCGACCGGCCTCTCATCCGCTGGGACCTCAGCCACGGCTTGACCTGCGGGGAAAACACCCTCGACCCGGCCCCGACGCCGGAGGTCGCCCTCGAACGGATCGCCGCCCATCCCGAACCGGGGTTCTTCGTGCTGCACGACATGCTCCTCGCCCTCGAGCGGCCCGAGATCCAGCGCCGGGTGCGCGATCTCGGCCAGGCCTTTCGGGGTCAGAACCGGTTCGTCTTCCTGCTGGGCTCCGATTTCCGGGTCCCCCCGCCCTGAGCAAAGACATTTTCGTCGTCGATTTTCCCCTGCCCGACCTCGCCGAACTGCGGGAGATCGTCGAGCGGTCCCTGGCCGCCGCCGCCAAGAAGGGCGCGGAAAGCCAGCTCACCGCCGAGCAGATCACCCAGGCAGCCATCACCCTGAAGGGGTTCACCGCGGCCGAAGCCCAGTTCAGCCTGAACAAGCTGCTGTGGGGGCAGAAGACCATCACCGACAGCCTGCTGGCCGCCCTCCACGACGAGAAGGAACAGATGGCCCGCAAGTCGGGCATCCTCGAGTATGTGCGGGTCTCGGCCAGCATCAACGATGTCGGCGGCCTGCAGAACCTCAAGGACTGGTTGATCAAGCGCAAGAAACTGTTCTCGCCGGAGGCCGCCGCCGCTGGCATCACCCCCCCGCGCGGCCTGCTGATGATGGGCATCTCCGGATGCGGCAAGTCGTTGTCGGTCAAGGCGATCAGCCATCTGTGGAACCTACCCCTCTTCCGGCTCGACATGAACCAGGTCTATTCGGGGCTCTACGGCACTCCCGAGGCCGCCTTCCACCGGGCCATCAAATTCGTCGAGGCGGTCGCCCCCGCCATCCTCTGGATCGACGAGATCGAGGGCGGCATCAGCAGCGTGGCCATGAAGGACGGCAGCACCGGCTCGCACATCTTCTCCGCCTTCCTCACCTGGATGCAGGAGAAATCCGCCGACGTCTTCGTGGCGGCCACCGCCAACCGCATCGACCTGCTGCCGGCCGAGATCATCCGCAAGGGACGGTTCGACCAGGTCTTCTTCATCGACCTGCCCGGCGACCGCGACCGGGAGGAGATCTTCCGGGTGCACCTGACGCGGCGCGGCAATGACCCCGCCCAGTTCGACCTGACCCTGCTCAGCGTGGCGACCGAGTATTGGAACGGCGCCGAGATCGAGCACGTCATCGAGGCCGCCATGGTCGAGGCCTTCCACCGCGGCACCCCACTCCAGCAGGACGACCTCTACACGATCATCCGCAGCACCGTGCCCCTGTCGCGCACGATGTCGGAACAGATCAAGTTCATCAAGCTGTGGGCCAGCGAACGGGCGGTCTCCGCTTCGGCCCCGCCGCCAAGCTGACCCGCGCCACCATCTTCCCTCGGCCCGGGCAAGGAAGGGCTCCTGGCTCTTTTGACGACAATGACCAGGTGTGGGGCCATCCATCCCCACCGGCCCCCTTGGCTTGCCCGCCGGAAGAGACGGCCACGGAACCACTCCCGCGCGAGCACGAGGGCAAGAGGACCGAGCTCGGGGGAGGCCGCCGCGCGGAGGAGCCACCGCGTCGGCTGATCGGCGCCAACCGCCGCACCACCCGTTCACCGCTCGGCGAGACATCGAGCCCGCGGGAGGGTTGGGAAGTTTAACTTGCCGTACAGAAGATTCTATGCTATTCTATATTTAGCTTGTTCTAACTTTTGTTGCGGCATCGTAATTTTCGAGGAGCGTATGGTCCGAGACAACCGCACCCTGATCGACCTCAGCACGGGGCAGACCGCCACCATCCGGGATATCGACCTGTCGAATCCCACGGGACAGCGCCTGCTGGAGCTGGGGTTCGTGCCCGGCACGCCGATCACCGCCATCGGCCGGGCCCCCATGGGTGATCCGGCCACGTTCCAGGTGCGGGGCTACCGCATCGGCCTGCGCTCCGCCGAGGCCCGCTTGATCGGGATCGACCTGCTGTCGCGCCCTCGACGATGACCCCATCGACGTCAGGACCCACCCCGCCCGGGGGCCAGGTCTATCTGGTCGGCAATCCCAATTCCGGCAAGACCAGCCTGTTCAACGCCCTGACCGGCGAACGGCAGCACGTCGGCAACTGGCCCGGCATCACCGTCGAACGCCTGGAAGGCCTCCTGGCCGGTGGCCCCGGCCCGATCCGCGTGGTCGATCTGCCCGGCGCCTATTCCCTGACCCCGCTCACTCCCGAGGAAGGGGTCGTGCGATCGGTGCTCGACGAGGCCAGCCAGGGGGTCGTCGTCGATGTGGTCGACGCCACCAATCTCGAACGCAACCTGTTCCTGACCCTGCAACTGCGGGAACTGGGCTTCCGTCCGGTGATCGCCCTCAACTGCATGGATGCCCTGGCCGCCTCCGGCGCCAGCCTCGATCCCGCCGCCCTGGAGCGGCAGCTCGGCTGCCCGGTCTTCCCCACCGTGGCCCGCACCGGGGAAGGGGTGGACGCCCTGCGGCAAGCGCTGGCTGCCTGGCTGGCCGAGTCTCCGGCCGATCGCCAGGGGACCGGTGGCGGCGGCGAGGACCCAGGAGAGACCGGAAGGGGACAAGGGGATGGCGGCAGCCCAGGCCACCCGGGGGGCGGCCGCCATCGTCACTGGCGCGGCCACGGGCCTCGCGACCGGGCAGGACCCGAGGTCACGCCAGGTTCCCCTGCCGGTCGCCAGCCAGACCACCGAGC
>CALLCO010000275.1 GCA_937998695.1 Candidatus Ozemibacteraceae bacterium
CGAGGGGCTCACCGCGGGGGAGCCCGTCGTGGCCCTGGCCGACGAACCCGACCTGTTCGCGCTGCTCTTCCAGGTCGGGCCGCGAGGTTCCCGGGCGGTTCATGAGCCGGTTGCCGCCTATGAAGCCGGTACCCCTTCCCGTCCGGTTGTTCCATCCCCTGGCTTCGCCACGGCCCCGGGCGGGGCCGCGCCCGCCCCCCACGGCGACGGCGGGGCGACCGGGCGGCGGGGCCGAACGGCGCCCGGTTCCCCTGGTGACGACGATCCCGCCGCCGCCTTCGAGCGAGCCCTCGAGGAGATCCTGGCCTGGAGCATTCCCCTGCTCGAGCGCCCGGTGGCCGCCCGCACCCGCTATCCTTCCGGAGACGAGGGATGAGCCTGCAGGTCGGCCAGATCGTCGAGTTCCAGGGGAAGGACCCGCCCGTCCAGCTCGGCATCGTCCTGGCCATCACCCCCAAAGGGGTGCGGCTGCTGCAGCTGAACCGCAAGGAGACCACCGTCACCGAGCGGACCGTGCTGCATCACACGGCCCAGTCGAAAGCTTCCCCCCAGGATCTCGACGGCTGCTGGGAGAAAGCCCGCCAGTGCGACGAGAAGAGGCAGCGCCTGGCCGCCACCATCAACCTGGGCGAGCTGCACGAACTGCTGCAGGGCGACGTGCGGCCCTACGGATTGCTCGAGATGGCAGGGTTCCTGGCCGATGCCGGCGACGAGGACATGGAAGCCGCTCTCTTGCGCCGTCTGGCCGCCGACTCCTTCTATTTCCGGCAGCGCAAGGAAGGCTACGTTCCCGTGCCGGCCGACGAGGTGCGGGCCGCCCTCGAACGCGAAGAGAAGCGCCAACGCCAGGAGGCCGAAGACCAGGCCCTGGTCGACGACCTGAAACGCGCCGCCGCCGGCACCCCGCTGGCCGAGCTGCCCCGGGTCGCCGCCGTGCTCGAATCGCTTGTCCAGATCGTGGTGTGGGGAGCCGAAGCGCAAGTGCCCAAACGGGTGCACGAGATCCTCGAACGGGCCGGCCTGCACCAACCGCGGCCGCTCTTTGCCTTCCTGGTGAACATCGGGCGGTTCGGCCCCGATGAACATCTCGATTTGCTCCGGTACAAGGTGCCGACCGCCTTCCCCCCGGAGCTGGACGGCGAAGCCTCCCGCCTCCTGGCCCGCGTGGCCGCCCCTGGATCGTCGACTCCGAATGCGCTGGGGAGAACCGCCTGCGGGGCCTCCCCCCGGGTGCCCGCCGAGGCGGAACCCGCCGCCGGGAAGCCTCCCGGCTGGTCTTCAGGGGAAGCCCCGCCCGCGGTGGTATCCTCTGCCACCGCTCAGGCCGGCCGCCGCGACCTGCGCGGGTTGCCCACCTGGGCGATCGACTCGGAGACCACCCGCGACCGCGACGATGCCTTCTCGCTCGAGGCCGACGACCGAGGGTACACCCTCTGGATCCACGTTTCCGACGTGGCCGCCTCGATCCCCCGCGACTCTCCGCTCGACCGCGAAGCCAGCCGGCGCGGCACCACCATCTACCTGCCGGAGGGCAACATCCCGATGCTGCCCCCGGCCATTTCGGAGAACGCTCTCAGTCTGAGCGACGCGGGTGACCGTCCCGCCCTGACCTGGCAGATCCGGCTCGACCCCGAAGGGGGCATCCAGTCGTACGAGATCTATCGCTCGCTGGTGCGGGTGACCGTGGCCACCGACTACCCGGCCGCCGACGGCCAGCTCGAACCGGCTCCGACCCCCGGCCCAGGACATGAGGTGGCCGGGGTCTCGGGAACACCGGTTTCGGCAGGGCCGATACCGGCAACGGGCGGTGGGGTGCCGGCCGGGGACCCTGCCGCCCCTCCGGCTTCCACTCCTGCCAATCCCGACACCGGCGTCGCCCTGCGCGGCACCCTCAAGGGCGCACACTGGACCTCGCCGACCGCCCCGATCCTGGCGGCGGGAGTCCGGCTGGCCGGGAAGTTGCGCGAGCGGCGGCGGCAGGCCGGCGCCCTGCTGGTCGAACGGCAACCCGAACTCAAGTTGACCCTCGCTCCCGACGGCCGGGTCGAATTGGGGTATCGGCCCGGCAACAGCCCCACCGCCGACATGATCATGGAGTTCATGGTTCTGGCCAACCACCTGGCCGCCCGTCATTGTCAGGAGCACGACCTGCCGTGCCTCTACCGCAGCCAGGAGCGGGCCGAGAACCTGCCCGAGCTGCCGGCCGAGTTCCAGCCGGTGGCGTTCTTCCAGGCGTTGCGGTTCTTCCGCAAGACCGTGCTCGGCGCCACGCCCGGGCATCACAGCTCGCTTGGGGTGGGCCCCTACTGCCAGGTCACCTCGCCCTTGCGGCGGTATTCCGACCTGCTCATCCAGCGGCAGGTGACCGGCCATCTCGACGGCGGGCCGGTGCCCTACGATGCCGAGGGTTTCCAACGAGCCCTGATGGCCGCCGACGAGGCGACCCGCACCGCCGAGACCATCATGCGCGACCGGCAGAACTACTGGGTGTTGAAGTTCCTGCAACAGGAACTGGCCGCCGGCCGTGACGCCTGGCCGGCCGTGGTGGTCGACCAGACGCCCCACGACGTGGTCGTCTACTTCGAGTTGATCTGCGAATTCCGCACCTGCCGCCGACCGGCCCACGACGTGGCGGTCGGGCAGAGGGTCACCCTGCGGGTCAAGAAGGCCGACCCCTTCGAAGGGCTGTTCCGGTTCGAGATCTTGCCATGAAGGGGAAGGAAGCTCTGCCGTTGGCCGATGGCCCCCGACAAGGGGCTCGTCCACAGCACCGACCACCTGGAACGGCCGCGAGAGCGGAAACCCACGTTGGTCAGGCACGTCGTCGTGGCCGTCCCTCCATTCATGGAAGGGAGGGGCCGATCTCCCTGGCGGTGACCATGGGCGATCCCTGCGGGGTCGGCCCCGAGCTGCTGGCAAGGGTGGTGGCCGGCGCGTCCCCCGCCGATCTCGCCCGCTGGGTATTTGTTGGGCCGCGGGAGGCCTTCGACGCGGCGTTCGCCCGGCTGTTCCCGCGCCGGCGAGAGCGGATACCGGCGGGGCTGCGCTGGATCGACGTGGCCGAGCGGGGGCCGTTCCCCCCCGGCGCGGTGACGGCGGCCGGCGGCCGGGCGGCGGTGCAGGCCATCGAGGCCGCCCACCGGCTCTGCCGCGAACCCGGCGGCTGCGCGGGCATGGTCACCGGCCCCATCGGCAAGGAGGCCATCCGCCTGGCCGGTAGCCCCTTCGCCGGCCATACCGACATGCTGCAGGCGCTGGCCGGGGTGCCGGCCACCCACATGGCCATGGTCCACGGGCGGCTGCGGGTGGTGATGACCACGCTGCATGTGGCCTGGCGCGAGGTGCCGCGGCTGGTGACCGAGACGGCCGTCTACGAGACGATCCTGGCGGCGCATGCCGCCTTCGCCACCCCGCGCCGGCCCTTCCCCGTCATCGCGGTGGCCGGCCTCAACCCCCACGCCGGCGAACACGGCCTGTTCGGCGACGAGGAGGAGCGGGCGATCGGGCCGGCCATCGCCCGGGCCCGCGCCGTCAATCCCCACGTCACCGGTCCCTGGCCGGCCGACAGCCTGTTCAAGGTGGAAATGCGGCGCGCCACCGACGTGTTCGTGGCCCAGACCCACGACCAGGGGTTGATCGCCATCAAGGCATTGGGGGGCATCCGCTGTGTCAACGTCACCCTGGGGTTGCCCTACATCCGCACCTCGGTCGGCCATGGCACCGCCTACGACATCGCCGGTCAGGGCCGCGCCGACCACCGCGGCCTGCTGGCCGCGCTGACCCTGGCCTGGCGGATGGCCCACGCCCGGCACTCGGTTCTTCGACAGGCGCGCCATGATCGGCCGCCTCCCGACTGAGGGCTTTGCAGGTCACGGCGGGTTCCGGGGTCGCCCTCCAAGCAGGAGGGCGGCCCGTCGCGCGGACCGCCCTCCCACTGAAGGAATTTGGAAGCGGGTGATCAGTAGTGGTACTGCAGCTGGCCCTCGAGGCGGTAGTCGTAGCCGAAGAACATGTCGTTGTTGAGGGCGATGGGGGCGGCCAGCGAGACGGTCATGCCGGGCTTGACGAAGTAGCGCAGGCCGAGGGTGAGATTGGTCGAACGGCCGTTGTTGATGCGGTTGTAGTTGTTGATCTCGCCCATGAAGGTGAAGCTGGGGTTGGCCGAGTATTCGAAGCCGATGTTGAAGAAGATGCCTTCGTGGTCGGTGTTGCCGTCGCCTGCCTGGTATCCGGCATTGACGTGGAAGTTGCCGCCGTCTTTCTTCTTGCTGGAGATGCCGGCGAAGACTTCCCAGGCGTTGTCGTTCTCGGTGTTGCCGATGTCGCGGTCACTGGTGGGGAAGATGGCCCCGATGCCCAGACAGGAGGCCATGTTCTCGTTCTGCGAACTGAACTTCAGGCGCAGAGCGGCATCGCCCATACCCGAGTCGGTGCCGTCGCGGAAGTTGTAGGTGAGAGGGGCGAAGATGTCATAGGACTCGAAAGGCAGCTTCAGGGCCACCTCGAAGTTCTCGCCCGAATACGTGAGGGCCAGGGGGAATTCCCAGTAGTCGCCGTCCTCGCCCGCCTGCAGCCGGCGGCCGTCGCGGCGGGTGATCTTGTTCCAGGCCATGCCGAACGAGGTCGAGAACAGGCCCTTGCCGAGCGGATAGCCGGCGAACGTGTGCATCAGGCCGGTCAGGCCGTCGACGTTGACGTTGGTGCGGCGCTCGTCGTCCTTGCGATCGAGGCCGGGCAGCAGGACGGGCGGCAGCCCGCCGTCCGAGTAGAGGACCCGGTCGCTGCCCCCCGACATGGGCGGCAGGGGAAGCGCGGTGGCGGGGGGCGGGTAGGAACCGCCGCCGGCCCCGGTAGAGACCGGCGGCAGGGCGGCGTAGGAACCGCCTCCCCCCGAGGTCTGGCGCCGCTCCCGGTAGGTGATCGGCTTGCCCAGAGAGGGGATCTCGATGGTCCGGCCGACCTTGAGGCCGGCAGGGTTGTCGATGCCATTGGCCTTGGCGATGTCCTTCCAGTATTTGGCCGAGCCGAAGAACTTCTTCGAGATCGCCCCGAGGGTGTCCCCCTTGCGCACGGTATAGTTCTGCATGCCGCGGCTGAAGTCGCCCTCGTCGGTCACGCCTTCCATCAGGGCATCGGCCTCCCCGATCTCGGAAGGTTCACCCCTTCCCGAGGTGAACGCCACCGCCTCGGTCTTGCCTTTGCGGAGGGTGCGGGGCGGGGCGACGGAGGCATACCGCCCGGCCGGGGCGGGGGCTTCCTCGAACGTGGGATCGTCGGGGTATTCCTGGGCCAATGCAGGCGGGCCCAGACTCACCCATGTCAACAGGATCACCGGCAGGAGGATGGCGGTTGTCAGTCTGTTCATGGAACGGCGTGTTCCTTTCCAGGAGGTGTGACCTCGGGCGATACACGGGGGGGGGGCGGGCCCCCCGCCGAAAGACAGGAATCCACTTCCAGTATCGGTCCCTTCCGCCGAATTCTTGAGCGTGGATCCCTTCCCTGGGGTGGTAGCGGCCTAGTCTCCCTCCGGATAAGGATGCAGGGAGGGGAATCTTCGGTCCAGCCCGCATCGAGAGGTTTTCCTGCCCCCTCCTTGATGGGGTTTGACTTGCCTGGGGGGGTATGGTACGTTGGCGGCGCCAGGGCCGATCATTTCCCGCTGAGGATGCAAAGAAGATGAGAAAAACGTTTGTCATCGATACAAACGTCTTGCTGCACAACCATCAGTCCCTGTTCTCGTTCAAGGACAACGATGTCGTAATCCCGCTCGGGGTCATCGAGGAACTCGACCGGTTCAAGGGGTTCAACGACGAGCGCGGCCGCGAAGCCCGGTCGGCTTCCCGTGAGCTCGATGCCATCCGCAAGAAAGGGCACCTGTACGAAGGGGTGCCGATTCCCAATGGGGGCAGCGTGCAGGTGCTCATCGACCACGACATGGAGATCCCCTACGGGTTCGACAAGGGCAAGGTCGATAACCGCATCCTGGCCTGCGCCCTGCACCTCAAGAAACAGGGACGCAACGTCTACCTGATCAGCAAAGACATGAACGCGCGCATCAAGGCCGATGCGCTGGGCATTCCGACCCAGGATTTCGAGACCAACAAGGTCCATATCGACGAACTTTACCCAGGGTGGCGCGAACTGGTCCTGCCGGCTCGTGAAATCGAGATGTTCCTTGCCTCCAAATCGATGGATGCCCCCACCCAGGCCGGCCTGTTCCTCAACGAGTTCCTGCTGTTGAAGGCCGCCGAGAACGAGAACAAGACCGCCCTGGCCAAATACTGTGGCACCCTCAAGAAACTGACGCCCCTCTACCATATCAGCGCCCGGCCCTGGGGGGTCGAGCCGCTCAACCTGCAGCAGAAGTTCGCCATCGAGCTGTTGCTGTGTAACGAGATCCAATTGGTGACGCTGGTCGGGCGCGCCGGAACCGGCAAGACCCTGCTGGCCCTGGCCTGCGGCCTGCAGAAGACGATCGACGAGCACGTCTACCGCAAGCTGCTGGTCAGCCGGCCGATCATGCCCCTCGGCAAAGACATCGGCTACCTGCCGGGATCGAAGGACGAGAAGCTCAGCCACTGGATGCAACCCATCTTCGACAACCTCGAGTTCGTCATGGACCGCCTGTACAGCAACTCCGACGATGTCGACAAGAAGATCCGCTTCCTGATCGAGTCGCAGAAGGTGCAGATCGAGGCGATCACCTATATCCGGGGCCGCAGCATTCCCAAGCAGTTCCTGATTGTCGACGAGGCGCAGAACCTGACGCCGCATGAAGTCAAGACGATCATCAGCCGGGCCGGCGACGGCACCAAGGTGGTCCTGACCGGCGATCCCTACCAGATCGACAATCCCTACCTCGACAGCAGTTCCAACGGCCTGAACTACGTCATCAACAAGTTCAAGGACAAGGGATTGTTCGGGCACATCATCCTGCACAAGTCGGAACGTTCCGACCTGTCGGCCCTGGCTTCCGAATTGCTCTGACCGGCTGAGACGGTCTGACCCCCAGGATTCGTCTGTCCGGGAGACCGGTCGGGAAGTTGGCGCCAAAATCCTGGCCGTTTTTTTGAACCCCCTCCGGGTCAGAGCGTATTGTACGTTGCCCCCCATCGGTCGGAGGGTGGCGGGTGTTGTACCCTTTCCCGGTTCCTGGAAAAGCGTAGCCGGATCAGGGTTTTTCTCCTTGCCCGGTCCTGGGAAAGATTCCCTCGAGATTCGAACTTTCTCCTCCGTGATTTCTGGTATACTATTCTTAGAGAGATGAAGGAGTTCCAGATGGGCGACCTGCGACGACCACCGGCCTCCGGGCATTCCTCCGCCTTTACGTTCCTGGAGATCGTCATGGCCATGGCTGTCATGGCCGTTGCACTCATTCCCATTTTCGGAGTCATCCACAAAGGGGCCGAAGAAACGGATGCGAACGCTTCCCAGGCCTTCGCCATCAACAAGGCAAGCGAAATCCTCAACGCCATGCTTGACAATGTCCCCTTCGAGGCCGTCCGGGCGGGCAATCCCGCTTTCCTGAAGACCAGCGATCTGGCCGGTATCAAGGATTACGACCGGTACGGAGATGCCTGGGCCAAGGATATGGCCGAGATGCTCTTTCCCGAAGGCGCCAAGACCAGTGGCGGTTACTCCTGCAAAGGCATTCACACCGACCCGCGCGGCATCAGTTACCTGGTCACCCTGAAGGTCGAGGACGTCTGCGCGACGATCCCCCCGTCCAACGAAAAACCCGAAAATCTGAAAATCGGAACAGGGTTCCCGGTTTCCCCCCCGAACGATTTCGGGGAACACGCCCGGGGCGATTTCACCTTCTCCTTCCTGCGCAATCCGGCCAAGGTGTCCTCCCCCAAATGGATGCAGAATTACAATCCCAACCCGATCGGCGGGGCGCTGACAGGATTCCCTCGGTGGGAGACCGAGCTCGCACCTGGCAACGTCTCGGAACCCCCCGATAATATCTACAAAGACGAGGGGTATGGCGGGTTCAGCGCCGATGCCCCGCGCTTCATCGACCCGACCGCGGCCCGCTATACCCAGCGGATGGCCGGCGACAAGGTGAACTATACCTCCGATGAGAGATATGCCTACTGCACCATGAAGAAATTGATCATCGAAGTGCAGTGGAATCTGGAAAAACCCCTGTATTCCAAACCCGAAACCGAAAGCAAAGGCACCCGCCGCATTCACCTGATGACCCTGAAGGGGGATATCTCGCGATGAAACAGCGATGGGGCGCTTTCCTCCCGACGACATCCCTCGACCAGCGTGGCGTGGGCAGGCGGCGTGGTATGGCCATCGTCGTTGCCCTGTTCTTCGCGTTCTGCCTGATGATCCTGGTGGCGGGCATGCTATTTCAGCACAAGAACGTCGCCCAGCACAACCGGATGAGCCTCGAGCAGCAGCAGGCCTTTTTCGCGGCGCGTGCCGCCATCCAGCATTTCCTGCTGAAAGCCAAATTGTTCCCGACCGAACTGTACGATGCGGTCGAATTCAGTGTCGGGAAGAACCCTCTGTGCGATTTTTCCGAGTTCGCCGGCAGTGAGAATTTTCAATTGCTGAAGGGGTTCTCGGGCGTCTATGTGCGCAAGCTGCCGGCCGAGGAACTCGACGTCAACCGCAAACCCAAGTACTTCTACATCAAACTCGCCGGCCAAGATGATATCTTCATCAAGATGGGCAGCTTCTACAATCCCGAATATCGGTATCTCGGGCCAGGTCTGGCCCCGTCCGACCCCAAGAAGAAATACACCCAACCCATCAACCCACAGGTGGCCTACGGGGATGTGAAGGCCGACAAATTTCTGCGGTATTACATCCGCGATTGCACCAACGCGAAGATCGATGGCAAGCGGCTGCAGCCCGCCCTCGAGATGCTGATCGGCAGCGGGGTCAATGCCGCCACCTCCTGGAAGATCGCCACCTCGGAGGGGTATCCCTACACCATGACCTACAAGGTCAACCGGGTCAGCCTGCAGGCCATGAAAGAGTTGCGCCGGTACAACGAAGAAGCCATCGAGATCGAGGTCGAAGGAACGATCTACGACTTCAAATACGATCCTGCCAAACCCGACCGGGGCGGGAAGTTTTCCCAGGTGCAGCGGAAGGTGCAAAAGATCACGCGCCGGGGGGCCTTGTGATGGGCAGACGGTTTCCTCTTCGAGGGCGGCGCGGGTTCACCCTGGTCGAACTGTTGATCGCGGTGGCCATCCTGGCGATTTTCCTGTTCTGGGTCTATCAGTTGTTCATCGGGGGCGCCAAGACCGCCAACAAGGCCAGCTGGACGAGCTCCATCGTCGACCAGTTGCGCAATGGCACCAACTTCCTGAGCCAGCACATCAAGCAGACCTCGTATCCGACCACCCTGCTCGCTGACACCATCAAAGACCCCTGCGACAATCCCGACAAGGCGGTGGCCCGCGATTACTACCTGAAGATCCTGAAAAACGGGCAGGAGATCAAGGCCCCTACCAGCGGGGAGATCATGATCATGCGGTTTGTCGTCTGCCAGCCCGAAAAGCCCGAGGCGAACAAACCGGGACAGTTGACCGAATACCAATTGTTCTTCTCGGCCAAGCCCAACACCCTGGTCACTGTCGGCGACCTGACCATGACCGCCGAGACCTTCACGTTCACCACCACCCCCCCGAAATATGCCCAGGCCGGGAAAGTCAGCCTGACCCCGGTAGCGGGCAGCAAGAAACTGTTCAACATCTGCAGCGATGTCGAGCACGTCTATTTCAAAGTCGATCCGGGGGCTTCCCTGCCCACTGACCCGACCGACTTCCGGTTCATGCAGATCAAGATCCATTGCGTGTTTCCCAAAGACCCCAAAACCTTCAAGGACAACTCCATCATGATCACCCCCAACGTCGGGATCGCTTTGCTACCCTGACCATCCCTCTCTGAGACGACGCACCCACCATGGCCAAACAGTGGCATCAACTCGAGCGACTCGACCATAAATCCCTCAAGAAACTCCAGCAGGAACGCGAAAAAGCCCTCCAGCTCCAGAAGGCGGAAGCCGAACGCAAGCGGCTGGCGGTGATCGCCGGCGTGGTTCTGGCGGTGGTCGTGTGCCTCGTCATGTTCGTGGTCATCCTGCGCAACCGAGCCGCCGAGCGGGCCTTCAAGGAGGAGCGGGCGCAGCTGCGCTTCTCGAGCGTCACCGACGTCAACGGCAAGGTCCTGGCCAAGAGCCTGGGCGATTGGGAAACGATCGACAAGGGTCTGCGCTTCGACGAGGAGCACACCTTCAAGACCGAGAAGGAAGGGTTCATGGTCGTCGAACTGCAGCGCAAGAATATGCTCAAACTGCTCCCCGAATCCGAACTGGTCGTGCCGCCGCCGACCCTCGACGAGAAGGAAAACCGGGTGGTCAAAGAACTGGCCGTGCTCAATCGCGGCGAGGTGACGGTCTCGATCGCCCTTGACGGTCGCGAGCTTCTCGAGGTCGAGGCGGGGGGAGTGGTCGCCCTCGGTGCCTCGGGGCTCTACAAGGTCTTGTACAACCATGTGAAAAAGAGCGGCGAGGTCGTCGTCAAGAACGGCCTGGTCGAAGTGTTCAGCCGCCGCAGCCCCGAGAAACGGGTGAAGGTCTCGGGGTTCTACAAGGTCACCTTCCAGGAAGGGCAGATCGCCAACCCCACCCAGGCCAGCGTCATCCAGTACGACTGGCGCTGAGACCGGCCGGGCGGCCCCTTCCCCCTCGTCGGGGCCATCGCCCCCCTCCCTCATCGAGCCATGATCCGCATTGTCAAAGCCCGTGTCCATAATCTCAAAGATCTCACCGTTTCCATCCCGCGCTCGTCGCTGACGGTGGTCACCGGGGTGTCCGGTTCGGGCAAGAGCTCTCTCGCCTTCGACACCATCCACGCCGAGGGACAACGCCGCTACATGGAATCCCTGTCGGCCTACGCCCGGCAGTTCCTGCAGCAGATGGAGAAGCCCGATGTCGAGGAGATCGACGGCCTGTCCCCGACCATCGCCATCCAGCAGAAGACCACCTCGCGCAACCCCCGTTCGACGGTTGGCACCGTCACCGAGCTGTACGACTACTTCCGCTTGCTGTTCGCCGCCGTCGGTCGCCCCCACTGCCCGATGTGCGGCCGGGCGGTCAGCAGCTCGACCCCTGACCAGATTGTCGACTCCCTGTTGGCCCACCCGGCCGGCACTCGACTGACCTTCCTCGCCCCCGTCGTGCGCGGGCGCAAAGGCGAATACCAGAAGGTCTTCGAAGAACTGCGGAAGGAAGGCTTCTCGAGAGTGCGGGTGGACGGTTCCTTCTACCTGCTTGACGACGAGTTGCCCCGGCTTGAGCCGAAGAAAAAGCACACCATCGAGGTCGCCCTCGACCGTACCGCGGTCGATCATTCCCCCGACCAGCGTACGCGCCTGGGGGAAGCGATCGAGCTGTCGTTCAAACTGGCCGACGGGCAACTGGTCGTGCTGGTCGAGCCCGCCGACCGCAAGGGAGGGGGAGGCCGCGAACTGTCCTTCAACGCCCACCTGCGCTGTGCCTCCTGCGATGTCAGCCTTCCCGAGATCAAACCGCGACTGTTCTCGTTCAACGCTCCCTATGGTGCCTGCCCGACCTGCTCGGGGCTCGGCTTCCAGATGATCGTCGACCCCGAGCTGGTCATTCCCGATCGCGAGCTGTCGATCTCGCAGGGGGCGATCGCCTCGATGAATGCGGCGGAAGAGACGTGGTTCCGGCAATGGGTCGATGCCCTGGCCCGCCACCTGCGGTTCTCGGTCGATACGCCGGTCAAGAACCTGCCGGCCCGGGTGGTGCAAGCGTTGTTATATGGTACCGGCGAGCAGGCCATTGCTGTCGACTACCATGGCAAGTCGGTGCAGGCGACCTTCAAGCGGCCGTTCGAGGGCATCATTCCCACCATCGAGCGGCGCTACCGCGAGACGCAGTCCGAGGACATGCGCGCGTTCTACGAAAAATTCATGCGCACCCTGCCTTGCCCCGGCTGCCAGGGCAAACGGCTCTCCCCCGTGGCCTTGGCCGTGACCGTCGAGGGGCTGAACATCCATCAGTTGACCGAGAAGCCGGTCGGGGAACTGGTCGACTTTTTCGCCGCCCTGCACCTGAACGAGCGGGAGGCCTTCATCTGCAAGAAGGTGCTCGAGCAGATCCGCAATCGGTTGCGCTTTCTGAAAGACGTCGGTCTCGATTATCTGAACCTGTCGCGGGCCGCCCACACCTTGTCGGGTGGCGAGGCGCAGCGGATCCGGCTGGCCACGCAGATCGGCTCGGCCCTGGTCGGCATCACCTACGTGCTCGACGAGCCCAGTATCGGTCTGCATCCGCGCGACAACCGGCGGCTGATCGACACGCTGAAGAAGCTGCGCGACCTCGGCAACACCGTGCTCGTCGTCGAACACGACCGCGACATCATGCTCGAGGCCGACCACCTGCTCGACCTGGGGCCCGGTGCGGGGAAGGACGGCGGCCACCTCGTGGCGGCCGGCTCGCCGGCCGAGGTGGCGGCCCGGCCCGACAGCCTGACCGGACGATTTTTGGCCGGGCGCGAACACCTGCCGGTGCCGGCCCGGCGGCGGCAAGGCCGCAGCCAATGTCTGGAACTGCGTGGCGCACGCCACAACAACCTCAAGAACATCGACGTCGCCTTTCCGCTTGGGTGTCTCGTTGCCGTCACCGGAGTGTCGGGCTCGGGCAAGTCGAGCCTGGTCACCGATACCCTGTTTCCCCTCCTCTCGAACCTGTTGAACAAATCGCGGCTGCCGGTCGGCGCTCACCGCGAACTGGTGGGCCTGGCCGCCGTCGACAAGGTGGTCAACATCGACCAGGACCCGATCGGGCGCACCCCCCGGAGCAACCCGGCCACCTACACGGGCGTGTTGACCCCGATCCGCACGTTGTTGTCGGAGACGATCGAAGCGCGGGCCCGCGGCTACACCCCCAGCCGGTTCAGCTTCAACGTGCGCGGCGGCCGGTGCGAGGCGTGCGAGGGGTCGGGGCAGATCCAGATCGAGATGCACTTCCTGCCTGACGTCTACGTGGTCTGCGAGCAGTGCAAGGGCCGGCGGTTCAACGAGGAGACGCTGAAAGTCACGTTCAAGGGGAAGCATATCGCCGAGATCCTCGAGATGAATGTGAAGGAGGCGCTCGAGTTCTTCGAGGCCTTCACCAGCATCCGGCGTCGGCTGCAGACCCTGGCCGACGTCGGGCTCGGCTACATCGCCCTCGGCCAGTCGAGCACCACCCTATCGGGCGGGGAGGCGCAGCGCATCAAACTGGCCGCTGAATTGTCGCGGATGGCGACCGGCGACACCTTTTACATCCTCGACGAGCCGACCACCGGCCTGCATTTCGAGGACGTGCGCTGCCTGATGGGCGTGCTCGACCGGCTGGTCGAAAAGGGGAACACGGTACTCGTCGTCGAGCACAACCTCGACGTCATCAAGACCGCCGACTGGGTCATCGATCTCGGCCCCGAGGGCGGCGATCGCGGGGGTGAGATCGTGGCGGCCGGCACGCCTGAACAACTGGCCCGTCATCCCCGCTCCCTGACCGGGAAATTCCTGGCCGAAGTGCTGGGGGTGAAGTGACTTCGTGCTGAGGTGACGGCATGGCCAAGAAAAGTGCAATGGTCTACGTCTGCCAGGGGTGCGGGCAGAGCTATCCCAAGTGGCAGGGCAATTGCACCGCCTGCGGAGAGTGGAACACCCTGGCCGCCGAGCCGGTGACGGGGGTGGCGACCGGGCCGGGCGGCGGGATCAGCTTCCGCTCGGGCAGTGCCAACCTGTCGCTGTGCCAGCCCCTGGCCGAGGTGGCCTGCGAGAAGATGCCCCGTCTGCAGACCGGGCTCGACACCTTCGACGAGCTGATCGGGGGCGGTATCGTGCCTGGGGCGATCACCCTGATCGGCGGTGAGCCGGGGGTGGGCAAGTCGACCTTCATGCTGCAGTTGTCGTCGCGGCTCGGCGTCAACGTCAAACCGATCGTCTACCTCTCGGGCGAGGAGTCGCCCCTGCAGATCAAGCTGCGGGCCGATCGCCTGAAGATCGGCAATGACCGCGACATCTTCCTGGTCGCCGAGCAGAACCTCGAGTCGTCGCTCGGCTGCATCATGTCGTATCTGCCCAAGCTGCTGGTCGTCGATTCGATCCAGACCGTCTTCTCGCCGCAGCTCGAGGCGACGCCGGGGTCGGTGGCCCAGATCCGCGAGTGCGCGGCGGTGCTGACCAAGTTCGGCAAGGACCGCGGTCTGCCCGTCTTCATCGTCGGCCACGTCACCAAGGAAGGAGCGATCGCCGGGCCCAAGATCCTCGAACACATCGTCGACACGGTGCTCTACTTCGAGGGCGAGGTCAACAGCAACTACCGCATCCTGCGCGTCTTCAAGAACCGGTTCGGCGCCAGCGGCGAGGTGGCTGTCTTCCAGATGACGGCGGCTGGCCTGATGCCGGTGCTGAATCCATCCGATTTCTTCGTTAACCGCCACCGGCTCGAATCGCCGGGCGTTGTCGTGGTGCCGCTGCTCGAAGGCACCCGCTGCATCCTGGCGGAGCTGCAGGCGCTGGTCACCCACTCGTTCCTGTCGATGCCGCGCCGGGTCGTGTCGGGGCTCGACACCAACCGGCTCAACCTCGTGCTGGCCGTGCTCGAGAAGCATGCCGGGCTGAAGTTCTACAACAAAGATGTCTTCGCCAACGTGGCCGGCGGCCTGCGTATGAGCGAACCGGGCGGCGATCTCGGCCTCGCCATGGCCCTCGTCGGCAGCGCCTGGGACCGGCCGCTGCCCTCCGACTTGCTGCTGGTCGGCGAGCTGACCCTGTCGGGCGAGATCCGGCCGGTCGGGCAGCTCGAACGGCGTCTCAACGAGGGCCGACGGTTCGGCTTCCGGCGCTTTCTGGTGCCGGCCGGCGGCGAGGCCCCGAAGGGCCCAGACCTCCTCCTGCGGGTCCGCACCATCCGCGAGGCGGTCGAGCAGGTCTTCCCGGGGCGGGGAGCATCTCCTCCCGAATGATCCCTGACCGAGGGGGGGCCGGGAGGGGGGCCAGGCTCCGAAAACTGACACTGCCGCATCGCGACGGGAAGCACCTCTCCCCATGCTCAATTCCGGTCGATTCCTCTGGCGGGGATCGACGGGAATCGGCCTGCATTCATTCTCCTCCATCCCTCATGTATTTCCCTTGCGGTCTCCAGAGTTTCCGCCGGGATGCCGGAGTCTCAGGCGAATTCGGGAAATGGGAGTCCCCTGAGATACCCATCCAGGAAGGTTGACGATCGCCTTTTGCCCTTTCCTGGAATGTTGCGATGGAATGATGTCCCGCCTTCAGGCTTCGGAAGCAGAACGGGGTGGCCGGTCAGGGCCACCCCGCTCGCGTCGCCGCTTGGCTTACCGCTTGTGGAAAGCCTCCACGCACTTGATCTTCAGCTCTTCGAGTTCATTGAGGACGGGGTTGTAGATCTCGGGCAGGACGGGGATGTGGACCCCGGTCAGCTGGAAGTCGCCGGCCAGGATATGCCGGACGGCGATGGCGGCGGGCAGGCTGACGGTGCGGCTCATCGCCGATTCCCCCTTGGGGATGCCGAAGTCGACCAGGGTCGAGGTGATGTATTCCTTCTTCGTTGGATACTCGGCCTCGAACTCATGGAAGAGGACGATCATGTCGCGCTCGCCTTCCTTGAGCTCGAGTTTTTTGATCAGGTGGGCGCATAGCAGGTCGAGCAGGTTGTTTGGGCCACTGGGCACCTTCTCGTTGCCGGCCAGGCCCAGCCACTTGATGCGCTTGATCTCGTCGGCGTCCGCGGGGACGTCCCAGTGCCGGCACAGATCCTCGAGCAGGTCGCCCTTGCCCGGCACCATCGCCCGCAACAGTTGGGCCCAGGTCTTGCCCTCGAGGTCGGTACGGGGGGCGTCGACCAGCCAGCCGAGCTGGGCCATCTTGTACCAGAACCGGCACCATCCCGGGTTGCGCAGGGTGCCGCGGAACATGGTGTGGGCGTGCTTCAACCCGTAGAGGTCGAGGTAGGGCAGGGAATCGCGGTTCGGATAGGCTTCGAACGTCCAGTAGTTGGGTACGTTGAGATACCAGTGGTGCTTGAACAACTCGGGGCCGGGGATTTCGATCACCTTCCCGTCCTCGAGATACTTCGCGTTGTTGCGACCGGCCATCAACACGCCGCGCGGGCTCCAGCTGAACTTGTACCCCATGCAGTTGTCGTTGGCATCGGGGGCGGGCAGGCCGCCACAGTAGGAGCGGAACGACACCACCTTGCCGCCGTGCTTGACCACATGGTCGATGACCCGCATGGCTGACATGTGGTCGATGCCGGGGTCGAGGCCGATTTCGTTGAGAATGAGAATGCCCGCTTCTTTCGCCGGCTGGTCGAGCGCCTTCATGGCGGGGCTGACATAGCTCGTGGTCACCATGTGTTTCTTGTGTTTGATGCACAGTTCGGCGACGGTGACGTGATGCGTGTAGGGGACGAGGCTGATGGCGATGTCGCAATCCTTGATCAGGGCTTCCAGCGAGGCCTTGTCCTCGACGTTGAGGGGCTTGGCGCTGCCGCGGGCAAACCCCTTGACCAGCTCCTCCGCCTTGCTGACGGTGCGGCTGGCGCAGATGACCTGGTGCTTTGTCTTCTCGAGCAGGTAGTGAACCAGCGGCCGGGCCACCAGGCCCGCGCCCAGGACCAACACGTTCTTTGCCACGGGGATGCTCCTTTCCTGTCCGGTGGTATCGGGGACGGACGGTCGGGCGCTGGCACGGCGCCGTCCGGGTCACGCCCCGAGGAATTCCTGCATGAAGGCGTATTCGGCGGGGAAGCGGCCGTGCCAGAGCAAGACCGCCCGCTTCAGGGGTTCGGGAATCTTGCAGTCGTCGAGGGCGGCTCGGGGATCGAGGTGGCCGATGGTCTCGAGGAACGGCATCAGGGCCGAACTGAACTCCTGGGACGATTCGGCCGACAGCTCGCAGGGAAGGTTGTCGACCGCCATCACCACCGGCCCGTGCCCTTCGACACCGAAGGTGATGGCATGCCGGTCGGGGTCGTAGACGTACACCGGGTTGTCTGGTTGGGTTTCCTTCAGCGTGAACTGGATGCCGCCGTCGATATCGCAGGAGATGTCTCCGATCACCTGCAGTTTGGCCTGACGCCCCTGGCCCCACAGTTCCTGGGCCTCCTCGATGGTGATGAGGCGGGGCCCTTTCGGCGACCAGAAAATGCAGTTGACGAGCACGGTCAGATGGTCGAGATACGGCCGGAAGGCGCTTTCGTAGCGCTCCGGATGGGCGAAGAAGGTGGGCAGGTCGAACCGGGTGCCGGCGTCGGCAGGCCGCACGGTGTGCTCTTCGCGGAAGACCACCTTGATCAGTTCGTGGGAAGCTTCGCCCGTATTGCCGCTGAGCAGGTCGATCGGCTTGACGACCCGGTGGGGCAACAGGTCGAAGATCTCCTGGGCGCCCTTCGAGACGTTGCCGTACCCCGCGAAGCCGACGACGAGGGGCCGCAGAGCCGGCGGGATGCCGGTCTGGCGCAGGTCGGCGGCGATCCCGGCGAAGGCCTGGCGAACGGCAGGCAGATCGGGATATTCGTGCGCCATCTTCACCCGCTCGAAGGGGGTGGGAATACCCTGGGCGGCGAGGCGTCGGCCGAGGGCCCAGAAGGTGTCGATCATGCCGGCCAGCCCGGCGTAGCGCCCGAAGAAAACCAGGCGTCGGCCCTTCTCGTCGACGATCCGCTCGTAGTCGAGCAGGGTGCATCCCAGGTCGACCAGTTTGCGGAGCATGGCCATATTGTGCTTCTGGCCCTTGATAGTATGGGAAAAGAACATATACATGCCGTCGCGCCGGAAAAAGGCACTGGGCATTTCTTTGACGCCCATGACGAGGTCGCACCCCGACAGATCTTCGGCGATGCGGGCGCCGACCTTTTCGTAGGCGCTGTCGGGGAAGATGCGCAGGGTCGACGGTTGCAGGGTCACCTGCAGACCATGCGCGGCCACCAGGCGGCCCACATCCTCGGGAATCAAGGGAACCCGGCGTTCCCAGCGGTTCTTGTCTTCGCGTCGGATACCGATGTGCTTGATCATGCTGTCACTCCGCGGGAGAACCTTCTCCCCATCCGCCTTCCAGCGGCAGGGGGAGTATACTCCCCCCCTGGAGGCGTGTCAATCGGAATGGGGGCGCAAACCTCTTGCCATGCCGATCATCAGGCGGCAGGGCGGGCATTGCCCCCCTGGGGGGCTTGTGATAGCATATCGCGCGATGGCCTACTACTACATCGTTCCCTTCTATCTGACCGCGGTTTTCCTCGTCGCCTATCAGGTGGTGAGCCTGATGCTGCGGGTGTTCGACCTTCTCAACTTCTTCTGGGACTGGTGGGACACCCTCCGGCAGCGGTATCCACCGGTGATCGTGGCCGAGTATGCCATCCTGATCGGCTTCTTTTATTACATCGTGAAATGGGAACTGTCGGGTACCCCCTAGGCCCGCGCCCACCGGGTTCCGACCGACATGAGGTCGGAAGTGGGCCGCGGGCGCCAGGGATGGCGCTCCTCCGCGGGCCCGACCGCGCCCTGCCCAATACACCGGAAGGAAAGGACGCATGAAAGACAAGCTTCTCGAGCTGATTCCCGAGTTCAACGAGATCAAGAACCCCGACCTGCGCGACAAGACCATCAAAGCCTGGACGATGGCCATGGAGAAAGGCGGGTGGGAGCCGACCGATCTCGGCATGATCCCGTTCACGCTGCTGATCAAGGATACCCCGGTGTCGTTTCTCGAGCATACCCGCGCCGTCACCCAGATCTGTATGGGCATGGCCAAGGCGTTGGGTGCCACGCTCGGCAACAAACTCCCCATCAACTGGGACTACCTGGTCGCCGGCGCCATCCTGCACGATGTCGGCAAACTTCTCGAATACCGACGGGAAGGCCTGCAGTACACCAAGAGCGCCTCCGGCAAGTTGCTGCGCCACCCCTTCAGCGGGGTGCAGATCGCCACTCTGGCCGGGTTACCCGACGAGATCAGCCACATCATCGCCAACCACAGCCACGAGGGCGACCACGGCAAGCGGACGACCGAAGGCATCCTGCTCCACCACGCCGATTTCACCAGCTTCGAGCCCCTCAAACCCTGACCGTCCCGGTGCCGTCCGGGGTTGCCGCCACCCGCGTGCGGTATGCCCCGGTCGGTGTCTGTCCATGATCATCACCGCCTGACGCGCAAAGGAGCACCGACAATGGGCAAGACCATGGCCGAAAAGATCCTGGCCAAAGCCGCCGGCGCCAAGGAGGCTTCCCCCGGCGACCTCCTCGACGTGTTTCCCCACGTCGCCATGTCCCACGAGAACGCGGGACTGGTGGCCAAATCCTTCAAGGAGATCGGCACCGGGAAACTGTACGATCCCGATCGCATCGTCATCATCTTCGACCACCGCGTCCCGGCCGAGTCCGAGAAGACAGCCGAGGGCCACAAAACCGTGCGCGAATTCGTCAAGAAGCACGGCATCAAGAACTTCTTCGACATCAACACCGGCATCTGCCACCAGGTGTTGCCCGAACAGGGCTTCTGCCGCCCGGGCGAGGTGCTGGTCGGCACCGATTCGCACACCACCACGCATGGGGCCTTCGGTGTCTTCTCGACCGGCATCGGCGCCACCGAGATGGCCGCGGTCTGGGCCACCGGCAAGCTCTGGCTGATGGTGCCCGAAACGATCAAGGTCGTGGTGAAAGGGAAGTTCGCTCCCGGCGTCTATTCCAAGGACCTGATCCTGCACATCATCGGGAAACTGCGCGCTGACGGAGCCGACTACAAATCGATCGAGTTCTTCGGCCCCGCCATCGACGAGATGACCATCGCCTCGCGCATGGTGCTGACCAACCTGTCGATGGAGGCGGGCGCCAAGTCGGCGATGATCCCGCCCGACCAGAAAACGATCGACTACGTGAAGTCGGTGACCGACAAGCCGTTCGAGGTGATCAAGCCCGATCCCGACGCGCATTACTGTCAGACCCTCGAGATCGATCTCGGGCAGCTGACCCCGCAGATCGCCTGCCCGCACATGGTTGACAACGTCAAGCCCCTCGCCGAGGTGGCCGGTACCCAGATCCACCAGGCCCTGCTCGGGTCCTGTACCAATGGGCGCCTCGAAGACCTCGAGGAGGGGGCCAGGCAGCTGCGGGGCCGCCGGGTCCACCCCGAGGTGCGGATGCTGGTCATCCCCGCCTCGTGGAAGGTCTATCGCCAGGCTCTCGACAAGGGCCTGATCGCCGCCTACATCGATGCCGGGGCGGTCGTGTTGAATCCCGGCTGCGGGCCCTGCCTCGGCGCTCACCAGGGCCTGCTGGCCCCCGGCGAGCGCTGCATCAGCTCGACCAACCGCAACTTCCAGGGACGCATGGGCAGCACCCAGGCCGAAGTCTACCTGGCCTCTCCCGCTGCGGTCGTCGCCTCGGCCGTGGCCGGCAAGATCACCCTCCCGGAGGTGAACTGAAATGAAGTTCTGCGGCACCGTCTTCAAATACGGCAACGACGTCAATACTGACGTCATCTTCCCCGGCCGCTACCTCAAGGTCTGGGAACCGGCCGAAATGGCGAAATATGCGATGGAGGACATCGACAAGGAGTTCGCCAAGAAGGTCAAGAAAGGCGACATCATCGTCGCCGGCAAGTACTTCGGCTGTGGCAGCTCACGCGAGCAGGCGGCCACCTGCCTGAAGGCGGCGGGGGTTTCGGTGGTCATCGCCGAGAGCTTCGCCCGCATTTTCTACCGGAACGCCATCAACCTCGGCCTGCCGATCATGGTCTGCCCCGAGATCGGCCAGATCGCTGAGGCGGGTCACCAGCTCGAGGTCGAGCCGACGACCGGTGAGGTGAAGAATCTCACCACCGGCAAGACCGCCAAAGCCAAGGTACTGCCGCCGTTCATCCTCGAGATCCTGGGCGACGGCGGCCTGATCCCGCATCTTCAGAAGAAGATGAAGAAGGCGTCCTGAGTGGCCCGACCGAAGACGATCGTCCTGGCGCGGGTGCCCTGGCTGCGGCCGGGGCCCGCGCTGGCGGCCTGCCTGGAGAAGGCTGCCCGTCGGACCTGGAGCGACATCACGCGCATCCTCCGCGCCGAGTCCGGGGACATCACCGACCCGGCGATGGATCCGTGGCAGGTGCCACTGGGTCCGCCTGCTCCCCCCGAACCGGCCCACGGCCCCGATCTTCCCCTCCCGGCGCCCGGGCCCGAGCGGTCGGGTCCATTTCCTGCGCCAGCCACGGCGCTCACTTCCGGGATGGTCTTCCGTGCTCTCACCTCATGTCCGGCTTCTCCACCGGAACATCGGACGGAGGGGGCTGAAGGGGCCAGGGGCTTGCACCAGCCAACGGATGCCTCAGCCACCCGGGTGAAGGAGTCACTTGAGCCAGGCGAGGGGGGTGGCTCGGAGATAGGTTCTCGGGCAGAGCTCTTCGCAGGGGGCTCTTCGGGGGAAGTGAGGAGCGGCCCGCCGGCACCCAGGCGACACCTGTTCGAGGCCGGTCGGGCATGCTTGGCTGCCTGGGACCGCTGGCGCCGGCGCGCTCCCGTACCGGTCCGGGGGCAGGCGGTGACCGGGGAAACCGGCCCGGGACGGCCTTCCCTTTCCCCGACCCCGGTTTCTTCCTCGTGAACCCGACCTGACGGCGGCCGACCGATGACCATCCTGCCCCGGACCACCTTCCCGCCGAGCCGGCACGGGGATCCGGGCCCGGGGGGTGGGCGGCGGGCGGACGGGTCTTTTTCTGGATACCACAACAGCAGAAGGAGCGAATCATGGCGAAGAAGTATCGGATTGCATGGCTGCCGGGCGACGGCGTGGGCGTGGACGTGATGGATGCGGCGCGGAAGGTGCTCGACGCCATCGGCTTTCAAGCCGAGTACATCCACGGCGACATCGGCTGGGAGTTCTGGTGCAAGGAGGGCAACCCCCTGCCCGAGCGCACCGTCAAGGTGCTGAAGGAGACCGACGTGGCCCTGTTCGGCGCCATCACCAGCAAGAACAAGGTCGACGCGGCCAAGGAGCTGGCCCCCGAGCACCAGGGCAAGGGGCTGGTCTACAAGTCGCCGATCGTCGGCATGCGGCAGATGTTCGATCTGTACTCCTGCGTGCGGCCATGCAAGGCCTTTCCCAAGAACCCGCTCAACTACAAGGAAACCATCGATATCACCGTCTTCCGCGAGAACACCGAGGGGCTCTACGCCGGCGTCGAGTTTTGTCCGATCCCCGATGAGCTGCGCCAGACCCTCGAGAAGCACAACAAGGCGATGGCCCGTTTCAACAAACTGCCGGCTGGCGATGTGGCCATGTCGACCCGCATCATGACCCGCCACGGCTGTGAACGGATCATCCGCAAGGCCTTCGAATACGCCAAGGCGAACAAGAAACCCAGCGTGACCCTCGTCGAGAAGCCCAACGTGCTGCGCGAGACCGGCGGCCTGATGGTCGATTGCATGAAGAAGGTGGCGGCCGAGTATCCGAACATCGAATGGAGCGAGGGGAACATCGACGCCATGTGCATGTGGCTGCTGAAAAACCCCGACCGCTACCACGTGCTGGTGGCCGAGAACATGTTCGGCGACATCATCTCCGATCTGTGCGCCCAGCTCGTCGGCGGCCTCGGCTTCGCCTACAGCGGTAACATCGGCGACAAGTACGCCGTCTTCGAGCCTACCCACGGTTCGGCCCCGAAATACGCCGGCCAGAACAAGGTCAACCCGCTCGCCACCATCCTGGCTGCCATGATGATGATCGAGTGGCTGGGCGAGAAGGACAAGGCCGCCTCGATCCACGCCGGCGTCGCCAAGGTCATCGCCGAGGGCAAGGCCCGCACCTACGATATGGGGGGCACCACGACCACCTCCGGCATGGCCGACGCGGTCATCGCCGCCATCAAGGCGCTGTAGCCGGTTTTTCGTTTCCGATGGCATGAGGAGGGGCAGGCGTATCCTGCCCCTCCCTTGTTCACCAGGGTGAACTGCATGAAAGGACCGCTGGCGTGCTCGATATCTGGGTGATCGGATCGGTGGTCGCCCTGGCCACCTTGGGCACGATCATCGGCCTGCTGGCGCCGCGGGCGCTGGGCGTCGCCACCCCCCCGGGATTTGGGAAGGGGCGGTATGTGGGCGGGTTGCCCGTGGTGCTGGCCACGCTTTGTCCCCTGCTGAACCCGGGCGTGCCACTGACCGCGGCCGATCTGGTCATCCCCGTCGGGGTCTGTCTGGCGGCGGTTCTGGGCCTGTTGCGGGACCTGCATCTGGTGCGACGGACCACCGGCCTGCTCGTCCTGACCCTGGGCGCCCTGGGGCTGGCCACCTGGAATCACGGGTTCGCCGCCGACTGGATGTGGTTCGTCGAGGGATTCTGGCCGCCCGTCGTCATCCTGTCGTTGCTGGCGGCGTCGCTCGTGTTCGAGATGCCGTTGCTGCTGACGGCGGTGTCGGGCGTGACCTTTTTGCTGTTCTTCCCGACCCAGCAGGCGACCCCCCCGTGGGCGGTGTTGTTCACGCTGCCCTTGCTGATGGTGCCGTTGGCCATGCTGGTGATGTGGTTCGTCTTCGGCCGGATGCGGCAACTGGGACACTCGGGGCTGTTCGCCCTGAGCGCCCTGCTGGCCGGCGTTTCGTTGCTGGGGCGCTCGAAGACCTTGCTGCTGTTCGGGCTGCTGGTGCCGGCCATGGCGACCCTGTTCCCGGTGGTGGCGGTCTGCGTGCTGATCATCGCCTCGTTCCTGGGCAACGAACTCTACCAGGACGGAGCGGTGGCGGGAGGCGGCCGGCCGCCCGGTCCCCGGTCCCGGGTCTGGACGCTGCAACGCGAGAGCGTGGTGCTCTACACCACGCTGATCTTCCTGGCGGGGAATTTCGTCGTCCTGCTCGACGTCGTCGATGCCCCGTGGTGGGCCTGGATCTCGCTGATCGTGCTGTTGGCCGGCACGGTGGCCGGCTTCTGGCGCACCTTTGCGCGTCGCGCGCCGCGTCGCGAGGGCGGGGCCGGGGGCGGCCGGGTACGTATCCTGGGGGTGGCGGTCGATCCGGTCACGCCGGAAGAGGTTTTGGAGCGCCTGGCTGGCTGGCTGGCCGGGCCGGCCGGATTCTTCCACCTGGTGACCGCCGATTCCCTGGCGGTCCTGCGGGCACGTGAAGACCCGCTTTTCGCCAAGGTGCTGGAACAAGCAGCCCTGGTGGTGCCGGACGGGGCGGGCCTGGTCTGGGCGGCCGATTTCCTGGGCACGCCGGTGCCCGGACGGGTGCCCGGGGTGGCGATGGTGCAGGAGATCTGCCAACGGGCGGCCCGGGAGGGGTGGCCGGTCTTCTTCCTGGGTGCCCGGCCCGGGGTGGCCCAGGCGGCCGCGGACACGTTGACGGCGCGGTTCCCCGGTCTGCGGGTGGTGGGTGTGCGGCACGGGTTCTTCCCGGCGGGCGGGTCCGAGGAGGACGAGGCGCTGGCCTCGGTGCGGGCCGCCCGTCCGGCCATCGTCTTCGTGGCGATGGGGGTGCCGCGGCAGGAAGCGGTCATCGACCGGTTGCGGGCCCGGCCCGGGCTCGACCACCCGGTGGTGGCGATCGGGGTGGGCGGCAGCTTCGACGTGCTGTCGGGGCAGATTCCCCGCGCCCCGGTGTGGATGCAGCGGTTCGCTCTCGAGTGGCTGTTCCGGCTCTGGCAGGAACCGGCGCGACTCGACCGGATCGCCCGCATCCCCGGCTTCGTCGTCCAGGTGCTCCGCGCCAAGTGGCGCTCCGGCCAGGAGTCTGGGTCATCCCGCCGCGACGGGAAAACCGGGACGGTGGGTCCCCGCCCGGCCTGAACTCCGTAGCCGAACCCAGCCGAAAGCACCGGCGCCTCTCGATGGGTGGGCCATGTTCACGGGCCGGCGGTTCAGGAGAAAGAACGGCCCCGCCGATTGCAGGGACCGGCGGGGCCGCGAGAGGACGGGAAAACGCGGACGACTACTTCTTGGGGGCGGCGGTGGGAGCGGCCTGGGCCTGGACCTTCTTGATCATGTCCTCGAAGGCGGCCTTGTCCATGGCCAGGGTCAGTTTGGCGGTGGTGTCGCCGCCGTCGATCTTGGCGGCCTTGAACGCCTGGGAGATGGCGGGCACGTCCTGGGACCAGGCGGCCATGGCATCTATCGTGTTCTTCAGGGCATCTTTGACTTGGGCGGTTTGCTCTTTCTTTTCGACTTCGCCGGCCAGCTCGAAAGAGAAGTTCTTGTCATAAGCGAGAGTGAAGAGGACCGCCTTCACCGCGGCGAAGTTGGCGTTGACCGGGTCGGCCTGGGCTTCCTTGGTCCACTGCGGGGAGACGACCACCCCGCCCCAGAGGGCGACCTCAGGGCTGGCCTGCTTGACGACCTTGGCGAAGGGGGCATGGGTCATGACGCCCTTGCCCTTGCCGGCCTTGACCTTGATGACGGTGTCGACGATGGCGGGGGTGCCGAGCAGGATGGTGTTCTTGTCGAGGAAGACGCTGAGCCCGGTGTCGACCTTCTTGCCCTTGAGGGCGTCGAAGCCGCCGACTTTCTCGAGGCTGACCTGGGCGGCCATCTCGGGATCGGCCTTGACCATCTCGATGATGCGGCCGGTGTCGAAGTCGCCGTGGAACAGGAGGCCGGGGATGGGGTGACCGGATTCACTGTCGGTGAGGGCGGTCAGAAAGACGACGACGGTCTTGAGGTTCTTCTTGGGGTCGAGGCCGGTTTTCTGGATGAACTCCTGCATGGCCTTCTGGGATTCGGCGGTGCCGGCGCCGAACTGGTCGAGGAGTTTCTGGGTGACATCCATGCCGACCACCTTGGGCATGTTGAGCTGCATGACGAACTGGGCCTCGACGGGCACCAGGTCGAGCAGCGTGGCAAAGGCGGAATCGGTGGACAGGAACAGGCACAGGATGCCGACGGCGAGCAGGGACCGAATGGCTGGGCGTTTCATGGGTGGGGTGCTTCCTCCTCTGAGTGAAGTGGTCTGCGCGGGCCACGAGGCCCGACGGACTTCCCGACAAACGGGGCCGCCCGGGGGCGGATTGCATTCCATCATAGGATTGCCGGGCGAGCAAAGTCAACGAATTCGAGTGCGGGCCAGGGCAATCGCACTAAACCGTACATCTCTGGAAGTGGGGCTGCTCAAAAACCGCGCGCACACTGCCGTACCTCGCCCTCGTTGGAAACCCGCATCCATTTTTCAATCGTACAGAGAGGGAGACTGGGAAACGGGCTTCCA
>CALLCO010000276.1 GCA_937998695.1 Candidatus Ozemibacteraceae bacterium
CCCCGGCCCCCGCGCACGACACCCGCGACCACCGCGACCAACCCGGCCCCCGCCGTGACGGCCCGGGCCGCGGCCGGCGCGACGGGCGCGGCCGTTTCGGCCAGGATCAGGCCGAGAGCGAGTTCGTCGAGAAGATCATCGCGGTCAACCGCGTCAGCAAGACCGTTAAGGGCGGCCGGCACTTCGGCTTCTCCGTGCTGGTTTGCGTCGGCGACCAGAAGGGCCGCGTCGGCATCGCCCTGGGCAAGGCCAAGGCCGTGCCCGATGCGGTGCGCAAGGGCCTCGAGAAAGCCAAGAAGTGCCTGATCACCGTCCCCCTGAACAAGGGTACCATTCCCCACCCGTTCATCGGGAAGTTCGGCGCCAGCTCGGTCATGCTGAAGCCCGCCGCCCCCGGTACGGGCGTCATCGCCGGCGGGGCCGTCCGCGCCATCTTCGAAGCCCTGGGCGTGAAAGACCTTCTGTCCAAGCGCATCGGATCGAACAACCCGGTCAACGTGGCCAAGGCGACCTTCGATGCTCTCAAGCGCCTGCGTGGCGTCAACGACGTGGCCAAGATGCGGGGTCTGACCCCCGGCCAGGTTATCTTCGGCTAGGAGCTGTCCCATGTCTGACAAGAACGTCACCGTCAAGCTCATCAAGAGTCGCATCGGCGCCACCGAGCGCCAGAAGCAAACCATCATCGCCCTCGGTCTGCGCCGCCTGCACCAGGAGGTCACCCTGCCCGCCAACCCGGCCGTGCTGGGGATGATCAAGAAGGTGGAACGCTGGCTGGAAGTCAAGTAAGGAGACCACCGACATGCTAACCCTGGGAAGTCTGAAAAAGGCCCTCGGTTCCACCCACCGCAAGAAGCGCATTGGGCGCGGGAAAGGGTCCGGTCACGGCAACCAGTCCACCCGTGGTGGCAAGGGCCAGACCGCCCGCTCGGGCAAGCCGCATCCCTACGCCGGGTTCGAAGGCGGCCAGATGCGCCTCGTCCGCACCCTGCCCAAGCGCGGGTTCACCAACCCCCACCGGGTGACGTACTCGCTGGTGAATCTGGCTGACCTCGACAAGAAGTTCGACGCCAACACCGTCGTCACCGCCGAGCTCCTCCAGGAGAAAGGGTTGGTCAAGAACCTCAAGCACCCCGTGAAAGTCCTCGCCCGCGGGGACATCTCCAAGGCCCTGACCGTCCATGCCCATCGGTTTTCTGAATCCGCCAAGGCGAAGATCGAGAAAGCCGGTGGCAAGGCGGAGGTGATCTAAGTGCTCCAGAGTCTCGCCAACTCGATGAAGATTCCGGAACTCCGGAATCGGATCCTCTTCACCCTCGGCATGATCGTCGTCTTCCGCATCGGGACCCACATCCCGACCCCGGGCGTCGACGCCGCCATGCTGACCTCCAATCTGCCCAGCTCGGAGTTGTTCAGCTTCCTGAACATGTTCTCGGGCGGGGCCCTGCGCCGGTTCTCGGTGTTCGCCCTCGGGATCGCCCCGTATATCAACGCTTCGATCATCATGCAGCTGTTGGTGTACGTCATTCCCTACCTCGAACACCTGGCGAAAGAAGAGGGGGAAGAAGGGCGCAAGCGCATCAGCCAGTACACCCGGTATGGCACCGTTCTGATCGGCGCGCTGCAGGCCTTCGGCATCAGCTTCATGCTCGAACGCTACCAGGTCGTCCCGCAGCCCGGTTGGCCGTTCAAGATCATGGCTGTCATCACGCTGACCGCCGGCACCGCCTTCATCATGTGGCTTGGCGAGCAGATGACCAGCCATGGCATCGGCAACGGCATCTCGATCCTGATCACCGCCGGCATTCTGGCGTCGCTGCCCGAGGCCATCGTCCAGCAGATCGTCCTGTTCTCAGGCAGCGCCGAGGACGTGGTGAAAACCATTCTGCTGCTGATCGTGGTGATCGCGGTGATCATGGCCATCGTCACCGTCCAGGACGGAGTGCGCAAGATCCCCGTGCAGTATGCCAAGCGGGTGGTGGGGCGCCGGGTCTACGGCGGGCAGAACACCTTCATCCCGTTGCGCGTGAACCAGGCCGGGGTCATCCCGGTCATCTTCGCCAGTTCGATCCTGCTCTTCCCGTCGATGATCGCCAACTGGATTCAGAGCCTGGAATCGATGCAGGACTGGATCAAGAACCCGATCGTCTTCTGGGTGCTCAACATCTTCCACTACAACTCCTGGACCTACCTGTTCCTCTATGCCGTCCTGATCATCTTCTTCACCTACTTCTACACGGCCATCACCTTCAACATCCAGGAACTGTCCGACAACATGAAGAAATACGGCGGGTTCATCCCCGGCATCCGGGCCGGCCGGCCCACGGTCGACTACCTCGAACGGACCCTCTCGCGCATCACCCTGGCGGGCGGCATCTTCCTCGCCGTGGTGGCCGTCATCCCGAACATGCTGATCAACCTGATGAACGTGCAGTTCTACTTCGGTGGCACGGCACTGCTCATCGTGGTCGGCGTGGCCATGGACACCATGCGGCAGCTCGAGTCCCACCTGGTGACCCGGCACTATGAAGGGTTCATGAAGAAAAAAGGACTGCGCTGAGCATGGCCAAGACACCCGTTCTCAACTTGATCCTGATGGGCCCCCCCGGGGCGGGGAAGGGCACCCAGGCCAAGATGCTGGTCGAGACATACGGCATCCCGCAGATCTCGACGGGCGACCTGTTGCGGGCCGCCATCGCCTCCGGCTCCGAACTGGGCGGCAAGGTTC
Source organism: Candidatus Ozemibacteraceae bacterium (assembly GCA_937998695.1). Taxonomy (GTDB): domain Bacteria; phylum Muiribacteriota; class Ozemobacteria; order Ozemobacterales; family Ozemobacteraceae; genus Ozemobacter. The sequence goes on from CALLCO010000276.1 coordinate 2,726, forward strand.
AGTCCTACGTGACGTCCGGCGGGTTGGTTCCCGATGAACTGGTGCTCGACGTGCTGCTCCAGCGCCTGGGCGAGAAGGATTGTCAGAACGGGTTCATCCTGGACGGCTTTCCGCGGACGGTCGGTCAGGCCGAGTCGCTGGGCAAGGCCCTGGAAGCCCGCACAATGAAGGTGGCCGCGGCCATCGGCATCGTCGTGGCGGACGGGGAACTCCTCGACCGGCTGACCGGGCGCCGCATCTGTCAGGGCTGCTCGAGCAGCTTCCACGTCAAGTTCTCCCCGCCCAAGAAAGACGGGGTCTGCGACCGCTGCGGCGGGGCCTTGCAGCAGCGCAAGGACGACACGGCCGAGGTGATCTCCCACCGGCTCGAGGTCTACCACGCGCAGACCAAGCCCCTGATCGCCTACTACCAGGAACGGAAGATCATGCATCTGGTTGATGGAATCGGCCAGATCGACGTGATTTTCGGCAAGATCTGTGCTATAATCGAAAGTCTGCGCGGCCTTGATTCCGCTCAAATCACGCGCTGAAATCGAGGTCATGGAGGAGAACGGGGCCCTTCTGGCCACCGTTCTCGACGGGGTCAAACAGCTGGCCAAACCCGGCGTTTCGACCCAGGAACTGGACAGGTTCGCGGAAGACGGCATCCGTCGCGCCGGGGCGGTCCCCGCCTTCAAGGGGTACCGCGGCTACAAGGCAACCCTGTGCACCAGCCTCAATTGCGAGGTGGTCCACGGGATTCCCTCGAAGAAGCGGGTCCTGGCGGAGGGTGATATCCTCAGCGTCGACATCGGTCTGAAAAAGGACGGTCTGTTCGCCGACATGGCGGTGACCATCCCGATCGGGACGGTGTCCGAAGAGGTGCAGCGATTCCTCCGGATCTCGGAAGAGAGCCTGGAGGAGGCGATCCGGAAAGCCTGGCCCGGCAACCGGCTTGGAGACATCTCCCACGCGGTGCAGAGCCATGTGGAACGGGCTGGCTACTCGGTGGTCCGCGATTACGTCGGGCACGGGCTGGGCTACGCGCTCCACGAGGAGCCGGTGATTCCCAACTTCGGCAAGGCCGGAACGGGGCCCCGCCTGGAGCCGGGCATGGTTCTCGCGATCGAACCCATGGTCAACATGGGGGGGTACGAGGTCCAGACCCTCAGCGACGGTTGGACGGTGGTAACCGTGGACGGAAGTCTTTCCGCCCATTTCGAGCATTCGGTCGCGGTGACCGAATCCGGACCGCGGGTGTTGACCCGGCATCCGGGCAAGGGCTAAAAAGGGGACGTATCGACAGCATGACCAAGGGTGACACGATCCAAATCGGGGGAAAGGTTCTCGAACCTCTTCCCAACGCGATGTTCAAAGTCGAGCTGGAAAACGGCCATGTGGTGCTGGCCCACATCTCGGGCAAGATGCGGATGCACTACATCCGGATCCTGCCGGGCGACAAGGTCACGGTCGAGCTGACTCCCTACGATCTGAGCCGGGGACGGATCGTCTACCGGTACAAATAGTTTGAATTCACGAGTGTGTTGGAGGCACCCATGAGAGTTCGGGCATCGGTCAAGAAGATTTGCGAGAAATGCAAGGTCATCAAGCGGCGCGGCCTCATCCGCGTCATTTGCGAAAACCCTCGCCACAAGCAGCGCCAGGGTTAACGGCACAGGAGGAAACACACGATGGCGCGTATCGCAGGCGTCGACCTTCCCCGGGACAAGCGCATCGAAGCGGCGCTTCCCTACATCTACGGGATCGGCTGGAGCCGGGCCCGGGAGATCCTGCTCAAAACCCGGATCAGCCCTGAGACCCGGGTGAAGGACCTCACCGAGGACCAAATCAGCCAGATCAAGCAGACCATCGACCGCGAGTACCGCGTCGAGGGCGATCTGCGGCGCGAAGTGGCCATGAACATCAAGCGGCTCATGGACATCGGCTGCTACCGCGGCCTGCGGCACCGCAAGGGCCTGCCCGTGCGCGGCCAGCGGACCCACACCAACGCCCGCACCCGCAAGGGGCCTCGCCGGGCGATCATGAAGAACAAGTAACGTCAGTGAATCCCGTCCTATCAGGGCGTGCATGAATTGAAGGAGCGGTAGCAAACCATGGCAAAAACCGGACCCAAACCCAAGGCGCGCGCCAAGAAGCGCGAGAAGAAGATCGTCCCGAAGGGACAGGCCCACATCCAGGCCACGTTCAACAACGTCAAAATCACCATCACCGATCTGCAGGGCAATGTTCTGTGCTGGTCGAGCTCGGGGGCCAATGCCTTCCGCGGCTCGCGGAAGTCGACCCCCTATGCCGCCCAGGTGGCCGCCGAAGCCACGGGCAAGAAGGCGATGGAATTCGGCATGCGGGAAGTCGACGTCTTCGTGGCCGGCCCGGGCATGAGCCGCGAGAGCGCCATCCGGGCGCTGCAGACGGTCGGCCTGAGCGTCACCTCGATCAAGGATGTCTCGGGAATCCCGCACAATGGCTGCCGCCCTCCCAAGCGGCGCCGCGTCTAAGGAGCGATCCATGGCCAGATACAACGATGCCAGCTGCCGGCTGTGCCGGCGCGAGGGCGACGCCCTCTTCCTGAAGGGCACCCGCTGTTATTCCGACAAGTGCGCGTTCAAGCGCCGCGCCCAGATCCCCGGACAGCACGGCAAAGACCGCATGATGCGCAAGCAGACGGGGTATGAGGTCCAGCTGCGGGCCAAGCAGAAGGTGCGTCGCATCTACGGGATCCTCGAACGCCAGTTCGAGAAGTATTACAACAGCGCTTCGGCGATGCCCGGCAACACCGGGACCAACCTGCTGCACCTGCTCGAATCGCGCCTCGACAACGTGATCTACCGCATGGGGTTCGGGTTGTCCCGCGCCCAGGCTCGCATGTGGGTGACCCAGGGTCACTTCGCGGTCAACGGGCACAAGGTCGATATCCCCAGCTACCGCGTCCGCCCCGGAGACACCATCGAGGTCCGCGAGACCAGCAAACTGCGCAAGCAGCTCAAGGAACTGATGGAAAAGACCAGCGGCAAGGAGCTGAGCACCTGGCTTGAGGTCGATCGCGACGCCATGAAGGGCAAGTTCCTCGCCCTGCCCGATCGCGCCCTGCTCGACCAGAAGATCCAGGAATCGCTCATCGTCGAATACTACTCGCGGTAACGGAGGCGAGCTGAAGTGATCGAAATCAACCGACCCAAGATCAAGTTCCAGCTGGGCGACAGCCCCAACCACGGCATCCTGACTCTGGAGCCGCTCGAGAAGGGCTACGGACAGACCCTCGGCAACTCGTTCCGCCGGGTGCTGCTCTCCTCGCTCCCCGGGTCCTCCGTGTCGGCCGTCCAGATCGACGGGGTGTTGCACGAGTTCTGCAGCATCCCCGGTGTCGTGGAGGACGTCACCGAGATCATCCTCAACCTCAAGAAGCTCGTGGTCAACCTGCACCAGGACGAGCCCCTGACCGTCCGCCTGGAGGCCAAGGGCCCCTGCCAGGTGACGGCCGGGAACATCGCGTCCAACCCCAACCTGGTCATCAACGACCCCGAGGCGCACATCGCCCACATCACCGGCGACATCACCCTCGGCATGGACATCACCTTCACCCGGGGCCGCGGCTACAAGCTGGCCGAACAGCAGAAGGCCCCGCAGCAGAACATTGGCCTGATCCTGGTCGATTCCCAGTATTCCCCGGTGACCAAGGTCATGTTCAACGTCGAAGACGCCCGCGTGGGACAGGACATCAACTTCGACAAACTGACCCTCCAGGTCTGGACCAACGGCAGCATGAAGCCCGTCGAGGCGATCGAGCTGGCCGGCAAATTTCTGCGCGCCCACATCGACCTCTTCCTGAACCTCGAAGACGAGGAAGAAGGGCAAGATTGGGATGAGGAAGAAGAAGAAGGCCGCGCCGCCCCCAAGGAAGACCTGGTGATGGTCGCCGGCCAGAAAAAGGAAACCCAGCAGAAGGGCTACCATGATATCCTGATCAAAGATCTTGAGTTCTCCGTCCGCTCCCGGAACTGCCTGAAGAAGGCGGGCATCCATACCATGGGCGAACTGGTGAACAAAAAGGCATCCGAACTGCTGGAGATCAAGAACTTCGGCAAGAAGTCGTTGAAGGAGGTCCGCGAGAAGCTGGCCCAGTTCAACCTGACCCTGCCGGGTGACGAAAACGGCGGAGGAACCGACGAATGAGACACAAGAAAATCGGACGCAAGTTCGGCCGGGAGGCCCACCAGAGGAGCGCTTTGCTGCGTTCTCTCTGTTCCTCCCTGGTCAAATACGAACGCATCCAGACCACCCTCGCCAAGGCCAAGGACCTGCGCCGGATCATCGAGAAGGCCGTGACCATGGCCAAGGTCGAAGGCGCGGAGAAGAAGCCTGAACTGTTCGGCTACTTCCACTCCTCGGAAGACAAGGAGATCGTGGGCCGCGACGCGATCAAGCGCTACATCTCCAACCTCCCGAAGACCGTACGCGAGAAGGCCGAGAAATACCTCGAGAACCCCAAGCAGAATCCCAAGCCCGAGTTCATCGTCGAGCTCCTCCTCAGCGAGGGCGAGCGCGCCAAGGGCCCCAAGATCCTGCGCGTGGAAGGCATCATGACCAAGCTGGTCAAGCGGATCGCCCCCCGCTTCAAGGAGCAGGGCGGCGGCTACACCCGCATCTTCAAGCTCGGCAAGCGCCGGGGCGATGCGGCGGAAATGGCCCTGATCGAATTCCTGCCCGCCGGGCAGGTTTCCGAACAGCCCCGCCGGATCGGCTGGAAGCCCTGCCGCACCGCCTGATCCGGAGGACGTTCCCCGCTCCTTGACACGGCTGACGTTCGACCGGGTCGACTACCGCTCCACGCCCACCGCCTCCCCGATCCTCGGGGAGGTTTCTTTTTCCCTGGCCGCCGGCGAGGTGGCGGGGCTGTTCGGGCGAAACGGGGCGGGCAAGTCGACCCTGACCCGGCTGGCGGCGGGGCTGGTGCTGCCGACGGCCGGGCGGGTCGAGGTGGCGGGGATCTGCACGTCCACCCGTGACCCGGATATTCAGCGACGCGTGGGCATTCTCTTCCAGGACGCCGACCGCCAGATCGTCGGAGTCACGGTCGAGGAGGACCTCGCCTTCGGTCCCGAGAACCTGGGCATGGAGCCTGCGGTGATGCGGACCCGCGTGCGGTCGACGGCCGAGCGGCTCGGGCTGGCGCCCTGGCTGCGGCGGCCGGTCGCGGAGTTGTCGGGCGGGATGCGCCAGAAGCTGGCCCTGGGCGGAGTGCTGATCATGGAACCCGACTTCCTGCTGCTCGACGAGCCGACCTCCCAGCTCGACCCGTGGGCGCGCCGAGAGTTCTGGGAGATCCTGCTGGATCTGCGTCGAGAGCGCGGCCTGGGCATTCTCGTGGTGTCGCCGCGACCTGCCGAGACCGACCGGTTGGAGCGGGCGCTGGTGCTGGAGGCCGGCCGCCTCGTGTTCGACGGGCCGATCGCCGACCTGTGGGCGGCGCCCGACCGGGTGGCGGCCTGGGGGGTGCGGGTGCCCGAGGGCATCCGGTGGCGGCAGGCGGCTGGATTTTCCGTCCCGGCAGGTAGCGGGGGCAACGGCGGGGGCGCGGGCAGATGAATCTGCATCTGGAAGCTCTGTGCATCGGTCGCGACGGCGTGACGGTTGCCGGTCCGCTGTCGGGTGGGTTTCCCGGGCCTGGGCTGTCGTTAATCATCGGGCCGTCCGGTAGTGGCAAGACGACCCTGCTGATGACCCTGGCGGGGTTCCTGGCCCCCGTTGAAGGTCGGGTGCGGGTTTCCGCAGGGGGGGGGCCTCCGGTGCCGACAGGGGCGTCTTCCCTGCCGACGGCAGTCGGGCCCGCGGAACCCGGCGCGCCTGTCGCTGGGTCTCCGGCGGAGCCCATCACCGATTTCCAGGCGAGGGGAGAGGCTGGGCCGGGGAACCCGTGCCCACCGCCAGCGGGGAGCGGCGATTTCGCCTCCCCCCCCGGCCCTGCCGCCCTGGAGGACTGGCACGGGGAAGGGAAGACGTGCCTGGCCTTCCAGAATCCCGAGAGTTTGTTCTTCCTTCCCACCGTGGGCGAAGAGGTCATGTATGCCCTCCTGGCCCGGGGCAGATCGCCCGCCGAGGCCGAGAATGAAGGGCGAGCCTGGCTGAAGCGTTGGGGCGTGACGCCCGACCTCTTCTGGCAGCGCCCCCCCCTGACCTTGTCGGGCGGGGAAAAGCGGCGGGTCGCCCTGGCGGCCTGCACGGTCTTCCGGCCGCCTCTCGTTCTGCTCGATGAGCCGCTAGCCGGCCTTGACGGCGAGGGGCAGGATCACCTCCTGTCCGTGCTGGCGGGTCTGGCCAGCGAGCGGGTGGTGGTGGTGGTGACCCACGACGTCGAGCCGTTCCTGCCTCTGGCCCGGACCCTGCTCTTGCTCCGGGCCGGGGCGAATTTCCCCCCGGGAAAGGTGACGCCGGTAGGGCTGGCCGATGCGCCGCCTGCCGGCTTCCAGGAAGGTGCGGGGGCCGAAGGTGACAGGGGGGCCGAAGAATGGACGGCCGCAACTGGGCTTGGCGAGGCGCCTGCGGCCCCCCCTGGGTCGGCAACAAAAGCTGAGGGGCCAGGTGCGGTCCGATGGTTTGCCGACGGTCGTGCCTTCCTGAGAGCGGCGCTGACACAGCCGGACGTATACCCTCTGCCTGAGTGGTATCGGGCGGCGGTGTGCGGCCTGCCTGCGGGGGCGAGCCTGCCCTGGCCGACCGCGGCGGACGTTCAAGCCGCGATCGAAAGAGGGAAGGGGGGCCGATGCGCAGCGTGACCTACCGGCCGGCTGATACCTTCCTCTACCGGCTTCACCCGGTGACCAAAGGGGTGGGGACCTTCATCTGGATTGTCTGGTTCTCCCTGCATCCATGGGGCCTGGCCGGGTCGGCGGCGGGCCTTTTTCTGCTGCTAGTGGTAGCCAGGGCGGGCGGAGTGCCCGTGCTCGATACTCTGCGCGAATTGAAGGGGCTAGCCCTGCTGCTGGTCGTGGTGGCGCTGGTGAACCTGACGGGGGACGGCCCCGATGGCGGCTGGCGGGCGGTTGATGCCGTGGCCAGGGTATGCGGCGTCTTTCTCTGGTCGGCGGTGCTGGTCACCATCAGCTCGCCCGCCGAGCTCACCTATTTTTGGGAACAGGCGTTTTGCCCGTTGGGACTGTTCGGCATCGAGGCGCGCGAGCTGGCCTTGGTCATGGTCATTGGTTTGCGGTTCCTGCCTGTGGTGTTGGGTGAGATGGAACGGATCAGGATGGCACAGGCGGCCCGCGGAGCGGGGCTGTCCCCCGGCGCCGGTCCGCTGGCGCGCCTGCGCCAGCTGTTTCCCTTGCTGATTCCCACGTTGGTGCTGTCCATCCAACGCGCCGGGGACCTGGCGCTGGCCATGGAAGCCCGCGGGTATCGCCTGACCGGACAACGGACCCGCTACTACGAATTCCGGCCTCAGGCGGGTGACCTGGCGGCGGCTTTGCTGATGCTGGCCCTTGTCGTCAGCAGCATGTGGGGAATCTGGCCGGGCGGGCCTCGGTCAGGAGGGTAATCCACGTTGCGGGAGGACTTGGGTATGGTGCCTTGCTCCTGGCCAGCGCCGCGCTGGGTGAAGAGGGCGCCGGGGTCACGCCCGGCCCGCTCGGCCCACCCGATCCGCTCACTGGTGCCTCGGCCTCCGAAGCGGGTGCACGGGCACCTGGAGGAATTCGTCTGAACTCCAGACGGCTTCCCCTTTGGCCGGACCTGTGGTAGGGTTGGCCAGCCATCGTCACGAGACGGGAGGGACCCATGGACCGGTTGATTCCCCTTCATCGTTCGGAGGCATGCTCGCTGTATGAGATCGCTGGAGGTCCGCCAGGGGGGGCACGCCGATACCTGGTCTCGACTCCGGAAACGCGCAGGATCTGCAATGATCCCACTGTCGTTGGCCTGACCTATACCAACGCATTGCGCCAGGCCTGTCGCAAGACCCTCGAGCTCTTGCGGGAGCACAAGCTCTGGCCCTTGCAGGAAGCCCGAACCACCGTCCTCCACATTCTGCGGGGCGGTCTCAACTTCGGTTTGCGCGAGGCCCTGCACGAAGCCTATGGCTGGAACCGGCACGGCTCGGCGTTCATTAGCGCCCAACGGGCCCGCAGCAGTGGCAATCTCGAGGATTGGCACATCACTGAAGGGTCATACCAGAAGGTCTACCTCGCCCCCGAGGCCGACATCGTCTTTGGCGACGTGGTCGCGACGGGCACCAGCCTGGAATATGCCCTGCAGCAGTTGCTGACGTTGGTCGAGAAGGCCGGGGCATCGATCCGGTCCGTGCTGTTCTTCTCCATCGGGGGCATTCGGTCGGAGGAAATCTTGAACAAGATCCAGGAGGCTTGTGGGCAGCGGTTTCCCGGGTTTGTGGGGGCGGCGACCGTCTATTTTGAAGGGCGGTTCGGGATTGCCTTCTCCGATACCGACCTGCGGATCAAGATCTCGGGTACCGACCTGCTGCGCAAGAACGGCTTGTACACTCCCGAATTCATCGAATCGCAGTATGATGACCCGGCCTATCCGATCGAGCGCTGCGCCATCTACGATGCCGGGTCGCGCGCCTTCTGGCTGCCGGAGTACGTCGAAGACGTCTGGGACTATTGGCTGCAGACCTCCTGGCTCGCCAAGGAGGGGGTGGCCTACGCCGACCTGCTGCGGGAGAGGGCCCCCGACCTCGACCCCGCCCGCTTCGATGCCCCCGACCTACTGTCCATCTGCGAGCGACAGATCGCGGCCTGCGAGCGCCTCCTCGTCGGCATGGAACTGCCCAAACCGGCCTTCAAAAAAGAATAGCCTGCATGAGGGATTCCGATGACTGACCCCAACCCTTTCCTCTCTGGGTGAATGCGGGGTGATCCTGGCTGATAATTGAGCCATGATCGGACGATGCACGGGAATGGCGCAGCGGGCAAAGATAAGCAGCGAGTTCGTGCTGATCCTGTTCGACATCGACCATTTCAAGAAGTTCAACGACACCTACGAGCACCAGACGGGTGACCTGGTGTTGTCGCACACGGCACGCATCCTGAAAGGGGCGTTGCGGTCGGTCGACCTGGCGGCCCGCTACGGTGGCGAGGAGTTCGCCGTCATCCTGCCCGAGAGCGATGTGGCCTCAGGGTTGGCGCTAGCCGAGCGAATCCGACAGGCGGTCGAGGCGTTCGATTTCCCCGGGCAGGGTCAGGCTCTGAAAGTGACCATCAGCCTGGGGATTGCCGGTTATCCCACGCATGCCGAAGAAAAGATGGACCTCATCCGCAAGGCCGACGTGGCCCTGTACCAGTCGAAGAAACGGGGACGCAACACCTCGACGATCTTCGATCCTGCCTTCGGCACGACTCCCCCGGAAAAACACTGAGAGAAGTTGGCGTCGTGTCGCCGGGAGACTGGAGCCTGGCCCGGGGCTGGTAGGCCCCCGGAACATCGGGATCAGGACCGGGTGGGCGAGAGCCTTGCCTGCTCCGCTGGTGCGGACGACACCTCCCCTGGCTGCTGGGGGGGGGTGGGGTTCGGTGGCGATGGGTGACAGGACGGGGCCGCCCGTGGGGATGAGCGATCAGTCGGCGACGGCTTCCCGCTTCTGGCGGCCGGTCATTTCCTCGACCGTGAGGACGAGACAACTGCAATGGGCGGCCGCTTTTTCCGAGACCGGGTCGGCGGTGGGGTCGAGGCCGAGCTTATGGGAGAAGTAGTCCTTGAAGCGGCGCAGCCAGTCGAGGCGTTCACCGGCATCCTCGATGAGGCGGGCGCGGCCGTGGCACATCACCGACTCGAAGCGGTAGGTGCAGCCGCCCTCGGCCTGATGCGGCCGGGTGCGGTCGATATGGCGTGACACCACGAAGCAGGCGTGGGGGTTGCGTCTGATCAGATCGAGCTTGCGGCCGGCCATGGCACCGTGGACGACGATGGCCCCGTCGATGAAGGCATAGGAGACGGGCACCACGTACGGCCGGTCGCCGTCGGTGAGGCCGAGGTACCCGGTGTCCTCCTCGCGCAGGATCTTCTCCATGGCTACCTTGGGCAGATTGGGCGCGTATTTCAGACTCATGTCGCCTCCTTGTCTTGCCGGTATTGTCGCATGGCCGGGGCCCCTTGACGCACTGCCTGCCATCAGGGAAAATGGGCCCATTCGAGTTCACGAAGGAGAGGAATCCATGTTCCGTATGATCGCCGCCATTCTGCTTGGCGTGGCCGCTTTCGCTGCCGCTGTTCCCGCCGCGGCCGCCCCGGCCAAGGTTCTCAACATCGCCCATCGCGGGGCACGAAGCCTTGCCCCCGAGAACACCCTGCCCGCGTTTCGCATCGGCATCACCCGCTGCGGGGCCGACATGATCGAGCTCGACGTCCATCTCAGCAAGGATGGCGTGCCGGTCGTGGTCCATGACGACACGCTCGAACGCACCACCGACGTCGCCCGCGTCTTCCCCCACCGTGCGCCCTGGCGGGTGGCGGATTTCACCGCCGCCGAACTGATGCGGCTGGATGCGGGCAGCTGGTTCGTCGAGAACGATCCCTTCGGCCGGATCCGGGCGGGAGAGGTGCCGACCGAGGATCTCTCGCTCTTTTGCGGCGGGCGGGTCCGCATTCCCACCCTGAAAGCCGCCCTGGGCCTGGTCAAAGAACTCGGCTGTCGGGTCAATATCGAACTGAAGAACTTCCCGGCTTTTTACCCCGGGCTGGCCGAGAAAGTGGTGGCCGAGGTCCGGCAAGCGGGGGTCGCCGACCGGGTACTGTTCAGCTCGTTCGACCACGAGATCCTGGCCGAACTGCGGGCTCTGGCTCCGGAGATTCCGCGCGGAGCCCTGGTCGAGGACCCGGTCTTCCCGCTCAAGGAGTATCTCGTCGATCTGCTGGGTGTCGTGGCCTACAATCCTTCGCGCGACGTCCTGGGCCTCGATTCGGTCGCCTGGCACCGGGAAGGCCGCCTCCGCGAGGATGTGCTGGAACGGGCCCGGCAAGCCGGTCTCGACGTCTTCGTCTGACGGTGAACGAACCCGACCAGCTCGAAGCGCTCGTCAAAGCCGGCGTCTCGGGCATTTTCACCGATTTTCCCCAGCGGCTGCGGGACATCCTGAAACCCCGGGCCCCAGGGCGCTGAGGGTGCGCGGTCGCGACCGGGAGGCCTACGCCGGAGCCCGTCGCCGGTGACGGCACAAGTCCCCGGGCGCAGTGGGGTGGCGTTCGCGACTGAGAGGCATCCGCCGGGAGGCCGCGGCGGTGACAGGCACGAGCACCTGGACCCTGCGGGGGTGCGGTTTCGACCGGGAGGGGTGTCGCCCGCGGCGCGTCAGGGGGTCGCGGTTCCCTGGTTGCCGCCCGGCGGGGGAGGGGTTCCCGTGGTGGCGGTCGAGGCCGGGGCCGGAGTTGGAGCGGAAGCCTCGGTGGGGGGCGATGCGAGCGGGGCGGAAGCGGTGAGGGGTATGGGTTGCCCGGTTTCGGCTGCCCGGTTGGCCGGGGGTTCTTCCACCCCCTCGGTGAGCAGGCGGGATTGGACCTCCTCTTCGGTGATGAACCGGTCGGTGCCGCGCAGGATGTTCAGCTCCTTGATACCTTCTCGGCCCAAGGGGTCCTCGTGCATGGTCAACATGGCGTCGCGGATCTGCCGACGCACGGGTTCCGGCAGGTCGTTCGAGACGACCATGGGGTCGGTGGGGATCGGCCCCACCGCGGCCAGGAAGGCCAGCCGGGGGATTTTTTCCTGGTAGCGGGGGTTGACGTTGACGGCGAAGACGGCGGCGGCGTCGTAGATTCCGTTCAGCACCCCATCGATGCTGGCGTCGTGGCTATGCGTGAAGACGACCTTGCCGAAGAAGGTCAGGGGATCGATGCCGCGTTCCTTGAACATCAGGTTGGGAAAATAGAACCCGGATCCGGAATGGCGGTCGACGAAGGCGAAGGTCTTCCCGTTGAGGTCTTCGAGGGTCTTGATGGGGCTGTCCTTGCGGGTGATGATCCGGCCGAAGTAACTGGCCCGGCCGCGTTGCACCGGGCGGACGAGGACCTCCCAGGGGTGGCCCCCACGCAACTGCTGGAAGGACGTGTGGGAGAACCAGGCGACGTGGACGATCTTCATTTCCAGCATGCGGGCGAGATCCTCGTAGGTGGCGGCGACATTGAGCCGGAAGGGGCGGTTGAGCTTGGCGGCCAGGTAGTTCAGGATGGGGTTCATCTCGTGGCGCAGGTCGTCAGGGGACAGATAGGGGATGACCCCGAGGACGATGGGGGGCCGTTGCTCGACAATGAGGTCCATCCGGAGCGCATCGAGGGGGTCCTGGGACAGCAGGAACAGGCCCGTGAGCAGCACGGCCCCGATCAGGAGCGAAATGAGCCATTTCATGGGGTGGCCTCCACCTGGATGATCTGGTGCAGCAGGGAGCGCAGCCGGTCCTGATCGGCCGGGGAATCGACGGGAAGCCCGCGTTCCCGCGCCTGCCGCAGGACCCCGCCGGGGGCGTGGGCGGCAGGCGGTTCGAGGATCGGGGCCAGCCAGCCCATCAGAGTGGTGCCCAGCTGGGTCTCCAAAAGTTCCCGGGCGACCGAGCGGGTGAAGGGATCACCGGCCATGACCTGGTCGACGGCCCGCAGCACCGGGGCGGGATCGGGCGTACAGAGGGCGACACAGCGGGCCACCACCTCGACCCGTTGGTGCCAGAGCTGGCGCAGGCGGGTGAGGAGGTCGATCGCCGGGGGGGTGGGAAGGAGGGCCGGAGCGGCGTCGAGGGCCGCCCCTTCCAGCCAGACCCGCGTCAGGGTAGTCTGGAGGCCATTCCCGTCCAGGTGGCCCGGGACGGGGTCTCCGGGACCGGCCCGGCGATCCGCCCCGGCCAGGCACGGCAGGGCTTCCGACCATCGTGGCAGGGCGACCGGGAAGCTCTGCCGCAGGCGCTCCCAGGCCGGAGCGAGGGAGACGGCGGTGGGAGAGTCGCTCGTCGGGGTGATGAGGCATTGGTCGAGTAGGGAAAGGGTTTCGGCGTCGCCATCCCGCAGGAGCCGGGTCAGGCCTTCCCGGGCTTCGGGGACTTCCAGGCGCAGGATGCGGGACAAGACGTCGAGCACCAGTTCGCCGCGCAAGGTCTTCAGCGATTGGGCGAGGCGCTGGCGCTCGGGGCCGGAAAACCCCTGCAGCAGAGAGGCGATGCGCTCGATGCCCTGGCGCGAGGCTTCCCGGAACAGATTCTGGGCAACAGCCGCCACCACGGGGGAGGGATGTCGGCACCGGCTCTCGAGGATGGCCAGGGCCCGCGAGGTGCGCATCTTGGCGAGCGCTTGCAGGGCGTTGCGGGCGACGGTCTCGTCGGCATCCTGGCTCATGGTCTCGAGGGAGCCGATGAACAGCGGGTTGGCGAGTTCCCCCATGACGGCGGCGGCCGTGGCGCGGCAGAGAGCGCTCGGGTCCCGGGCGAGGTTCGATAGGACGCCCAAGGCCAGCTCGAGACGGTCGGGGCGGCGAGTCATGCGCAGCAGACTGATGACGGCGCTGCCTCGGATGCGGTGGTGGTCATGGGTGAGGAACAGCTCCACCATATCCTCGATGGCCTCGCCCGTGCCCACCCGGCCGACCGCCTCGAGCAGATCGGCGGTCAGGCGCGGGTCTTCGTTGCCCGCCAGGAGGATCTCGAGGTTGCACAGGGCGGCCGGCCCCAGCACCTCGAGTAGGGTGCGGGCGATGGCCGCCAAGCAGGCCGGATCCTTTTCCGTGCCGAGGAGGGGCAGCAAGAGAGTTCTGACTTTGTCGGGGGGAAGGAGGGCCACCTCGGTCACCGCCCCTTTGCGGATGGCGGGGTCGGGATGAGCCAGCAGGTCGCGCAACCGGGACACACGCTCGAGCGGGGCCAGGAAGCGGATGGCCTCCAGCCACTCGGGGTCGTCCCGCGCGAGGGCACGATCGGAGATGGTCTCGCGCAGCGTGTGGGCATACGCGGCGTCGAGCCGGTAATGCACCCAGGCCATCATTCCGTAGACGAAAGCCGCCGCCAGGAACAGCCCTTCCGGGGAGACGGCCCTACGCACCACTAGGAGGAGGCCACCCACCAGCATGCTGGAGGCCGAACAGACGATGCCGATGTCCCGGCGGTAGAGGCCGCGCTCGCGTTGGCGAACCGCGCTCAGCAGGATCGAGGTGGCAGGCACCGTGAAGTTCTTGCTGTTGACCAGGACGAAGAACTGGATGACGGTCACCAGCAGGAAGGTCGCCCCCAGGGCGGCTCCGCCGCACAACAGCACGAGCAGCCCGGGGACCAGCATCAACACCCGCCCGATCGGGAACCGGGCGAAGACCCGGTTCATCACGAGGGTCTGCAAGCCGATCACCGTGATGTCGGCAGACGCGCCGAACACGCCCATGAAGACCGCCAGGTCCTGGGCGTCGGTGAAATGGCGGTTGACCGCCCCGGCGAACAGGAAGTCGATCAGGTATTTGTTGAACAGGATGAGGAAGGATGACCCGATCAGCAGGCAGGCCAGGGGTTGCTGCCAGGACGGTACGGTGGGGGCGGCCGCAGGGGCGATGTTGCCAGCCCCGGCGCAGTTTGCCTGCCCCGGAGGAAAGGCCTGCCCGTGCCGGGGGCCCTGGTCGGGGGCCGGCGGTCGGGGAGTCTCCCGCGGGCGGGTGGCTTCCTCGAAGGGTTCGAGGGCCCCCAGCAACAGGTGCTGGGCGATGATCAGCAGGGCGGTGAACCACAGCAGACCGCGGATTCCCACCAGGTCGAGGACGAATTTGAGCAAGATGCCGCTCAGGATGTACCCGAGACTGCCCGCCGCGCAGATGGCCGGCATCACCTGCTTGGCCTCCTGCAGCGGCAGATACTGGTTGGCCATGTTCGAAAACGACTGGTTGGTGAACAGGTCGATGAGGATCGACACGATGAGGAAGACCAGCAGCAGGTGGGCGGGGGCCCCCTCCACCACCGCCCCCCCGGCCACGGCGAAGATCAGGGCGGGCCAGGACAGGACGGTCAGCAGCCAGTGTCCCTCGCGACCGGCGGTGAAGCGGGCGGCTCCGAATTGCAGACCGATGAAGGCGAGGTTGACCAGCACGTAGACCCAGGGGAGCCCTTCGGAGCCGGCATTCTTGAGGAAGACGGTGAGCAGCGACAGATACAGCAGGTTGTTGCTCGCTTTCTGGACCAGGAACTGGGCCGCGAGCAGCCGGACGGGGCTGGCCGGGGGCGGGTTCACTTCTTCTCCCACTCCCGGGTCCAGATCTCGTCCATCAGCCGGTTCTTCTCGAGGGTGGCGACCATGTCGTTGAAGGCGGCGCAGGCCTGCG
>CALLCO010000277.1 GCA_937998695.1 Candidatus Ozemibacteraceae bacterium
GTGCCTTCGCCAACCTGCTGCAACGCGAGGGCGGGTCGGGCCTGAACGCCTTCACCTCGCGCGACCAGACCGCTTACATCGTCAGTCTGCCCGCCAATAAACTCGAACTATGGATGGCCATGGAATCGGAGCGGTTCCTCGACCCGGTTCTGCGCGAGATGTACAAAGAGCGGGAAGTGGTGGCCGAGGAGCGCCGGATGACCGTCGAGAACCGTCCCACCGGCAAGCTGTTCGAGGACTTCCTCGCCACTGCCTTCAAGGCCCACCCCTACGGCCAGCCTCTGATCGGCCACATGTCTGACATTCAAAACTTCTCGCGAGCAGCGGCCATGGAGGTTTTCCAGCGGGCCTACGGCCCCGGCAACTTGACCCTGGCCATCGTCGGCGACGTCACCCCCGCACGGGTCATCGAGCTCGCGAAAAAGTATTGGGGCCGCATTCCCGCCCGGCCCGTGCCCGGGCGGGTCACGACGGTCGAGCCCGAACAGCTCGGCGAACGCCGCGTGATCATCGAGGATCGCGCCCAGCCCACCCTGGTCATCGGATGGCACGTCCCCGCGGGCACCCATCCCGACACGCCCGCCCTGGCCGCCTTGACCGACATCCTGGGCCAGGGACGCACCTCCCGGCTGTATCGCCGCCTGGTGCGTGACCTCAAGGCCGCCGTCTCGGTCAGTGCCTTCACCGGGTTCCCCGGCACCAAGTATCCTTCGCTGGCGGTGGTCTACGCGATGCCGGCGCCCGGTTCGAGCAATGCCAGTTGCGAAGCGGTGATCCACGAGGAAGTGGCCCGGCTGCAGTCGGAGCTCCTGACCACCGAGGATCTCGAGAAGGTCAAGGCCCGCGCCATGGCCAACTTCCTGCGCGGGCTGCGCAGCAACATGGGCCTCGCCCAGCAACTGGCCTCGTATCAGCAACTCTGGGGGAACTGGCGGGAACTGTTCCGCGAGCTCGACCGCATCAACGCCGTCACCCCCGCCGACGTGCAGCGCGTGGCGCGCACCTATTTCACCGCCCGCAACCGCACGGTCGCCCTGCTGGAAACACTGCCCTCGCCGGGGGCAACCACCGCCGAGAAGCCCACCATCTCCGGCGAGGCGGTTACCGCCGCCAGCGCCCTCGACACGACGGCCGCTGCCGCCCCCCCTGGGACCTCCCCGGCCGCCGTCTCCGCGACCGCTTCTGCGACTGCTCCCGCGATCTCCACCCAGAACACCCCGGCGGCGCCCCCCCATGAGGCTTCGCCCGCCACGCCGCCACCCGATTCCACCGCCACCCCGTCCGCCCCTCCCGTTCCCGCCCAGGCCCCGACCCCGGCGGCCGCCGACGAGCCCACCCAGGAGAAGCAGCCATGAACCGCCTGCCCAGCCTCTCTCCCGCCGCTCCCCTCCCCTCTTCCGGCGTTGGCCCGGCCCCCCGGCCCTTGGCCCGCCCCGGCGCTCGGCCGTTTCCCAGTCCTGCCGTTCGTCGCCTCCTCACCGGCGCCGGCCTGTTGGCTGTCATCGGCCTCTGCGTCCTGCTGACGGCTGGCCCCACTCTGGGCCGCCCCGCCATCGAGTTCGACAAGATCGCCTTCCCCCCGCTGGCCCCGGTCGTGCTGCCCGACCTCGAGGAGATCACCCTCGACAACGGCCTGCGCCTCTACCTGCTGGTCGATCGCAGTCTGCCGCTCATCCAGGCGTCGGTGCGCATCCACGGCGGCTCGTTCCTGGAGCCGGCCGACAAGATCGGCCTGGCCGACGTCTGCGGGCGCCTCCTGCGCATCGGCGGCACCGCCTCCTATTCCAGCGACCAGCTCGACGACCTGCTCGAGGGCATCGGCGCTTCGGTCGAAACCTCCTTCGACACCGTTTCCGGGCGGCTCGGCCTGAGCATGCTCAGTTCCCAGGCCGGGCTCGCCGTCGAAGTCATGGCCGAGATCCTGCGCCGGCCGGCCTTCGAACCCGATCGGCTGGCCCAGGTGATGGTGAGCATGCGCGCCGCCGTCAGTCGCCGCAATGACCAGCCGGCCGCCATTGCCAGCCGCGAGTTCGACAAGCTCATCTATGGGGCCGATTCCCCATACGCCCGCCACCCCGAGAACGCCACCCTGCGGGCGATCACCCGCGACGACCTGATCGCCTTCCACCGGCGGGTCTGCCAGCCCCAGAACATCCAGATGGCCATCTATGGCGACATCGACCGGGCGAAGATCATCGACCTGGTCAAGGCCGCCTTCGGCGATTGGCCCAAGGGCGATACCCCGCTTCCCGACTTCCCCGCCGTCGAGTATGCCTTCACCCCCAAGGTCGGGGTGGTCGATCAGCCGCAGGCCAACCAGTCCAACATCCTGCTCGGTCACCTGGGCGGACGCCTGCTCGATCCCGACCATGCCGCCCGCCTCGTCATGAACAACATCTTCGGCATCAGCTTCGGCAGCCGGCTGTTCCGTGAGGTGCGGTCTCGGGCCGGCCTCGCCTATTCGGTGTACGGGGCGATCACCGCCAACATGTCGTACCCGGGGCAGTTCATCTGCTCGGTGTCGACGCGGGCCGACGCCACCCTCAAGGCGGCGGCCAAGATCATCGCCGAGATCAAACGCCTGCAGCAGGACCCGCCCACAGCGGAAGAACTGCGTCTCGGCAAGGACCGCTACCTCAACTCGTTCGTCTTCAATTTCGACAGCCTCGACAAGATCGTCGACCGGATCATGTACTTCGACTTCTTCCGGCTGCCCCGCGATTTCCTGCAGCAGGAGAAGGCCCGGGTCGAGGCGGTCACCGCCGCCGACGTGCAGGCCGTCGCCCGCACCCAAATGAAACCGGAAGCCCTGCGCGTCCTGGTGGTCGGGCCGGTCGACCAGTTCGACGGGAAGCTCGAGACGCTGGGCCTGGGAGCCCCAGAACCTATCGACATCACCATCGCCCCCTAAAAAGCCCCTCGCCGTCGTTCGCGGCCGGCCCTTCTCGATGCCCTCGAGCTCCCGGGGAGGGGCAAAGCCAGGGCAATCGCATTGGGATTTCTGCTCTGGCAGCCGGCTCCTCCGCACCGGACCTTGTACTCTTGAATTTAACGCGGGCTCCCCCAAGAGGCGGGATACGGCCGTCGGCGTCAAACGCCCGAACAGGCGAACTCCCAAACCTGGGCCGTCCTGTTTCGTGTGATGGCCCTGGCCTCCTGAGGCGGACCGGGAGGATAGTCCTCTGACAGTGAGCCCAGGGGATTCATGGGACCTACGGTTTATGGTATACCGTTTCGGGGGAACACACATGACCATCCCATCACCCACCGGGGGGAGTGGCGGGCCGCTGTTGCAGGCCCGGATCTACCTATCCGCCCCGGGACCGGCGCTGGCCGCGGTGCGCACCGAGATCGGCCGGCGGGTGATGCCGTTGCTGCGGCGCAAGTTCTCCCGCCGGGGGGTGTCGCTGGTGCTGGTCGATCCGGCCGGGGATGGAGCCACGCTTCCCGACCTACCGCTCGCCAGCCGCCTCGCCGAGATCGAACGCTGCCGTCCTTTTTTCCTCTCCATCCTTGGGCCGGTGGGTGACCCCGCCCCCCGCGAGGTCCACGCCGATCTGGCCGAACGGTACCCCTGGCTGGGGCGGCTTCGGTACCGCACCATGTCCGGTATCGAAGCCGAACTGGGTGGCCTCCTGGCCCCTGATAAACCGGGCGGGATCTTCTTCTACCACCTCGCCGACCCCGTCCTGGGCGGCACCCTGCGCCCGGAAGGGCCGGTGGCCGAGCTGGTGACCCGTCTGCGCGAGGCGGGCCTGCCGGTGCGGGAGGGGATCGCCTCACTTTCCTCCCTGGGTGACCTGGTCTACACCGACCTCCACCGCCTGCTTGAAAGACTGGCCCCGCCCCAGGCTCTGTCTCCGCTAGAGCGGGCCGACCTGGTCCAGGAAGCCTTCGCGGCCGCCCGACGGACTGTCTATCGGCCCCACGCCGGCATCTTCCACTGCCTTGACGAATACGTGCGCACGGGAGGGGAACGCCCCCTCCTGGTCACCGGCCCCCTTGGTAGCGGCAAATCCGCCCTGGTGGCCAACTGGGTAGCCCATCACCGGGCCGCCCACCCCGGCGAGTTCGTCTTCGTCCATCACCTCGAAGTTACCAATGAGGCGGCCCAGGATCTCTTCCTGTATCGCCGGCTGTACCAGGCCCTGGCCGCCCGGTTCGGCCTGCCCACGCCCACGCCGCCGACCGCCGACACCCTGCGTCAGAGCGTGCTGGAGTGGCTCCACCTGGCCGCTCCCTGGGGTCGCGCCATCCTCGTCCTCGACGGCGTTCATCTCTGGCATGAGGAAGGCGACCAGCGCCTGCCCGAATGGCTGACCGCCCCGCTGCCCCCCAATCTGCGCCTGATCCTGACCGGGCAGACCGACCGGCCGCCGGTCACCGACCTGGTCCACCTCGGGTGCCCGCTGGCGCCGATCCCGCAACTGGAGCGGGCCGAGCGCCAGGCCCTCCTCGAACTGACCGCTGCCGCCCGCGGCCTCGCCCCCCTGCCACCGCGGTGCGACCGCCTGTTGCGGGAGGAAGCGGCGGGCAACCCGCTGTTTCTCACCCTGCTCCTCGACACGCTCCAGCTCTTCCCGCCGGGGCCGGGCGAAGGGCCACGCCTGCCCATCGACGTCGCCCCCGCCTTCGGGCCGGGCGACCTGCTCGACCTGGTGCTGGCCCGGCTCGACGACGCCACCCCGCCCGCCACGCCGGGCGCCATCCGGGAGGCGTTGAGCGCCCTGGCCTGTTCGCGGGCCGGCCTCGACGAGGACGAACTGCAGGCCCTGCTCGGCCCCGGCGAGACCGACCTGCCCTACGTGCAGTGGGCCCCGGTGCGCCGCCTGCTGGAGCCGCTCGTCCTGGTCCAGGGCGGTCGCTGGACCCTGGCCCACGAAGCGCTGGGGGAAGCCATCCGCCGGCGGTTCCTGTTCTCCGAGCAACACCTGTTCGCCCGCCGGGAGAGGCAGGTGACCCTGTTCCGCTCCGTCGACCGGGGGCCCCGTCACCTCGAGGAATACGGCTGGCTGCTGGCGGCCCAGGCAGCCTGGGAACCCCTCGCCCGCTGGCTGGCCGGTCTCGACACCTTCGCCGACCTCGTGCTGACCGACCACCTCGAGGCGGTGCGGCTGTGGCGCATCCTGGAGCGGCACTCGCCGTTCCGGGCCCTGGAAGCCTATGCCCGCCCGCTGCTCGAACCCGAGAAGTATCTGCCCTTCCTGCCCCCTCTGGCCAGCTTCCTGCGCGAGTTCGGCCTGCCCGAGAAGGCCCTCGACCTCGACCGACGCTTCGTCCGGCACCTGCGGCAGCGGCCGGCCGGGGCCGAGGCCCTGCCCGCCCTGGAAGACCTGGCCCATCATCTCTTCCGCCAGGGCGATTTCGCCGAGGCCGAGCCCCTCCTGCTCGAGCTCGAAAGCCGCTTCCGGTCGGGCGACCATCTGCGCGGGCTGGCCGGCTGCCACCGGGCCCTGGCCATCATCGCCCACGCCCGCGGCGCCTGGGACAAGGCCGCCGCCCTCTTCCGTGACGCACTGGCCCGGTATGCTGCAGCCGGCGACGGGTTCGGCCTCGAGCGCTGTCTGGGCAGTCTGGGCGCGGCTCTCTACAGCCAGGGCGACCTGCCCGGGGCGCTGGCCGTCTTTCGGCGCCAGGAGCTGGTCGCCCGCTCCCTCGGCCGCCTGGCGGGGTTGACCGACGCCTACCTCGGCCAGGCCATGTGCCGGCGGGCGGCCGGCGACCTCGACCTGGCCCTGGAGCTCCTCGCCACCGTCGAGCGCCTGACCCGCGACCTCGGCTCCCGCCGGGGGCTGGCCACCTGCCTCAACCTGCAGGCCGCCGTCCTGCGCACCCGGGGCGACCTGACCGCCGCCCTCGCCCGCTTTCGGGAGGCCGAAGCCCTGTTCGCCGACAGCCGCGACCCCGCCGGTCGGCAGGCGGCCATCGGCGGGCAGGCCTCGATCGCCCGCTCCCGCGGCGACCTCGACGAAGCGGCCCGCCTCTTCGGGGAACAGGAGCGCCTCTGTCGCATGATCGGCCACCGCGAGGGGCTGACCATCGCCCTCGGCGGCCAGGCCACCATCCTGCGCGAACGGGGCCGGCTGGCCGCCGCCATGGAGATGGCCCGCCAGGCCGAGAAACTCTGCCGCGACCTGTCCTTCCGCGAAGGACTGCAGCGCAGCCTGTGCATCCAGGCCACCATTCTGCGCGACCAGGGCGATCTCGACGGCGCTCTCGCCCTGCTGCGCGAGGCCGAACGGATCTGCCGCGAGATGGGCCTGCGTTCGGGCCTGCAGCGCACCCTCGAACACCTTGCGCTGGTGCTGAAGGCCCGCGGCGACCTCGACGGCGCCCTCGCCCTCCTGAAAGAGCAGGAACGCCTCTGCCGCGAGCTGGGGCTCAAGATGGGCCTGCAGGCTTCGATGGGCTACCAGGCCCACATCCTGTATTTCCGGGGCGACGTCGAGGGGGCGATGGCCCTCTTCCGCGAACAGGAACGCCTGTGCCGGGAACTGGGGTTGCGTGACCGTCTGCAGCAGGCCCTGGGCGGGCAGGCCGTCATCTGCCGGGCCCGCGGCGACTGGACCCGCTCCCTGCAGCTGCTCGACGAGCAGGAAAAGATCTGCCTGGAGATGGGCCTCAAGGACGGCCTCCAGATCGCCCTCTACAACAAAGGCATCATCCTGCTGGTGCGCGGCGACCTCGACGGGGCGATGACCCTGTTCCGCAAGCAGGAGGCGATCTGCCGCCAGGCCGGCTATCGCGAAGGGCTGCAGGCCAGCCTCGGCAGCCAGGCGGTGATCCACCGCAACCGCGGCGACATGCTGCGCGCGATGGCCCTCTTCCAGGAACAGGAGAAGATCTGCCGCGAGTCGGGCTACAAGGAGGGGCTGCAGGTCTCGCTGTGCGGGCAGGCGGCCATTCTGCAGGCGTCCGGCGACTTCGATCTGGCCATGGCCAAACTGCGCGAAGGCGAGAAGATCTGCCGCGAATTGAGCCATAAAGAAGGCCTGCAGCGCGTGCTGTGCAGCCAGTCGCAGATCCTGCGGGCACGCGGCGATGCCGACGGGGCGATGACCCTCCTGCGCGAGGTCGAGAAGATCTGCCGCGGCCTCGACTACAAGTCGGGCCTGCAGCGGGCCCTCGAGTACCAGGCCGCCATCCTGCTGGCGAAGGGCGACCTCGAACCGGCCATGAGCCTGCTCAAGGAACAGGAGGCGATCTGCCGCGAACTGGGCATCAAGGCCGGATTGCAGGCCGCCCTCGGGCAGCAGGCCCTGATCCTCGAACGTCGCGGCGACCTCGACGGGGCCCTGGGCCTGCTCAAGGAGCAGGAGCTGATCTGCCGGGAACTGGGCCTGAAAGCGGGTCTGGCCCGCGCCATGGCCACCCAGGCCGAGGTCATGGCCAAGAAGTTCGATCGCACCCGCGAAGCCATGGACCTGGTCAACGAGGCCTACCGGCTGGCCCGCAGCCACGGGTTGCACACGCTGTCCAGCCAGATCCGCTCGGTGCTCGAGGCGGTCCATCCGCCCGGTAGCCCTCAACAAGCCCCCATCGATACCGCCGACTGGAAGCGGTTCCAGGCCCAGCTCGCCGAGAAGACCGCCTTCGCCCGCGACCCGGCCGACCCGCGCGCCTCGCTCGAACGGCTGCGCCAACAGGAACGCCTATGCCGCGAACTCGATATGCCGACCGAACTGGCCAACA